>DATCWB010000575.1:0-28157 GCA_036566625.1 Pyrinomonadaceae bacterium
TATCTTTTGAGTGTTGCCGATGTTCTCTAACGGGCTGGCATCAAGCAACACTAAGTCCGCGATCTTCCCTTTTTCTACTGTGCCAATCATGTCTGACCTACCCATAAACTTCGCCGGATTGCGTGTCGCGGTTTGCAACGCCTCCATCGGCGTCAAGCCCGCCTGAACAAGCAACGACAGTTCCTCATGGAGACGCGAAACGCCATTATTCAATGGTAAATCCGTGCCGGCCAAGAGCATCACACCTTTCCGCCGCATGGCACTGACCATCTCAAGGTACTTTTGCCAGACCCGATCTCCGTATCGCTTATCTTCATCACCGAGTTCTTTGCGCTTGGAAGTCCACACCTCACGCAACGCAACAAGCGTCGGCACTTGCCACGTCTGATTCTTGGCGAAAAGAGCGAACAAAGATGTCGCCTTCTCATCGCTGAAAGTGTCGAGCAACGGTTTGGTCAACCCTGCGCGAAATAATTTAGTGTCGGCAGATTCGTCCCCCTTCTTGGCAGCCTCCAGCAGTTCTCCGACGTATTTGCCCAGCTCGGCCTCGCGCGTCGAGCACGCGAGCAACACTCCGTGAAAGCGGGCGCTTCCGAAATGTTCAATACTACGTTGACCGGAATCGGAAGCTTCCCCTGCCCCGACACCTATGGGCAAATGACCGGCGAAAGGGACGCCCTGCCGCTTCGTCTCTGCGGCGAGCACGAAATAGAGATCGCGCGGCAACGAGTCACCTATCTTGATGAAATCAACTCCGCTCTTTTTCAGATAGCTTACGGTTTCCTTTACCTCACTTTCATTACTCACGGAACGCAGTAATGGCATCTGAAAATGGAGCGGCCCTTGTAAGATAGGGCCTGCCACTATCATGCGCGGACTGGCAAAGTTTCCGGCATCAGCCTCTTTTCGGAGTCTTAGAACATCTTCCGGGGGCGATGCCATATCCCGCACGCCCGTGATGCCGTTGGCGACAAATACCGGAAAATTTTTCCGACCATCTTGATAACCTCCGGAGTGAATGTGCATATCCCACAGGCCAGGAATCAGAAACCTGCCAGCAGCATTGATTACCTTTGAGCCTTTCGGTATGCGAATCCTTCCGAACTTGCCGAGCGCAGAAATACGACCGTCACCAATCACCACTGTCATGTCTGGTCTGGCTGGCACGCCCGTCATGTCAATTACTGTTACATGAGTGAAAACGAGCGACTGAGACCGCGCAGCCGGATTAGTTTGCGCGACAAGCATCGCAGGCAGGATAGGGATCAAAAACAGCGCAAGAAGTTTTCTCATGGCTTTACAGACTGTCACATACACGAAGATGTCGAACGCCAAGCATCAGCGGCGAGCGCCTGTTCAACATCCATGAGAGAAATGCTGAGGCGCGAGTCTGCTGAATGCCGTTGTTGGGCGCGTCATGCTCATCAATGCACAGCCCGAACCTGATGGTTGTAGTCCTTAATTGCATTGAGCGCGTTCTCGCCTAAAGCAAATCGGAAACCACCAATCTCCACCTCTACCTTGTGGGCGCCGGCTATATTGGCAAGCTCATCGCCCGTCAGTGGAATCCCATAAGGCAGGCCGGTAAGTTCACCCGCCGGAACCTCACCAGCGAATGTCATTTCTCCGAGAGCCATAGATTCGCCATCAAGGCGGAACACGAGTTTTGGAGCAGCAAACGGTTTCAGCGTTTTCGTTACGATGGAGAGCCCCAAAATGACGCGACCTACAGGTGATTTAAGTTTAGCCCCAGGGAAGGATGAGTCTAAACTAATGAATATGCAACCGTCCTTGACACAGGTGACCGGCATCAACCCAAGTGCCAATTTCGTCTGATCGTTGGTTCGATCATACTCGTTGGTTATCTTGCCGTTGTGCTTAGGACGCTTCCATTCACCTTTCTCAGTTTGAGCGGAAGCTATACCCGGCGAGAGCAGGACCAAGAGGAACAGGAGTATGGATGAACATTTCATGTTGTGTTTCTCCTTCTCAGACGTGTGAGAGTTGTAAAGCGCCCAACGCCGGGCATCACCCACCGCGGCTAGACGTGATGATGGCCAAGTCTCGCGATGATATGCGGGCTTATGCGGGGTCGGGTGCATGCCGTTGTTAGATATCGCCGTCCGCTACAAACATCTGACTTACGGGCGATAGGTAAACAAGGAACAGAACGCCTCCCCCAACCAGAAAATTCAAACCATTGAAGGCACTCGCCCAGCCAGTCATTACGGACGGCCCGTGCAGTGGCATCAGCAGCAAAGCAATTATGTTCAAAGGTAGGAAAAGTTTCTTTGCCCAAGGCCTGAATCGGTAGAGGCCCACGGAGGTAATAATGTAGCCGATGAGAATGCAGACACCGACCGCGAACACAACCCAATCTTTAGCTGCTGGCTCGGCATTACTTTGCGCTTCCACATAATCTCGCAGGTCGGGCGGCAGATATGAGACTGTCGCCATGGACACCACCACAGCCGACAACCCAACGAGCCACGAGAGTATGAATAATCTTCTGAAGCCTTGTCTCGTCATACGCACCCAAAGAAAAGAAGATGTCTAACGCCCGGCATCAGCGGCGCGCACGGGCGATGGAGCTTAATGGAACCGCTTATTTGCGCATCAGCTGCATGCCATTGTTAGGCCGGGCCTTCGAACTTCGAGCTTGTGATAGCCCGTATCAATAAGTAGCTGACCGCCGAATAAATGGGAACACCCAGGAGCAACCCGGCTAACTGAGCGAGCAGGTAGATCGGAGGCTCCTCGTATTTCACTTCTCCCTCCCCGTCGAGACTGTAAACCTCCGGCGGCGAATCCGCCCCCACCACGTATGCGGGGATTGGAGCGTACCAGAGCAGAAGGCGCGAAGCGTTCTTACTTTCGAGGGAGAATGCCACCCCTGTAAGCGTGATGGTAAGGAGGACACCGCAAACAAGGCTCAATATCACTAGCTGGGAGCGGTTCACTTCTTACTCCATCAATCGTTATGCAGGCCTAACGCCCGGCATCACCCGCCCGCTGGAACTTTTGATGTTGAGAGCCACGCTGAGGCGGGTCGGGTGCATGCCGTTGGTATGCGGCGCCGATTGCCACCCAGGTTAGCGTAACCTCTTGGACTCCGCCATAAGCCATGCTGCTGCGCAGGCCGAACCCATCCACGGCGGCTCTCTCGGTCTCGGCGGTGACACTTGTCGGGTAGTCGTTGCGGATATCAAGCCCCGAGATGGCGATAATTAACCTCGGTGGCTCTGCGAAAGGTTGAGAGAAGCTGACTCTGCCCCGAAAAGATGCCCTGCCGCGCTCATTCAGCCCCCTGTGCGGGTGAGACATGCCGGCCGTGTATTTCCCACTATCGATATCTCATCATCAAACCCTCTAGCCAGGAGGAGCGCACGCAAGTAACGACACACGCACCTGAGCAGTAACCGCATAACGCCCGAATTAACCGGGCGCGACAAACCGCCAATACGGACAAGTCTCGCGTATGAAAGCAACGCTATTCGCGCTCCGGTTGAATGAGTTGTTAGATGCGTTTTGAAATCAGCGATTCAAGGCCGCCTTCTTAGAAATCTTATTCAAACTACCAACTTTGGGTAAATCTTCTTCACTTCTGACTACATACCAGAAATCATCTACTTTTAATCCTTCGATCTCATTCTTGTGTTTATCATATTCCTTTCGAGAGCCGACAAAGAAATATATGAACTGTTTATCTGTGTGAGAGCCATCAGCATTTTTAACCGCCCAGCTAATCAGACCACCTCGCTTATCTTTCTCCGGCATTGGTCGAACGAAATCACCGGAATAGTAAAAGTATTCGGCGCTAGCAGCGCCCTGCTTCAACTCTGATGAAGTCTGTAACAAGCCGGAAAGTGGGATTTTGAAGATTTGAGATACTCCATCACGAGGTAGTTCGGGAGTGCCTATGATGTTGTAATTAACGCGCACCCACCCGACGTATCCTTCGGGAATGTAATAAATAGCTGGTCGCCTGTAATCATCCATATGGTCTTGACATCCAGCCACAATCACAAGATCGCAAGCGGCAAATAGGATTGAGATCATCCAAAACATTCGTAGTCTTTTCATATTGTCCATAAGACAAAGCATCTAACGCCAGGCATCAGCGGCGCGCCAATAACCTGAAAGATAAAAAGCTTGCTGGGTGCGCGTCCGCTGCATGCCGTTGTTATGCCATGCCCCTGGTAGATGCCACAGACAACCAAGCCATCCTTCTCCGGCACGACAGCGGATGTGACCTGATCGTTATCACACAGCCACGGCAGGTACACGCCCACAGCGACCTCCTCACCCAAACACTCACTCAGGTCTTTCGCCAACTCAGCGCGACTTTCTCCGCTCAGGAACCGGAACCAGTTCTCCCCGCGATGCGATAACTCTTCCAGCCCTGCGATCAAATACTAGGCGCCGTGGGGAATATGCGCCAATGTCGCACTCCGGAACTCTTCATCAACGCGACCGCGTAGAGGTAACTGCGGTCACGGAAAACTGTCACGCAGGCACGGCGGGGCAATTGCCGCAACCGCTCCGAAAAGGCTTCCATCGTGTGGAAGAACTCAAAGCTTTTAGAGCCGGCAGCGTGTGAATAGCGAATCAGTGCCGAAACCTCGCCGCATTGTTCCAGCCATTGCCCTACGGCAGAACGGAAAGTAGGGTCTTCGGTTGATAAGTAGCCCACTGCAAAACTCTCCACTCGTAGTGGCATAACGCTGGAATTGAGATGCCGCGCACACACCTGAGCAAGCCTTCAATCTTTCGAACGACATTCCGGCTATTTCGCGGTTGATGCGTGACTAAAAAACCCAAGCGTCAGTAACGCGTCCGGTCATGTAGTTCAGGTTGCGTTTGGGTTCGTCGAGTTTGATCGTCATGTTCGTCTTCCCTTCACCGTTTTTCTTACCACCTGCCAGAAGAAAGTATATCTCACACGACAAAGAAAGCAAGAGAAATAGAACGGACGCGATAAACTTTTTCTTGACGGGAAGGATGATCGTGGAGTAAGGTGCGCGGATGGCAAATGAACTTTCAACGACACAGGCGGCGAAGCGGCTCGGCGTGAGCCCGATCACCGTACGCCTGTGGTGTCGTCGCGGCCTGTTCAAAAACGCGCACGAGATGGAGACGGTGCGTGGGCCGGTGTGGATGATCCCGGAGACAGACCTGGTGGGGTTTAAGCCGCCGAAGATGGGACGACCGAGGAAGTCGCCTTCCCCGCCGGCAGCCATGGAAACCGAGGAGAAAGCCGCTTAATGAAAACCATCGTCTTTTCGAATCACAAAGGCGGCGCGGCGAAGACGACGACCGCCTTCAACGTCGCGATCAACCTGGCCATGCAGGGGAGCCGCGTGCTCGCAGTCGATATGGATCCGCAGGGCAATATGTCGGTCGCGATGGGCGCCGACCTGGAGGAGCTGGAGATTAACCGCCGCACGTCGCACCGGATGATGCTCGACCAGAACACGGAGATCTCCAATTTCCTGCTCCGCGCGCGGCAGCGGCTCGATTACATCCCCTCCTGCGTGGACTTCGACGCCAAGGGGCTAATCGAAACTTTCAACATCTCGCGCGACCTGCTCCTGCGCAACCGGCTCCAGGAAGTCACCCGCGCCTATGATTACTGCGTTATCGATACGGCGCCGAATCTCGACGCCCCGACCATCAACGCGCTCGCGCTCTCCGACATGACGATCATCCCGGTCGACAGCTCGCATTTCGCGCTCGTCGGCCTTCGCCAGATGCTCAAGACCCTGACGGCCATCCGCCGTGCCTACGTGCCGAAGATGATGTTCATGGGTCTCTCAACGAAGTACAAGCCTCGCGGCGTAGTCGACCGCGGCATCCGCGAGCAATTGGGGGCGATCTTCAAGACGAACCTCTTCGAGACGACCATTCCGGATTCAGCCGCGGTCGAGAAAGCTACGGCGGTGGGTAAGGCCGTGATCGAAACGGAAGTCCACTCACCTGCCGCCATCGCCTTTTTCAATTTAACGAACGAAATCAGAGTGAGATTTAACGATGAAAAAGTCGGACCGGAATTTATTGCAGGAGAGGCTCCACAAACTCGCGCAGCCCTCAGTGAAAGCGGAGCCGGCTCCGGACGCGACTGACGAGATCAGCCACCTTTTCGGCGGAAATATCGAATTGCCGGGCGCATCGCCGACGCCTGCCGCGTCGCCCGAAGTCCGGCATGACCCACCCCAACCAATACCATCCCCAACCATCCCCCACCATCCCCAAAAGAACGCCGCTCCGGCTCGCGACTTCAATCGCCGCGCCAACTCGCTTGAGCGTGACGCCCTGCCCGCCGGTCTCTTCCCCGGCTCCAGTAAAAAGATTTACGACGCACTCTACCTACGCACGCGCGGGGCGATACAACCTCGCGAGTCCGTCCGGGCCACGAAGCGCACTCTGATGGACTGGTCAGGCATCAGGAACGTCAAGACCGTGGAGACGCACATGCGATACCTGGTGGGCATCGGCCTGTTGGAAAGAACCGGCGACAACGGCGACCGCGAAGGATTCAGCTATTCCGTCCGCCTGCCGGAGGAAGTACCCACCCCAACCAGCACCATCCCCAACCCACCCCAACCAACCCCCACCAGCACCGACACCACCCAAAGATCGGTAGTGGAGGGGGTGCAAAAAACGGTGATGGTTGGGGTGGGTCAATCCTTTGATAACATTGACACTTCCGAGGCTCCTAAGACTTCTTTTAAGACTAAAGAAGAGAATTCTGATGATGACGCTGCCGCGCGCCGGCTGGCCGCCAAATTGATCGAGGCCGAAAGGGAACTGACGGGCAAGGTCTCGACGAGCGTAGAACGGTGGGAGGAACTGGCCGAACTGCTCGTCACCGAGCTTCGCATCGCCGCGGCGCGCACCACGGTCTCAAACGTGCCGGCGTTCCTGACCGAGCACCTGCGCCGCCGCCTGTGGAAGGTCGATAAGACGCGCGCCGCCGAGATGACGGCCACGGAGGCCACCGGGCAGGGAAGCGCCTCGCCCGCGCTCACGCCCGAACAGAGACGGAAGTGTCCCGACTGCGCCGGCGTCGGCTTCTGGTACCCGGAGGGGCCCGAGAAAGGGGTCGCGAAGTGCAGGCACGCCTCACTGGCTGTCCCGCCGCTGGCTGCGGAATGACTCAAAACGGGTTTTGAGTGGCAAGTTTCACAGACGGTTTCACACACATATCATGTGAAATTGCACCGTCCGGAATGAATGTAAATCTTCAGAAATCTTACTAAACGAGCAAAAGTAGTTGACTGGAGTTTTAATTAACGGAAATAGTGTTAAATCAGTTACTTACATTAGATTTTAAGAGGGTTTCAAATCTTCAGATATTTCACTGAACAGAGGCGATGTTTGAGGCCATTTTCCTATATTTTACTGAACGTGAGTGTTTAGAGACGCAATTTGGTCCCGCCGCTTTGCTCCTTGCGCCGCTGAATTCTGCTCAACACCGCCATAATCGGTTCGCTCGCTTTCAATAATTCTTCGATCTCTTCATCCATTACATCCTCACGTCTGATCTCGCGGAAGGCAAAACCCAGTTGCTTGATTTGTTCCCAAAACAGATGCGTCGGGTCATAAGGGTCGAAATCTTCTAAATCCCCAAATCCTTCATCATGGGACTCATCGGCTTGGGCCGCAGCATTAGGCTGCTTCAGTAATTCATTCACGCGCTGGCGCAGCTGCGTGCCGGAGGCTTTAGTTTGCAGATGCGTCGAGAGCAGGTTGGCGCGCGTGCGGCGGGCTTGCCCAAAAGTGGCTTGGAGTCTCTCAGGGGTGATTCTGGCGAGTTGTTCGGCCTCGAACAGATTAATCTCCCTTGAAGCGAGCGCTTGGGTCACATCAGCAGGGAATTCGAGCAGGCGTAAATAGTGGTCAACAAAACTGGCGACCGAGATGTGTGAAGGCGTTTCACGTTCAAGTATGTCGCTGAGCCGTGTTCCTACTTTAAGCAAATCCTCACGCCTCCATCTGCTGGGTCGGCCACGCTTCGTGTCAGTCGCGGGATAGCGCTGGGCATGCCGGGCTGCGCGAAGCAAACGAATCAACTCTTTGTCTTTCTGAGGGATAATCTCGGGCAGGGCCGAACGTATATGCTCGATGATAGAGCGGATGGCCTGCGGCGAGGTGAGCGGGTCAGCTTTGCGTGGTCGGCGTCTTGTGGCTTTCAATGTCTGATAACACTTCCAAGTAGAAATGATGTTACACGAAGGTCAGATATTACACTTAGAATAAGTAATATTCTACTGATTTCACTGCTTGGGTACACAAAGGGGCCGGAGGTGGGTGCAAATTCACACAGCATGTAGTGGTCTTGAATGAGTAGAGCACTCATCTACCTCTCATATAATTGAGATTCAAAAGTGGGATAAGAAGGGCTTACGTTTAGTAAATTATGTGATGACGTTTAGTAAAATATCTGAAGATTTACATTCACGCCCATTAATAATGCATCAACGGCAATTAAAAACCGTTATATGCATTGGGATAAGTCAATTCCGATAATGCTGATTTTGCGCATTATTATGATGCGGAAAATTTGAGCCAATCTTGTGCAGGTCGCTACTCGCAACCACACCCGCGCGCTCGCCGCCGTCTCCTTCGCCCTCTCGAGGGCGAGCCTGCTGCGCGCCCTCGAACGCGTCGACCTCCGAACGGCCGGGGCCTGCGTCGTCATCGCCACCGTCGTCATCGCCATCGCCCTCGTCCGTTTCGCGCGCCCGAGCGAGGGCGGCAGCGCACCGCCGACGACTTGGTGGTGGAGGTGACCGCGACCGGCGCGGCGAAGTTCTTTATCACGGGCATCGTCCTCTGGGCGACGGGCGAACTCGTGTGGCACTTCTCGCTTCTTTACTTCGGCCCTCAGCCCGAGTTCGTGTCAAGTTGGTCGGCCGCCCTCCGGTTGACCTCAACCGCCAGCCTCGTCGCCGCCGCCTCGAGCGCCTTCGTCTACGCAGGGTTGAGTACGCTCGACCGCAGGCGCTACTCCGTCACCCTGCACTCACGCAGCCAGCAGGCCAGGGACGAGGAGGAACTCTACCGCCAAGTCGGCGACATCTTCTACCAAGCCAAGCACGGGGAACGGCGGAAAGTAGTAGGCAGGAAGTGGACTCCCCTTTTGTCTTATAAAGTGCATAATGGTGGTAAATTATGCACTATCAGATTATTAAGGATGTATTATAACATCTGTAGATTCAATAAATTCGATGTTTAACTTTGTGCATCTGAGAATACTGCATTCTGCCATTTGACCGTGTAGTTAAGAGTCCGATAATACTTTCACGAGTGTTGCGGCTCTACACTAAAAAGCTGGTATCTCCCTCGACCTCACAAAAAAGAGGGGATGGCTCACAAAATGTTCCCTCACTTCCCAAGATTCCTTAAACGCATTTTTGTGTTGATTCCGATAGCTCACTAAAACCGCCTAATTTTCCTGCAAGGCCGAGTGTTGTCTTTTCAGGCATCTTTTTGGCTCGTTAATGACAGGGAAAGGGAGGGGAAGCTTTGCCTAACAATTAACTTTTGCCCCTATGTATTGGCGTAGGTATCGCTCATCCGACTCAGGATGGTGTAGCTACTTTGAATCGTTGGGCAGAGCTGGGAAGGGAAGTAAATAAGTTATCGGACTCTTGTAGGAAGTCCTCTCTGCTGCCTCTCGCCCCCTTACATGGTGAATCTACGCAAGTACTCTTGACCGGTCTCCGCCGCCCTCGTACCGCTAGTGTTGCAAAGATTATTTCGAGGTGTCCAAGACTGTCAGGTCGATTCTATTATGCCGCGACCTAACAAAGAGGTTTAAGACGAACTTCGTCTGCCCTTGGGTATCACTCCCGGCTAATCTTTTGACCTGACCTTTCCTCATCATATTCACGGCTCAATTCCTTCCAGCGTTAGTTCTGCGGTGTGAAAGCTCTTGAAGCATTGTGAGGCCATTACTTTCTTTTTGATGAAACGGTGGTCTTGCTCGATAATGTTGTTCAGATATTTCACACGCCGTAGTTGGCAGCCCTCTGGCACAACCCGTTCCGCTTGTGAAAAACTGAATGCCTCAGGATAAGCCGCGTTCTTATCGACACTGATCGAGAACGGGAGCCTCCGATGCTCAGTTCTCATCATCTTCTTGAAGAATCATCTTGCTGCGGAAACATCACGCTTCGCGCTTAACATGAATTCTATAATTTGACCCGACTTATCGACTGCGCGATACAAATACTTACAAGCCTTCCCGACTTTGATGTAAGTCTCATCTACTCGATAAGACGTGCCACTCATCTTCAAATGTTGATGTATACGCCTATTGATTTCCGGAGCGCATCGTTGTACCCACCTGAATACTGTTGAGTGATCTATGTCGAGTCCACGCTCGTGCATCATCTCTTCGACATCGCGGAGAGAGAGCTGATAGCGGCAGTACCAGCGGACGCACAGGAGGATGAGTTCAGGCGGGTAGTAGCGCCACTTGAAGGGGGAACTTCACAGGGAAGGCCTCAGGTAGTCACGAGGTACAGGAACAGGGGAGTATAATCAGAAAACCAATTGCTGCAACACTACCAGCGCCCGCGCGCCCTTCAGTCACGTCTGGGCCGCCATGTTTATAACAACTGTAAAGAGTTTCGTATTTCGTCATACATTTTATTGTCCCAGTCGCCGAGTGCGTTTTGCGCCTTCAGCCGATTCAAAATATCGAGCGCACGCTGAAAATTCTCTCTCGCTTCAGACCTCTCGCCGAACTCCAAGTAAACCTTGCCAAGACTCTTCAACGACTGCGCCAAGTTGCGCCGATCGACCAAATTATTTTCGTCTCTTTGGAAAGCGTCCTCAAAATGAGCAGCCGATTTTTGAAAGGCTCTTAGCGCGCCACGCAAATCGCCCTGCTTGTGTTTCGCATCGCCGAAACGCGTGTAGAGGATTCCCAAATACTGTTGATAAATCCGGTTCGCCGGATCCCGCTCGACCAGTTCGAGATACACTTTTTCGGACTTCTCCAGGTTCGAAATGGCTTCAGGGAATCTTTTCAGATTCGCCGACAGGTTGCCGACCCGCGAAAGCAGCTTCGCTACATTCTGTTTAGCCTGCACGTCCGCCGCGTCGGCAGAGACGGCCTGCTCGGCCAGCCGCAGGGCCTTCCGGGCGAACTGTAAAGCGATCTCGTCGTCGATGGTTTCGTAGATGCCGCTCGCCAAAAAATAGACTTTCAACACGCCCTGTCGGATGTTCGTGTCGTTCGGGTTTTCGGCGGCGAGGCGGTCGGCAATCGCCGTCGCCTTCGCCATCTCGGCCTCAGCTTCCCGTTGTTTGTCGTCCCACGAGAGAGCGTTTCCGAGTTGCGCGTAGGCTGCCGCCAAGAACCGCCGCGCCTCCCGTTGGTCGGCTTCGAATTGTTCGAGAGTGCCGACGATTTCGCGCAGCATCGGCACGGCGATGCTGTACTGATTGTTATGCGAATGGAGTTCGGCGATGTCGAATTTGGATTTCAGATAAGCCATCCGCAACTCGTCGGAGTGAGGCTCGGCGGTCAGAAGATTTGCGTGGACTTCCGCCGCTGCCGCGTAATCCCGCAGCGCTCCCTTAATGTCATTCTGCAAGTAGCGGACGTTAGCGAGGCCGCGAAAATTTTCCGCGAGCAGCACCCGACTTTCTTTCGTAGCCGGCAGGGCGCGGCGAATCTGGTTCGCCCTTTCATAACTCGAAATCGCGCCCGTGAAGTCGCCGAGGTTCGGTTTCCCCGGATTGCCCTGAAGGTCGGCGACCCTCTCGTAAGCCGCCGCCAGTTCCATCTGCAACCCCACCTCATCGACGGCCTCTTGCGACAGCCTGTTCAGGTATTTCAGAGATTGAACGACAAGTGCCTGTCTAGCTTCGGTCGAGCCTTCGAGCCGCTCGATCTTGGGAGCGATGTCTGTGAGCAGAGCGTTCGAGAGATGACGCACGTCCGAGAAGCGGCGCTCGGCGCGGTCGCGCTCCTGTGCCGCAATCCTCGCCTGCTCCGCCGTCTGCCTGGATTGCCAGACGACTGCGGCGATCCCTGAGATAAGTGCCAGCAAGATGACCGCCACGGTCGCTACGCCTGCCTTGTTGCGCCGGACGAACTTTGAGGCACGGTAGGAAAGCGTATCAGGCTGCGCGCGGACGGGGAGTCCAGCGAGGTAGCGGCGCACGTCCTCGGCCAATTGCGCGACCGACTGGTAGCGCCGGTCAGGCTCCTCGCGCGTCGCCATCCGGATGATGTTCCGCAGCTCCGCGCCGTAAAACTTGTGACTCGTTTCCGAGCCGACGCCCTCCGGCCGCGTCGGGAGGTTGGTCGCAACAGTCCGGCCATCCGTGCCGCCGTCCGCGCGCCAGCCTTCGAGGCGACGTTGCCGCTGGCCGCTCCGCGAGTCAGCCCCCTGCAACAGGCTGCGGAGCAAAACGCCGAGCGAATACACGTCGGAAATAGTGGTGACCGACTCGCCGCGGACCTGTTCGGGCGACGCGTATTCGGGCGTGAAGGCGCGGTGTTCGGTGCGCGTCTCGTCGCCGGCCTGTTCAGGGTCGAGCAGCTTGGCGATGCCGAAGTCTAAGAGTTTCGGCGTGCCGTTGCCGGTGACGATGATGTTCGACGGCTTGATGTCGCGGTGGACGACGAGCCGCTGGTGCGCGTAGGCCACCCCCTCGCAGACCTTGAGGAAGACGCGCAGGCGCGCGCCCTCCGACAGGCCGTTGGCGTCGCAGTAGTCGTCGATGCGTGCGCCCTCGACGTGCTCCATGACGAGGAACGGCTCACCATCTGCGGAGACGCCGCCGTCGAGCAGGCGCGCGACGTTCTCGTGGTTCAGGGTCGCCAGTATCTGCCGCTCGCGGCGGAAGCGGCGCGCGAGATCGGAGTCGGCGAAGCCTCGGCGCACGACCTTGAGCGCGACACGCTGCTCGAACTCGCCGTCGGCGCGCTCGGCTAAAAAGACCGCGCCCATCCCGCCGCGCCCGATCTCGCGAATTATTTTGTACGCTCCGACACGCCGGTTTTCTAATTCGTCGTTCGCCTCCTCCGTCAGCAATTCGGCGACGTAGGCGAAGGCCGGAGCCTCGATGAAGGTCTCGGACGGCGCGTGATGGGCGAGCAGCGATTCGACTTCGGCGCGAAGTTCCGCGTCGCCCGCGCAGGCACGGTTGAGCAGGAGCGCGCGCTCGGCGGGCTCACTTACTTCAAGCGCGGCGTCGAGCAGTCCCTCAATTTGTTGCCACCGATCAATATTCATCGCGCTCACGCCTCCGACTCAACCACGCCCTCCGCATCCCCGCTCAACTCGCGGTGCAGCCACATCTTGGCGTTGCGCCAATCGCGCTTCACGGTCTTGGCTGAAATACCGAGCGCGCCCGCCGTCTCCTCGACGCTCAAGCCGCCGAAAAAGCGCATCTCCACGATCTGACTTTTACGCGGGTCAACCGCCGCGAGCCTCTTCAACGCTTCGTCAAGGGCGACCACGCCTGCCGCGCGGTCTTCAATCATCACGCGCGCCTCGTCGAGCGAGAGCCTGGGCTGTAGCCCCCCGCGCTTCTCAGCCCCGCGCGTGCGCGCATGATCCACGAGAATGTGGCGCATCAACTGTGCCGCCAGCCCGAAGAACTGCGCGCGGTTCTGCAAACTGACGCGCCGCTGGTCGACAATTCGCAGATAAGCCTCGTTGACCAGCGCGGTCGGCTCCAAGGTGTGGTCGGGTCGCTCGCGCCGCAGGTAATTGCGCGCCAGTCGCCGCAGTTCGTCATAGACGAGCGGCATGAGCGCGGCTGCTGCGCCCTCGTCGCCCGCACTCCAGCTTAGCAGGAGGGCGGTCACATCTCTCGGCGGTGAATCGTTCAAGCTGCCTCCTATGAGAGCGGATTCTACTCCCGAAAAAGGACACGGCAAATAAGTTTCCTTTCGCGTGGCACTTCCCAAGTTCGAATTCCGCTCTAGTGGTTGAAAGAAGGATTGAATGAAATGGTCGGAATAAACAGCGCCGCCAGCCGCGAGCCGGCAAGTGAGAGAAGGAGAACCGTTATGAACCGCACCCCTAACACAATGCACGCTTTCAACGCCGCCCGCAGGCCTCAGGCCGCAGCAGTGCGCTTCGTCTTGGCCATTGCTCTAGCCTTGGCCGCTTTCGCCTTCGTCTGCCACGTCGCGTGGGGAGTCAGCGCAGCGGACGGCGAGCTTGACACGACGTTTGACACGGACGGTAAAGTGACGGTTGATTTCAGTAACAGGCTTGACGCAGGCAGAGACGTTGCAGTCCAAGTGGACGGCAAAATCGTTATCGTCGGCAGCTCAAGGGCGGCGACGCAGGACGGAAGTGCCTCCCCCTCTCAAGCGGCAACCCGGCTTAACGGCGACGGCAGCCTCGACACATCATTCGCCAGCGGCGGCAGATATTTGTTCCCCCAGATACCGCCGACAGGGCCGGAAGTCTTTCAAGCATCCGGCGTGGCGGTTCAACCGAATGATGGCAAAATCGTCATTTCGGGGACTAACGTCGCCGATAAGAAATTATTCATCAGACGTCTGAACGCTAACGGCGCTGACGACCAGACGTTCGGCTCGGGCGGGATCTTCGTCAGTCCATTTAATGTTAGATCCTTTTCATTTGCGTTTGGAAGCGGCAAGGAAACCGACGTTACCGTCCAACCAGACGGCAAGATCGTAGCTACCGGGACATTTACAAATACGAGCGGGGGAACTGTGGATGGATTCGTCGTAATGCGGCTGAACCCTAACGGCACGCTCGACACGTCGTTCGACGGTGACGGATTCGCTGTTACGACTTTTTCTTCCCGTAACTCAGCGAACACCGTTAAGCTACAGCCCGACGGTAAAATCGTAGTCAGCGGGGGAACAGGGGGCAGATTTGACGTGGCCCGCTACAACCCTAACGGCTCGCCCGATACGACCTTCGACGGCGACGGGCAGGCGACGGTCGCGTTTAATGATTACTTTGAAGTCGGAACCGCAAGTGTGGCTCTTCAGCCTGACGGGAAACTCGTTCTGGCGGGAACGTCACGGCACGCCGGGACAGGACTCTATGACGGACTCACCGCCCGTTTGAACGCGGACGGCTCGCTCGACACGACCTTTGACGGCGACGGGCGGGCGATCCTGAGCGCGCCCTCAGGGGAAACTGAGCTGAATGACGTTCAAATCAGAAACGGAAAGATAATCGTTACCGGACATCGCTTCAACGCCGGCTTCCTCGTCGCGCAATACAACGACAACGGCTCGCTCGACACCTCGTTCGGCACAAACGGCGTGGTCAGAACCGATTTCACGACAGGCCTCGATGGGTCATTCGCGTCGGCGATTCAACCGGACGGTAAATTGGTTCTGGTCGGACTGGTAACGGGCGCCGGGCCGACCGGTACGGATTTCGCCGTCGCGCGCTACCTTCTCGCCGTCCCTTCCTGCATCGCACCTCCCGCCGGCATGGCGGCGTGGCTGCCGGGCGACGGCACGGCTTCCGACATCAGCGGCAACAACCATCATGGGACGCTCAAGAACGGCGCGACGTTCGCCGCTGGCATGGTCGGGCAGGCGTTCAGCCTCGACGGCATGGACGATTACATCGATCTCGGCCCCGGCTTCAGCCTCGACGACCTGACGCTCGACGCGTGGGTCTTCATCGACCCCGCGACGAACGTGGGCGAGAGGCGCGTCATCAGCAAGGACAACACCACCGCGGGGGGCACGAGGAAGCTCTTCTCCCTGAAGTCCAGCTCGCCCGCCGCCGCCGGGGAAGGGCGCGCGACTTTCGACGTGTTGATAGGCGCCGCGCGCGACACGGTCTCGGCGCCCTCGGCTTTGACGGCCGGGTGGCACCACCTTGCGGCGGTGCGAGACACATCGGACGGCAGGTTCGAGTTGTACGTGGACGGCATCCTCGCCGGGAGCAAAACGCCGACCGCAACCGGGGCCATTGATTCAAGCGCCAACACTGTCATCGGGCGCGTGAGTGAGACCTTCGCCGGCGAGCATTTCTCCGGCCGCATCGACGAGGTCGAAATCTTCGACCGCGCACTCTCGCAGCCCGAGATTCAAGCTATCGCCGGCGCGGGCGACGCCGGCAAGTGCAAGCCGGACGCGACCCCGACGCCGACCCCGACTCCGACTCCGACGCCCACCCCAACTCCGACACCCACGCCCGGGCCAACGCCGGGGCCAAACGGGCAGATCGCGTTCGTCAGTCGCCGCGACGGCAACTCTGAAATCTACGTGATGAATCCGGACGGCACAGGGCAGACGAGGCTCACGAATAACGCGGAGTCTGAGGCAGACCCGGCCTTCTCCGCAGACGGCTCAAGGATCGCGTTCGAGCGTGAGTGTCAAATCTACGTGATGAATGCCGACGGCTCGAACCAGACGCGGCTGACGAATAACACGGCGTGCGATTTCGACCCCAGCTTCTCGCCAGACGGCACCCTCATCGCGTTCGCCAGCAACCGCGACAACAACGACCGCGAAATCTACGTGATGAACTCGGACGGCTCGAACCAGAGGCGACTGATTGCCAGTCCGGGGATTGATGTGGAGCCGAGTTTCTCACCAGACGGCGCGCGCATCGTGTTCCGCAGCGAACGCGATGGCAGCGCTGAAATCTACGTGATGACCATCAACGGCACGAACCAAATGCAGCTGACTAATATCCCGCAGGGTGAAAACTTCGAGCCTGACTTCTCGCCCGATGGCACGCGTATCGCCTTCACCAGCAACCGCGACAACGAGGGCGGCCAACTCTACGTGATGGACGCCGACGGCTCGAACCAGACGCGTTTGTTCATCACCTCCCCGACCACTGACTACGACCCGGCTTACTCGCCCGACGGGGCGCGCATCGCCTTCACCAGCGCGCGTGACGAGAACTTTGAAATCTACGTGATGGATGCCGACGGGACGAACCAGAAGCGGCTGACTACTAACCCGGGATCCGATTTTGCGCCTAGCTGGGGTGGGGGGGCAATAGTACCGACACCCACGCCGACACCGACGCCGACGCCAACGCCGACGCCAACGCCGACTCTGACGATCTATACCGTCAACACGACGGCCGACACGAACGACGCCTGCACACCGCTCGGCTCCGGCAACGGCTGCTCCCTGCGCGAAGCCATCCTCGCCTCCAACGCCAATGCGGGGACGAAAGACACCATCGCTTTCCAAATCCCCGGTGCGGGGCCGCACACCATCTCGCTGGCGTCGGCTCTGCCCGTCATAACCGACCCGGTCATCATTGACGGCTATACGCAGCCGGGCGCGACGCCCAACACCAACGCGGCGGGCGCGATCAACGCCGTGCTGCAGATAGAGCTGAACGGCGGCGGCATCGACGGGGGGGTGGTAGATTATTTGATGTTGATCAACGCGGGGAACAGCGTCGTCCGCGGGCTGGTGATCAACCGCAACCCCCGGGACGCAATACAACTAAGAACGGGGGGTAACAATAGAATTGAAGGCAACTTCATCGGCACCAACGTCGGCGGCACGGCCACCTTCACGGTCACAAATGCCGACGGCATTCAGATATCCGGCTCGCGGGACAACATCATCGGCGGGAGTACGCCGGCGTCCCGGAACCTCATCTCCGGCAATGACGATGGCATTAGCATTAACGGCGGCAGCCGCAACATCGTTCAAGGCAATCTCATCGGCACTGACGCGGGCGGTATGATCGCCTTGGGCAACAGGGCCGACGGCGTGAGGGTAGTCTCGCAAAACAGCAGGATAGGGGGTCAGACGGCGGCGGAGCGCAACGTCATCTCCGGCAACGCGGGAAATGGCATTCATATTGCCCGCTTCGGCAGCACGAGCATCGTGAACGAAACCGTCGTCGAGGGCAATTTCATCGGGACGGGCGTGAACGGAACGGATGCGCTGGGCAACGGCCTGAGCGGCGTCAGGGTGTCCAACACCTCCAACCACTTGATCGGGGGCATTGCCCTCGGTGCGGGAAACGTCATTGCCTTCAACCTCGGGGGCGGGGTGGTCATCTCCGAGGACAGCAGCCAGATTGCCGTCATCTCGAACTCCATCTTCTCCAACACCAATCTGGGCATCGAGCTTCTCCCCGGCGGCGTGACGGCGAACGACCCCGGTGACGTGGACGCCGGAGCCAACAACCTGCAAAACCACCCCCTGCTGACCTCGGCGAAGGCCGAGGGCGGTAATCTGACCGTGCTGGGCACGCTCAACTCAAAGGCGAACATGACCTTTCTCGTCGAGTTCTTCGCGAGTCAGGCGTGCGACCCGTCCGGCTCCGGCGAGGGGCAAACCTTCCTCGGCTTTGGCTACGCGACGACGGACGCAAACGGCGACGCCCCTATCAGCGTCATGTTGTCGATTCAGGCAGGCGCGGGTGGCGTCGTAACGGCAACCGCCACTGACCCCGCGAACAACACCTCTGAGTTCTCGTCTTGCGTCACAATCACGACCCCGACCCCGACTCCGACTCCGACTCCGTCGCCTACACCGACACCGGCGGTGGCGGTGGTGCAGTTCGAGACGGCGGCGGTGACGGTCGCCGAGGGCTTAGGCGACTTAGTCCCACCCGTCTCCGATGTCGAGGCTTCCTACCAGATCAGCGCGAAGAGCGTCATGATCACTGTTACGCGCACGGGCGACACTTCCGGCGCGACTACCGTTCGCTTCTCGCCCGTGCTCTCGGGCGCAGCGCGCTGCGACACCGTGACGGGCGAGGCCCAGCAGCGCTGCGACTACGTCGGCGGCCACGGCGTCGTCCATTTTCGCCCCGGCCAGACCAGCAAGCAGTTGGTCGTCTTCATCACCGACGACGTGTACGTCGAGGGCGACGAGACCTTCCAACTCAGGCTTAACAGCCCGGTCGGCGGGCAGGCCGGCGCGGCCGACACCGTCGCCGTCACCATCGAGGACAACGACAGGCAGCCAGAGGCCGCCAACCCCATCGATCAGTCGCCCTTCTTCGTCAGGGAGCAGTACATCGACTTCCTGCGCCGCGAGCCGGAGCTGAGCGGCCTACAGGCGTGGCTCTCGGTCTTGAGCGGCTGCCCCGATCCGTTTAATACCGATCCGGCGCGCGAGTCGGCGCGCTGCGACCGCGTGATGGTGGCCTCAGGCTTCTTCCGCTCGCCTGAGAACTTCATTAAGGGCTACTACGTCTTCCGCTTCTACCGGGCGGCGCTCGGACGGCGACCTACCTTTGAGGAACTCTCCTACGACCTGTCGCGGGTGACTGGCGACACGGCCGACGAGGTGCTGGCCGCGCGCGCCGAGTTCCCCTCAGAGTTCGCCGCCCGCGAGCAGTTCACGCAGAAGTACGGCGCGCTCTCCGACGACGCTTATGTGGACGCGCTCGTCGCTACTTCCGGCCTAACGCTCCCATCCGCGCGGCGGCAGGGATGGAAGGACGCGCTCGCCGCCGGGACGATGACACGCGTCGCAGTCCTGCGCGATGTGGCCGAGAGCGCGGAAGCGCAAGGGTTCTACTACAATGAGGCGTTCGTCCACTCGCTCTACTTCGGCTTCCTCGGCCGCGAACCGGAGCAGGCTGGCTTAGAGGCTTGGCTCAACTACCTCAACGACAATCCGACGGATTTCCGCACGATGGTCAACGGCTTCATGAACTCCACCGAATACCGTTTGCGGTTCGGCAAACCGTAAGGATTCAGCCTAAAGTCAATCAAAGAGGCTACATGGGTGCTTTGCTCATGTAGCCTCTTCACATAAAACAACCCCCACACTGAAAACAACCCCCACGAGGCGTTCGCTGCGTCGGTATGTGCGAGTGAGACCGGTTTCACCAAAAGTGGCTGACGACCTGCGGTGTTCCAAAAAAATTTCCACCCGTTGATCCTGTTCCCCGGAAAAATTCGCGTTAAGGGGTGAGAGCGCATTTCGAGTATTGATCCTTACCATTTCAAACTTGCCCTGCGCCGCTTTAGCTCAATTAAAAACAGACAATTTACAGAGGGAATTTTCAATGACTCACACCTTCTCACGACGGGATTTTCTTCGCACGGGTCTCTTCGGACTGGCCGGAGCAACGATGCTCGGCCCCGGAATTATCAGCAGTCTGGCGGCTAACAGCGAGCCGGTCGAGGCCATCGTTATCGGCAGCGGGTTCGGCGGCGCGGTGGCAGCGCTGCGCCTGGCGCAGGCGGGTGTCCGCACCCTGATGCTGGAACGCGGGCGTCGCTGGACGCTGACGCCGGAACAGAACACCTTCGCCACCTTACCGAACCCTGACGGGCGCGCCGCCTGGCTCAGTTCGACGACGGTGATCGGCAACCCCGTGCCGATTGACGTATATACGGGAGTCTTGGAGCGCACCGTCGAAGACGGCGTTACCGTCTATGCCGGTGCAGGGGTGGGCGGCGGCTCCCTCGTCTACAACGGCGTGACCTACCAGCCCACGCGAGAACTGTTCGAACGCTCCTTCGGCGGCACGATCAGGTACGACGAAATGGAGGAGACTTTCTACCCGCGCGTGCGTTCAATGCTTAAGCCTTCACAGTTGCCCGCAGACATTCTGGCGACCGACTATTACAGAATGACGCGCATCTTCCTTGAGATGGCCGACAAGGCCGGGCTGCATGGTCGTCTGGCCGACATGAACATCGACTGGAACGTCGTGCGCGGCGAGATCGAGGGGACGCGTGTGCCTTCGGCGCTCGTCGGCGAGTTCTGGTATGGCAACAACAGCGGCTGCAAAAACAGTCTCGACCGCAACTATCTCGCACAGGCTGAGGCGACGGGCTTTCTGCAAATCATGCCGCTGACCGTCGTGACGGAGATTACAGATGCCCCCGGCCACAGGTACGTCGTGACCTGCGACCAGATTGACGAGACGGGCACGCCGCAACGCCGCGTGCAGTTCACCTGCAATCAACTGTTTCTGGCGGCAGGTTCGATGGGCACCTCCAAGATGCTCGTCAAAGCGAAAGCGAAAGGCACTCTGTCGAAGCTCAACGAGCACGTCGGCCGGAGTTGGGGCAACAACGGCGACTTCTTCGGCATGCAGGTAGGTCTGCCGGACACGAATCCGGGTCAGGGCGGCCCGGCTTCGGCCATCATCGAAGACCATAACAATCCTCTGGGGCCGACCGCCGTCATGTGTGCCCCGCAATGGGATGCGCAGGGCGGCGTCATCAACACGCTCGGACTGTCGATCCCCCCGGCGCTCGGCAGCTTCCACTACGATGTGGCGACGGATTCCGTCAAACTCAACTGGCCGGGCAATGACCCGCGCATCGCGCGCACCGTCGAAGCCGGGCAACAGACATACGAGACGCTCAACAGGGCTAACACGACAGACGTTTACCAGCCCTCCACGGCCTTTGTCGCTGGCGGACTGACGGCACATCCGCTGGGCGGAGCCGTCCTCGGCAAAGCCTGTGACAAATACGGGCGCGTCGAAGGCTATCAGAACCTGTACGTCGTGGACGGGGCGTTGATTCCCGGCTCGTCCGGTTGCACGAATCCCTCTTTCACGATTGCAGCCCTGGCCGAACGTTGTATGGAAAAGATCGTCCCGGAAATCGTCGAAAAGAGTGGTCGGAAGCTCTTCGCCGTCGCTTCCTAGCCAGGCGGCGGTATCCATGCTCACCGTCAGTTGAACCGTAGCGCCGCTGGTGCTGATGGTAACCGGAACCATGATGTCAGCGCGCGGGTCTGAGTGGCTGTAGTCGTGCGTCTCGTCGAAGGTGAGCGCGTAGGGCATAGCGGTTACCACCCTCCGAAGGGCAGTCCATCATTCGGCTTGACGCGCTCGACGTATGGCGCACTAACGCCTGCGGCGTGCGCCGCGAGGTAGACCACGCGCGCGTTCATTCCATGCGCGAGCAGGCGGTCTCCCTCGAGTGCGACCCAGCCGCATTACCGATAAGTGCCGGCGTTTTTAGCGGGTGCGGCATTTTGTTGTTCGAGTCATGGAAGGGTCCACGACCGGCTTCTTCGTGAACTCTTCTAAATTAACGCATGCTTGTACGTCTTAAGACCGGCGGGTAGTTCGTGCCCTTTGACATGTAGCACGATGCTCTACAGAGCGGCATCACTCGGGCACTATGGCCGCGCTTTGAAATTCCAGCCGGAGCTTGCGCTCGTCCTCCCCGCCTTCGGTAACACGCCCGCCAACATCGGCGATCAACTGGGCTTCGGCGAGCGGCAGGGAGCGGATTCGAACCGCCCGGAAATTCAGGGTCGCTTCGTGACGCAGTTCCAACTCGACCGCTCACGAGGCGTCGTGCCCGCGCAATTCATCGTCAGCTTCACGCAGGGCGAGCGCAAGGCTATCGTCCGCGCCGCATTCGAGATTCGACCCGCGCAATAATCATTTCGCTTGCGGCAGGCGGCGCGCCGAAACTACTTTCTCCACACGGCAGCGTAGCGAACTTCGGAGCCTTCTACGTAACCCGTGACGGCGCGCGTGAGCAACCCGCCCTTCACAGATGCCTCCCATTCCTGCTGGTATTGGCCGCTGCTGAGGTCGTGCCGCGCCTTGAAGCTGCCCTTCGTCGATGAGTTCCAGATGGCCGTGAAGCGCGGCTGTCCCTGATGCTCGTAGGCGTTCAAGTAGGCGAGTTGGCGACCCTTCTGCTTGTTCTCATCCGATAGCTGCTGGTATTCCGCGGCCGTCAGGAACGACTTTGCCTCCGAACTGCCCGCGTCGGCCGTCTCGTACAACGCCGTGTAGAAACGATTGCCGCCGAGCGAGACGACGGAGATGTTCTTAGGCTTCCACGGGCCGGCCGTCAACGCGTCGAACTTCTTCTGGTGTTCGGCGGCGGGGACGCCGTGGTAGGCGGCGACGGCCGCGCCGCCGTCCTTGAGGAAGACGGCCGCATAGAGAATCCGTTCGCCCGCCGGGTAGCTGTCCACCTGCGCGAGCCGGTAGCCCTGCGCCTTGCGCTTGTCGTACTCGGCCTGATACTGCGAGCCGTTGAGATTGTGCACCGCCGTCCACTTCGCGCCGCGCTCGGGGCGGAAGACGACGTTGAAGAAGAGCTTGCCCTTCGAGTTGAAACCGTCCACCCATTCGATGCGATAGTCGGCGCTGACGGCCTGATCTACCAGGCACTGGTAGTCCTGTTCGGGGACACCGTGAAAGGCCGTTTCCGCTGCTCCCGGCATCAGGTTGCCGGGCACATCGCGCGCCTCGTAAGACGCGCCGCTCGTGAAGACGCCGCCCGCAATTCCGCAGATGCGCGGGACGCGGTTGCGCGCGCTGCCGTCGTTGTCCGCGAGGAAGCCGCCCGTCGCTATGATCGGGTTAGTTGCCCTCGGCACGCCGACCTCGAAGTGAAGATGATCGCCACCGGCGCACCCGACCTTGCCCTCGTCGCCGAGGTACGCGCCCGCCTTGACGAACTGGCCGACTTTGAGCTTGGCCTTCTGCGTCGAAGAGTTCTGCTGCATGTGTGAGTATTTCGTCCACTCGCCGTTCGCGTGCGCGATCCAGACGTAGTTGTTGGTGCAAGGCTCTTTGTCGCTGTCCAACCCGGTCTGGTTGAAGTTATCGACGACGAAACGGACGATCCCGTCGGCCGCCGCCACGATCTTGTACTCGCCGTTGCCGCCCTTGCCGCTCATGTCGATGCGGCCGAGGGGCTTGTGATCGTTGAAGTCGTTGGTGACTCCGACGCTCGTGCCGTTCTCGTAAGGGATGCGATAGACGCCCTTCGATTTCTCCTGCGCGGGTGTGACCGCCGCAAAGCAGAGAGCGGCCGCGCACATCATGGCGAAGCGGGTGAGCGTCAACCTCTTGATTTTCGTTGGCGAATTCATCGTCTCTTTAATCTCCTTTTTAAATCGGCGTCATTGAGACGCGGCTGCGATCCGCGAGCCGTCCGTCGTTCTGGCCGTCAACTCCCGTGCCCCGGCGCGACAACACGCACACGGTCAACACGCCTGATGCATGATCTCGTTTTCGATGGAGCGGAGTTTCCGCCAATGTGTGGGCGGTCGGGCTACATTTGTACGCAGGAGCCGCTGGCCGCTCCTTTGGCCTGCACGCAGACGAACCTGTAATTGCCGAACCTGAAGTAGCAGATTTTTTCCATGCCGCTGTCGGAGCAATTGTAGTTGGAGCCGCTTTCGGGAGTGTTGCCCGCCGTCGGAGCGGAGCCGCCGCCCGCAAGGGTGAGCATAAAATTGTTGCTTGCCTCCGGGCTGTTGAATGAGAACACGATATAGGTCTCGTCGCGGCCTAGAACCGGGTTGCGACGCACTTCGGCACTCACCACCTGCCCTTGCAAACGATCCAGAGTGGGCTTGGCTTCCCGTAGGAAAGCGGCTCCCTTGTGGCCCTGCGCGACCACCACCGTTAGCCGCGTCGTTTCGGCGGCAGCCGTTGCAGCCGGTCGTGCCACAGGCGCGGCGATACTTGAGATGGCTTGCGTCGAGAGCAGCAGCGCGATGATTATTATCCTCATAACCTTCACTCCTTTTTAAGAGACAAAAATTTATTTGCCGGAAGCGACGCAGAGCGCGAACATACCCTCTGCGTGTTAACCGTTCATACTTATCTAATGCGCGCGCGCCCCGCGAAAGTTATCATCGCGGCGAAAGTTTTTTTCCAGACCTAACTGCTATCGCCGGTTCCGGCGCACATATCGGAAGAAGTAGTATGAAGCGTTATTCTCTTTGAAGGTGCGAGGAGGCCATGTCTAATCAGACAACAGAACAACCCGGCGGCCGAGGAGTGTCGCCCGTCAGCCCCGTCAGGCTTCTGAGAATTTTATTTGGTTACGTCAAGCCCTACACTTCGCGCGCCGTTTTGCTGCTCCTCACGCTCGTCGTCGAGGGGGCGTTCAACACCCTGCTGGCACTGAGTCTCAAGTTTCTCATCGACTACGCCATCAACCCGCGCAATGCGAGGGTCATGGGTCTCATCCTCGGCGGCTTGTGTCTCGGATTTCTGCTCACCGCCGCCTCGCAGGTGATCCGTGATTACCTGTACGCATGGCTCGGTTCGCGTATCCTCAACGACATCCGTAAAGAGATGTTCGGCCATTTCCAACGGCTCTCGCTGGGCTTCTACGCGCGTTCGCAAACGGGCGATTTGTTGTCGCGCTTCTCTTCGGATTTGGCGGCCATCGAAAACGCGGTCGTGCTCGGCGTGCCGGGCGCGATGCTCTGCGTCATCAACATTATTTTCAGCACCTTGATCTTGTTTGCGATTGATTGGAGGCTCGCGCTGGGCGCGATGATCGGACTCCCGTTCTGCATCATCGGCCCGAAGTTCTTAGGGCCGCGTGCGCTGAAGGCGGGTTATCAACTGCGCGGCGAACAGGCCGCTCTCGCCAACATCATTCAAGAGAATCTGGGTGCGCAACAGATCGTCAAGGCGTTCAGCCTGAAACAGTCTGCGCTCGCCAACTTTTCGGCACAGGCGTCGAAGGTTGTGCATCTGGCGACGCGCTTCAATTTCCTGAGTTACGTGACCGAGCGCAGCCCCAACATCGGTATGCTGATGTTCAACGTCCTGCTCATCAGCGGCGGCTCCTACCTCGCCTATCATGGTTCACTCTCCATCGGCTCGCTCGTCTCGTTCAACGCGCTGTTCATCATGGTCAGTTCGTCCGTCATGGGTCTGACGGCGGTGACGCCGACGCTCCTGCAAGCCACGGGCGGGATGCAACGCGTGCGCGAACTTCTCGACGAGCCGCCGTCCGTCGTCGAACTCCCCGGCGCGCGGCCGCTGCCCAAACTCTCTTCCGGCATACGCTTCGAAGACGTGACCTTCGGCTACACGCCCGAACAGACCAACCTCGTCAACGTCAGCATGAATTTGCCTTCCGGCGCGCGCACCGCCTTCGTCGGCCACAGCGGTTGCGGCAAGAGCACCAATCTGAACCTCATCATGCGCTTCTACGACCCGCAGGCGGGACGCGTCACGTTCGACGGCATAGACCTGCGCGCAGCCCTGCTGGACTCGCTCTACGATCAAGTCGGCATCGTCTTTCAGGAGAGTTTCCTCTTCAACACTAGCATCCGCGAGAACATACGCCTCGGCAAGTCTGGTGCGTCGGACGCGGAGGTCGAGGCGGCGGCTCAAGCGGCGGAACTCCACGACATCATTCTGCAAATGCCCGAAGGCTACGAGACCATCGTGGGAGAGCGCGGCGGGCGTCTGTCGGGCGGCCAGCGCCAGCGCGTCGCCATCGCCCGCGCGCTCGTCCGCAACCCCTCGCTCATCATTCTGGATGAGGCCACCTCCGCCCTCGACCCCGGCACGGAGGCCGCCATCAACGACACGCTCGACCGCGTCTCGGCGGGTCGCACCGTGATCTCCGTGACGCACAGGCTGAAATCCGTGGTCAACTTCGACTGCATCTTTGTCTTTAAGCAGGGCAGAGTGATCGAGCAGGGTTCGCATGAGAGCCTGTTGCGCCTTGGCGGCACTTATGCGGGGATGTGGCGCAGGCAGACGGGTACATCCGTCTCGCCGACCGGCGACCTGCTTGTGACTGATGTCGGCATCCTGCGCGAAGTGCCTTTATTCAAGGACCTGGACGACTCTTATTTACGAGAAATCTCCGACATCTTCATCACGGAGCGCGTGCCCGCCGGACGCACCGTCATTGAAGAGGGCGACGAAGGCACACGCTTCTACATCATCATCCACGGCATGGTGGCCGTCACCGCGATGGACGACGAAGGTCAGGCGCATCGTCTGGCGATCCTCGACGACGGCGACTACTTCGGAGAAATCGCGCTTCTCGCAAATATCCCCACCACCGCCTCCGTCGTCACCTTGACGCCCAGCATCTTCATCATCCTCCAGCGCGAGCAACTGTTGAAACTCATGCATCAGCACGCCGGACTCGGCTCGCAGGTGCGCGAGGCGCTCGAACGCCGCCTGAGAGAGACGGAAGCCATCACCGCCTAGAGGGTGCACGCCTGTCGAGAAACCCACACCACGTATGCATCCCGAAAGTGGAAAACTTTCAACGCGCCTGTACGCCTGCGGAGCTACACTCACGCCGGAAAGAACGAAGGCGGCTCCCGAAATAAACCGGACGGCGTGATACTTTTTTCCGCGCCCATGCGCATTAAGCTACAGAGATTGACGGAGCAAGGGAGATGAAGATGACTGTAGCGAGTGAGGCAGGCCATCGGGAAATTTCTAACATAGAGATTCAGGAAAAAAACGGGCACAAAGGTGTCTTTGCGAAAGAAGACATGTCGATCAATGCGGTCTTCAAATTGGAGGGAGTAATCTCAGACCATCAAAGCAGGTATTCGATTCAGTTGGGAAAGGACAAGCATCTTAATTTACCTGAGGGCGTGAACGGAAAATTTGATAACCCCGATTTTTACTGGGCGTACTTAAACCATAGCTGTCAGCCTAACGGTTACATCGACAGGGCAGACTTGACCTTCCGCGCGCTGAGAATGATCAAACGCGGAGAAGAATGCACTTTCAACTATTTAACAACAGAATATGAAATGACCGCCCCTTTCGTTTGCCGATGTGGTGCGGCCAAATGCTTTGGATTGATACAAGGCCACAGACATCTTAGCGCCGAACAGAGAGAAGAACTGGCGGCTCTCTCGGCGACTCATATGGCATCTCGCGGCAGATAAGCAGCCGGACGTTTATTCATCCATCGATTACCTAACCCTAACTCCGGCTCAAGAGCTTATCCGCAAGCGCCGCCCGTAGTGGTCATGCCGCATAGCCATAAGATGGCGGAAGAAAAACTGGCACGCGTCCTCTTCGCTGTGCGTTTCGAAAATCGAGGCGTGGTGACAACTAACCAACCATTCAAGTCTCGCGGATGAAAGCCGCGCCATTCCCGCTCCGGTCCGATGACTCGTTAGATTTGCTTAGGGTAACTTACGGGCAGTTAAAAGTTCCACAGACCGCTTCGGATTTATAAGCATTAAACGATTGTCCGATTCGCTCGCGTCTGCGCCGTTTTGAATGAGTTTGATGACTTCGGCAACCGTCAGCTTTGGCTTCAGCGCGAACAATTTAGCGGCAAGATTTGAGGTTTGCGGCGCGGCGGCTGAAGTTCCGCCGAACATCAGATTTCCGCCACCGGGAATTAACGCCGGAACATTTACGCCCTGCGCGTAAAGCAGAATATTTTTGCCGAAACTCGTAAAACTCGCCGCCGCGCCGCGCTCGTCAACCGCGCCGATTGCCAGC
>DATCWB010000576.1:0-58483 GCA_036566625.1 Pyrinomonadaceae bacterium
GCAGATTCAGAATGACGACCCGTTCCGAGGTGGAGCGGAATAGCCCGGCCGCCATTAGCAAATGAGCGAGGATGGGGAAGCCGCGCGTTCTCTCACCCGAAGCCCGCGGCAATACGGCGTTTCGCTCTCCCGCCGGCACAGTTATTTATCATCACATGTGATTTCCCCACCATTAAAATCTTGACACCTCTGTGCGATGCAAGCTAACTTACCTCCGTTTTTGACCACCGGGTACGCTCGTCCTTTTCCTCGCTAACCATTAACTCGTTACCGGCAATTCTATCCCGAACGTTATTCCATTTTGGAGGTACAAAATGCTCCCCGTAATTCTTGGTTTGCTTGGTGCAGCGTCCCCTTTTATTCTCAACCACATAAACGCCGAGAGCGCCAGGCTTGCCGCAGAGGCAGCCCACCGGGAGTCCGAGATTAATAAAGCCAGGGAAATCTTCGATGACGTGAATGGCACGATGGACAAACTGGCTTATCTCAGTAAGGCCGTGATGTTCAGTATCATTTTTCGTGATCTCAATGAGGCGACTGTGGGTGAACCGCCGGCCATTGCCCCGAATGGCATGATCCAGCCAGGAGCGAGACCTAAACCGACCAGCAAAGGGCCGACCGGTGAGGATGTGGCGACCTATTGGAGCTACAAAAGCGAATTGATGAAGTGGGAAAGCTCTTCTGCAACTAACTATGCGCACGTCGAGAGTTACTTCGGAGAGGAGTGCGCCGAGACTTTCAAAACAATTCGAGATGACTTTGAGACGTTAGTCAGACAACTCGACGCGGCTTTTTACAAAAGGAAAACCAGTCTCGACTTTATTGAGGATTTAGAAGTTAAGGGCAAAGTTCCACCTAATGCCACAAACGATTTCCGAACAAAGTATTTCGATATATGGAATGATTTGCATGCGAATATGATCGCACTCTCCCAGGATATGATCAAGGCAATCCAGCACGGAACAGTTGGCTCGCTTGGATTGCCGGAGACCAATGAAGCTCAAGCAGAACTAAAACGTCTAAGTCCGCCAAAGAAGAATAAACCCGTCAAACTCGCCGCAACGCGGTAGATCATCCTCATCCACTCAAGTGCGTGTCCTGCGCGACTGACCGTGGAGTGTCTCTCATTCTATGTTCCGGCAGACGCGTTTGTCTCTGCTACTGCCAGATGCAACTGTCTGATCCGTGCAATCACCTCAGCGATGTGGCTATCATCCGGCTTTTTCGTCCAATGTGAAGATATGTGCGGATCAACGCCGTCCACGGATTCGAAGACCGGCATGAAATGATCGATGATCGATTGCGGAAGCTCGCGCATGTGTAGGATCAATAGCCGGATTTCCTTTTTTCCAAACCCCGCCTGTAATGCATGACGCTCGGGCGGGGTCAGGTCTGGATTCCAAAAGTCGGTAATGAACACAAGCCGGGGCCGGTCGCTGTTGTTAACAGCCTCGTGGTAGAAGGAATCGTCGAACAATAACGCTTTGCCCGCCTGCCATGTTCGAGATTCCCCTGCGACGCGCAGGAAACAGTCGTCCGGAATATCGAGCGCCAGTTGGCAGCGGACGCGAAAATTATCCGCGCTGTGATGCGCGCGCACGATGTATCCGGGGTCGAGCCACGAATAGAAAGCGTCGGCAAAAGGGTAATGACTGAAACCGGCGTAATCATCCACCGGAAGAGTTGACAGCGTGGCGATGGCTTGTTCGGGAATCGTGCCGGCGGCGTAATAGTCCTGCGGAATCCTGGTTCCAAACGCCGACACGAATCCCTGCCTCCATTTGGATTCCTGAGATTCATCGGAACCGGCATAGCTCATGATCATGAACGACGCTCGAAGTTGTATGGCCTCTTCGCGCATACGAGCGTATCCCTGTTCGATCAGCGGAACCCATTCGAAATCCGTCGCCTCGGGAAACGGCACGTTGCGAATGCCCGGAAAAAGCGGCAGCACCCAGGGGTCAGGATCGAGGTCGCCGGGCTGATTAACGTCGCGCGAGTCGGGCTCGTTGCCGCGCAGGATTTCCAGAAAATGTTTGACCCGATCCAACTCCGGCCCGCCGTCAAATATCGACCGCAGGTATCCCCCGGTTTCCATGATGCGGGTCATGGCATCCCAAACCATCTTTCGGGAGCGCAGGTCTTCCGAGGTACGCTTCATTGGAGGCTCCTTGGTTTTAAATAGCTATTCTGTAGCTTTCAATTGCTCGGCGAACGTCTGGTTCTCGCGCCTTGCGAGAAGCTTGTTCAGGCCGTCGGCAAGTGCGTTGCAATGGGGTTTGGTCATCATCGTCAAATGGTCGCCGGGAATGGTTTCGACGTGAACAGCGCCTTGCCCATAGTCGCTCCAACCCCACGTTTCGTCTTTTTTCATTGTCTCAGGGATACCGTCCACGAAGTCGGCCATCGGTTCCGCCGCACGCAGCAAGACCAGATCGAGAAGCGGATAAGGCGCTTTCGGCCTGTAAAGCATTTGCGCCTGGGTCTTGTAAACGTCCACCAGGCCGCGGACTTCGCTTCGGTCTGCATCCGCGGAAATTATCTTTGCGTCAACCAGAGACTGCGCGAACCTTTCGAGCCGGGCAGGCCAGTCAAGACCTTCCAACGATTCGAGGTTCAGGACAACGGCCTTGCCGAACAAGTGCTGCAGCATATTCGCAACCGCCACAAGCCACTGCATGTCATTTCTCACGGCCAGCGCGGAGGTGTCTCGCTCTGCGGGCGCGGCGGTATCCAGTATCGCCAACAAAGCGACTTCACGACCCTGCTTCTTCAACTGGTGCGCCATCTCCAACGCCACCCAACTGCCGAACGAATGTCCGCCCAGGAAATAAGGCCCCTCTTTCTGCACCTCTAACAGGGCGGTGATGTTCGCGGCGGCCAGTTGCTCAACACTGTCGAGCGGGCTGGTTCGGCCGTCGAGCCCCGCCGACTGAAAGCCATAAAAGGGGCGGTCATATTTCCCCAATGCCCGCGCCACATCGCGCAAGTAGACCACGCTGCCACCCGTGCCCGGAACACAGAAAAACGGCCGCTTGCTCCCGTCCGGCTGGATCGGCACCAGCGGCGACCACGCAACGGGCGCAGCATCCTTCCGGTCGAGCGCGGCGGCGAGCGCACGTATCGTCGGTTCTTTGAGCAAGAGATTGAGAGACGCCCTCTTTCCCAGCGCGTCTTTGATCATCGACATCAAGCGGATGCCCGTCAGCGAATCACCACCCAGTTCGAAAAAGTCGTCGTCAATACTGATGGACGAAAAGCCGAACAGCTCCTTCCAGAGGTCAACCAGCAAGCGCTCGGTTGCGCTGCCGGGAACAACAATGCGGCCAGCCCCTTTGGGTCGCGCATGCGAAGTCTTAACGCTCGCCTCACCGGCCGTCCGCCAACCCTGCCGTCGAACCCATTGATCATATCGGGAACTCAAATCGCCGGTGGCGATCACAAGTTGACCGGGGGGGGTTCTGGAGAGAACCCTGCGCAGCGCCTCGCGGCTTTCGGCCGGCGACATCGATAATTCCGTCGCGGAGGTATTATCAAATGACCAGGCGTCCCAGTTAGTCGAACTCCACGGAGCCGCGCCACTTCTGTTTCGCACTGCGGCAAAGGCGTCCATAAAACGATTGGCCGCACTGTATGCCGTAAAGCCCAGCCCTCCCAACACGGCGGCATTTGAAGAAATCAACAGGCAAAAGTCGAGCGGCACATCTCGAACAACACGTTCCAGCACACGCAAGCCCTCGACCTTGGGGCGGAACTGCGCCTGCGAAGTCGCTGCGTCTATATCTTCGAGGGCGCAGGTAAATGACGGATCATCTAATGCGCCCGCCGCGTGTATCACACCGTGCAGGACTCCGAATCGTTGTTGAATCTCAGCCAAAGCAGTACGCATCTCCGCTTCAAGCGAAACGTCAGCCCGCAATACGAGTATCTCTGCGCCGCGATTTCGTAATGCTATCAGCCGACGAATCTTGACGCTCGTTGCGTCGCTCCCGTCATGCGTGTCCAGCCACAACTGCCAGTCAGCCGCGTCTGGAAACGACGTGCGACCGAGCAGGCAAAGCCGGGCGCCAACCGTATCAAAAAGCAGTTCGGCGATTTGCAGTCCTACCCTGCCGAGTCCTCCCGTGATCAGATAAACGCCTCCGTCGCGCAGCTTGCTGTCCGCGTCTTCATCAACCACGAGTTCGACGCGCTCGAAGCGCGGCACAAAACGGAGTTGCCCGCGATAGGCGACATGCGGGTCGGCCGGGTCGCCTTCGATTTCAGCAAGTAACGCGTCGGCAGAAAACGCCATCACATTTTCAGTTGACGGCCTCGGAACGTCGATAGTCCTGATTGTCAGGTGCGGGTGCTCCTGTGGAATAACCAGACACGGCCCCAGCAACGTCGCCGTGTCAGGACACACATCGCCCTGGCCGAAAACATCGTGCAGCCAGTCGGAGACGACGGCGATTGTGATCGGGTTTTCGAGCGACCGTCTCGTCAGAGCCTGTGCCAGGCAAACCAGACTTTCGTATCCGCGTCGCCGCGTCTCTTGCGCGTCATCAGTGTCATGGTCGGATCGCAGATTCCAAAGATGCACTATCTTTCTGAAGCCGCTCGGAGCCGCTTCTGTGATCAGTCGCTCATAATCGCTAACGGCATCCGGCCGCAATGCGAATCGGCGTGCGTCGAAACAAGCGAACTCCGAACTCTCCTCGACGCAAACCACACTCTGACCTTCACTATCCAGCCGCTCAATCAAGTCAAGACCCAGTTTGCACCCGTTCGTAAAGATCAACCATGGCGCGCCTGAGCGCTCGAACCTTCCGGTTGAAATCCGACCGGGCGGCAAGGAAGGACTCCACGTCGGCAGATGGAACCATTGATCCAGAGAAAGCTTTTTCGTCGTGCCGGTCACCCGCACAGGAGAATTTTTCAGTGGGTCTACCCAGTGCCGCTGACGCTCGAAGGGGTAGAGCGGCATCGCCACCCGCCGTCGCTGCTGATCGCCGAAATAGCTGGTCCAGTCAACATCCGCACCCGCGCACCAGAGTTGAGCGAGGGCGTCGGCTATTTGGGTCGCCTCGCTTTGGAGGCCGCTGCTCACCTCTCCACCCGGATTGCGTTGTCCGGAAATGGAACTCACTACGACGCGGGACTTGTCGGCAAGCGGTTGCCGCCGGGTGAGCTTCGACAGCGTATCTCCCGGTCCAACCTCAAGGAACAGTCGATGTGGATCGGAGAGCAACTGACAAATACCGTCGGCGAAGCGAACCGTCTGCCGCAAGTGCTTCACCCAGTAGTCGGGGTCTGTGATGACTTCGGATCGAATCCAGGTGCCGCTCACGTTCGAAATAAACGGAATCGCCGGCTGGCCGAACTTAACCTCCCGCAACAACTCGTAAAACCGCGCCGTCACGGAATCCATCATCTCCGAATGAAACGCGTGCGAAGTCTTTAGCCGGCGGCAGGCAATGCCGGATTCACCGAGTTGAACTGCATATTCGTCAATGCCTGCTGGCGACCCTGCAACCACGAATGAATTTGGCGCATTGATCGCGGCGATGGACAAGCCCGTCGGCAGTCGATCCTCAAGTTGCCCTTGCGAGAGAGCGACTGCCAGCATCGCTCCCTCCGGCTGTTGCCAAATAAGTCTTCCCCGCGCCGCGACCAGCCGCAGCGCAGTAGTTAGATCGAAGACGTTTGCCAGGCAAGCGGCGACGTACTCCCCGATGCTGTGTCCGATCATCGCACCGGGGCGGATTCCCCAGGACATCCACAGACGGGCGAGCGCATATTCGGTTGCAAATAGCGCCGGTTGCGTCAGCCACGTCTCGTTCAGGCGTAATGATGCCGTCTCAAAGTCGTTGTTGGCGGGGTAGAGAGCTGCGCGCAAGTCGATACCCAAATCAATCTTAAGCAAGTCAGCGCAGCGGTCAATCGCCTCTCGATAGACGGGCTCGTCGCGATACAGCTCGCTTCCCATTCCCGCGTACTGTTCACCTTGTCCGGGAAACATGAAAACAATGTCGGGCGCGGCCGGCGGAGTCGTTCCCCGACGGAGGCGTTGCGGATGCACCAGCGCGGCGGCAGCATCGGCCGAGTCGCGGCAAACAAATGCCGCGCGATGCGGGAGTTGCGCACGGCCTATCGCCTGAGTGTAAGCGGCGTCGGCTATCGAAATATCCTGACCGGCGCGGAAGAACTCAGTCAGGTTTGAACGTATCTGATCGAGCGCTTCATCCGTGCGGGCGGAAAAGACGATCACTTGAGAGTCACGCGAAGCTGAAGGCGGTTCTTCCACAGGCGACTCTTCGACAATCAAATGTGCGTTGGTGCCGCCGAGGCCGAAAGAGCTAACCCCGGCGCGGCGCGGATGCCCGTTGGAGTCCCAGTTGCGCAGACGGTCGTTCACGAAGAACGGGCTGTTTTGAAAATCGATCTGCGGGTTGGGAGTGTCGAAGTGGATGCTGGGCGGAATCTCACGGTGGCGCAGCGCCAGAATGGTTTTGATGAGGCCGGTGATACCCGCGGCCGTGTCGAGGTGTCCGATGTTGGACTTCACCGATCCGAGCGCGCAATGTGGCCGGCCGTTTCGGCTCACGCCGAAGGCACGGGTCAAGGCAGCCACTTCGGCCGGATCGCCCATCGGCGTACCGGTTCCGTGAGCCTCCACGTACGTAATACTCGCGGGATCGATGCCGGCGCACGCCAGCGCATCAACGATCACCTGTGATTGACCGTCCACGCCGGGCGCGGTGAAGCCGACCTTCAACGAGCCGTCGTTGTTGATCGCCGAACCTTTGATAACAGCATAGACAGTGTCGCCGTCGGCACGCGCCTGTTCGAGCCGCTTCAGGAGCACGACGCCGATCCCGCTGCCCCATGTCGTGCCGTTCGCGCGGGCATCGAATGCACGGCAATGGCCGTCGGGCGAAACGATCATGCCTTCGGAATAGAGATATCCCGATTTTTGAGGAACCTTGATCGCCACGCCTCCCGCCATCGCCATATCCGATTCACCGGCCAGCAGGCTTTGGCAGGCCATGTGCACCGCCACCAGCGACGATGAGCAGGCGGTTTGGACGTTGACACTGGGGCCTCGCAGATTAAGCAGATACGAAGCTCGCGTTGCCAGATAATCACGGTCGTTGCCGAGCAGCACCTGGTAGATGGAATGGGGACTCTGTGCGTAAAGATGGGGCAGTAGATTGAAAATCAAGTAGCGAGCGTGACTGCACGCCGCAAAGACGCCGACGGCCTGTTCCCCGACGCCTCCGCCGTATCCTGCATGTTCCAGCACGTGCCATGCGCTTTCCAGAAAAATCCGGTGCTGTGGATCCATCACCTCCGCTTCGGCAGGGGTAATGCCGAAAAAACCGGCATCAAAGTGTGTGACATCAGAGAGAATTCCATTGGCGGGAACGTAATTAGGATCGGCGACCAATTCGGGCTCGACACCCGCTTCGATAAGTTCGTCGGTACTGATGAAACTGATGGAATCGCGTCCCTCCCGAAGGTTTCGCCAGAACGCTCCGAGGTCGTCGGCATCGGGAAATCGCCCGACGACTCCGATCACGGCGATGTCTCTTTGTTGATCGGGCATTGCCGGTCGAGGACGACTCTGCGTCACCGTCACCATTTCCCCGGGCGTAATCTTCGCGGCCAGCGCTCGCACAGTCGGGTATTGAAACAACTCGACCAGCGATAAATTCGACGCGACAGCGGAGCGCAGCTGCGCGTGCACGCGGGTCATCAACAAGGAGTGCCCGCCGAGGTCAAAAAAGTTGTCGTCGATTCCCACCTGATCGATGTCCAGGGCTATTTTCCAGATCGCGGCTATTTCCTTCTCGGTCGGGGTGCGAGGCGGCTGATAGACCGCGCGCAGTTCAGGCCGGCTGCGATCCGGGGCGGGCAACGCCTTGCGATCCACTTTACCGTTCGGCGTCCGGGGCAACGAATCGAGAAATACGACGGAACTGGGAATCATGAACTCGGGTAGCCTGAGCTTGAGAAAGGCGCGCAGTTCTTCCGTCGCGGGTGGCGACTTGGTCGTCGGAACTACATAGGCCACCAACTGCTTTTCACGGAGCGCGTCCTCCCGTGCCACGACGACGGCTTGACCGATGGCTTCGTGTCGCAACAAGGCCGATTCGATTTCGCCCAGTTCGATGCGAAAGCCTCGGACTTTGACCTGGTTGTCCAGCCGTCCCATGAATTCGATCTCGCCGTTCGACAGCCTCCTCACCAAATCGCCGGTTCGATAGAGACGCGCGCCGGGCTGTCCCGAGAACGGATCGGGGCAATAGCGTTCGGCGGTCATGTCCGGCCGATTCAGATACCCGCGCGCCAATCCTTCGCCGCCGATATATAGCTCGCCGGGAATGCCGACCGGCTGCGGCGAAAAATGAGGATCAAGCACGTAAAGCTGAGTGTTGTCGATGGGTTTGCCGATGGGAGCGATACCATCTCGCGGTATCTGATCCGCTCCGGGTAAGCAGCGCACCGCCGACCAGATGGTAGTTTCGGTTGGTCCATATAAATTCCAGACTTCCAGTCCCAAGTCGCGGAGTCTCCATGCGAGTTCGCCGGGCAGCGCTTCTCCGCCCGAAGCAATACGCATTGGTCTGGGCGGTCGCCAGCCTACGTCCAGCAGCATGCGCCAGGTGGCGGGCGTCGCCTGCACGAAGGTCGCGCCCTCACGCTCGATTGCGTTTGCGATCTTTTGAGGGTCTAAAGCCGTCGCACGATCCGCCACAACAACCCCGCCACCGACGACCAAAGGGAGAAACAATTCGAGCGCCGCGATGTCAAACGAAATGGTCGTGACCGCAAGCAGTGTATCGTGCTCGTTGAGTCCCGGCTCGCGCCGCATCGAACATAGAAAATTCGCGAGCGAGCGGTGCGAGATTTGGACGCCTTTCGGCCGTCCCGTTGAACCGGACGTGTAGATTACGTAGGCCAGGTTGTCGGCAGCCGGTCTATCGAGCGGAGATTCCGTGGAGAGCCGATTTAGTTCACTCTCAACCCGATCCAAATAGACGACATACGCCGGGCTGTCGGGCAAATCCGCCGCCAGGCTTTCCCGCGTGAGGATTACTGCGGGACGGGCATCATCGAGCATATCGGCGAGCCGGTTTCTGGGATACGAAGGCTCAAGCGGCACGTAAGCGCCCCCTGCTTTCATGATCCCCAGCAGACTAATAATCAGATCGGGCGACCGTTCGACGAACACCGCCACGAGCGACTCGTGCGAGACGCCCAATCCGCGCAGATACCTTGCCAACCGGTTCGCGCGGCCAAGTAGGTCGGCGTAGCTCAGACTGTGGCCGTCGGCCTTAATGGCGATCCGCTCGGGCGTATGTTTCGCTTGCTCGTCGAATAACTCGATCAGGGTATGGTCGGCAGGCAAGTGCTGTTGCGTGTCGTTCCATTGATAGACGACCTGCTCTCGCTCGGCTTCACCCATCATTCGCAGTTGAGACAGCCGCGCGTCCGGCCTGACGGTCAAGTCGCGCAACAGAACAACAAAATGCGCTGCTAATCGCTCGATGGTTTCTGCGTCGAAGAGATCGGAGTTGTAGCACAGCACCGCCGACAGTCCGCGACGCGATTGTTCGACTGATAAGCCCAACTCGAATTTAGATGAGACGGCCTCCTGCTGGATGGGCATTAACGCAAACTCGTCCATCCGCACTTCACCCGCCGCGTCATCCTGCATATCAAATGACACCTGAAATAATGGCGAGTGGCTGAGGTCTCGCGCGGGTTTGAGGGCTTCCACCACCTGCTCGAACGGCACGTCCTGATGTTCGTACGCCTTCAGGCACGTTTCACGAACGCGTGCTGCCAATTCGCGCCCCGTCGGGTCTCCGGAAAGATCGATTCGCAGCGCAAGCGTGTTAACGAACAGCCCGATCAGCGCTTCCGTCTCCGGGCGCGCACGGTTTGCCACCGCCGTCCCCACGACGACTTCGTTCTGGCCGTTATACCGCGAAAGAACGAGCGCGAATGCCGTCAGCAACGCCATGAACCGGGTGGTGTCCGTAGCCTGGCAGAATTGCTGTAGACGCCGTGCAAGTTCCGCGTCGAGCGCAAACGAATGGCTGCATCCGCGATATGTTTGCACTGCCGGGCGAGGCCGGTCGAGCGGAAGATTTATGAAATCCGGTGCGCCGCGAAGCTCGTTTCGCCAATAGTCGAGTTGTCTCTGTAGCAGGTCGGCCGACAGACGCCGCCGCTGCCAGTTTGCATAGTCGGTGTATTGAATCGGCAGTTCGACAAGCGTGGGTTCCCTGCCCGCGATAAACGCTTCGTACAGTTCCGCAAGCTCGCGTGTGAAGATGCCCAGCGACCAACCATCCGAAACGATGTGATGCATCGTGACAAATAACAGGTGACTCGTTTCGCCGACGCGGTGCAAAGAGGCTCTGATGAGCACGTCGGTTTCCAGATCAAAGCAGCGTTCCGCTTCCTCCAGCATCAAACGCCGTTCAAGTGTCCGAGGATCGCATTCGCGGGAATCGGAGGTTGAATCGAAGTAGGCCAACGGACACTCCGCCCGCTCCCGAATGACGACGATTGGCTCGCCGTCACCCTCTGCAAAGTTGCTTCGCAGCACGCTGTGCCGGCGCATGATCTCGTTCAGTGCGCGCTGGAGGGCTTCCCGGTTCAGAGTGCCTTCCAGGCGCGCGGCCAGCGGCATGTTGTATGCCGGCGAGCGACCCTCCAACCGGTCGAGAAACCAGAGACGTAATTGCGAAAACGAAGGCCGGAGAGGTTCGCCGGGTGGCACGAGCGTGAGGGGGTCTGCATCCGCCAACCCCACCGCGCTTTCACCGGCGCGACGCAGATACTCCAGAATGTGCGCCTTTTGCTCTTTGAGTTCGGCCGTCAATTCGGGCGTCAAAATGTCTTTCGGCGCACGACACCGCAAGTGGTCACCATCCGCCCAGAGCATGATGCCCAGGCCGCGTAAATCCGACATGAGATTTTCGAGCGATCTCACAGAATAACTTCCTCGGTGTCCGTCTCCATTGCGGAAACTGGGTGATCTCCCTGGCTCGCAGCCCAAAGGTTGTTGTCAATAAACTCCGAAATTCGTCGTATCGTCGGCTGGCGGAATAACAACGGGATGGGCACGGCCACCTTAAGCGAAGCCCGGATACGGCCGACAACCTTGGCCGCCAGCAGCGAATGGCCGCCCAGATCAAAGAAACTGTCGTCGATGCCGATGCACTCAAGTTGAAATGCGTCGGCCCAAATCGCCGCCAATCTTTCTTCCGTCATCGTGCGAGGAGCGATGTATGTCTCGCGTTTCGCCTGATCCGGAGCGGGCAGCGCGGCGCGATTCACCTTTCCGTTTGGCGTGAGAGGAAAATCGGAGAGGAATACGAAATGCACCGGGATCATATACTGCGGCAGAGTACGCCCGAGCGACTCGCGCAACGCTTCGAGGTCAATGTCTGCGCCATCGGCCGTGACGAGGTAGGCAATCAAATCGGTCTCACCATGACTGCCCGGTCGCGCCACGACGACGGATTGCCCGACCTCTGGACGGTCATTGAGCGCGGCTTCGATTTCGCCCAACTCGATACGAAAACCGCGAACTTTCACCTGTGCATCCAACCGTCCCAGAAAAACGAGACTGCCGTCAGCGCGGTAACGCGCCAGATCGCCAGTCCGATAGAGCCGCGCTCCGGGCGTGACGCCGAACGGATCGGGTATGAATTTTTCGGCCGTCAGGTCGCCACGACCCACGTATCCCAGAGCCAGCCCCTCGCCGCCGATGTAGAGTTCGCCGGCCACACCGACGGGCACTGGCCGCATTTGCCGGTCAACGACGTATAGTTGCGTGTTGTTGATCGGTCGCCCAATCGGTTCGGTTGCTTCAGTAACGCCGTCGTGCGCGACTTGATGAACGGCCGACCAGATGGTCGTTTCCGTCGGCCCGTACATATTCCATAGCTCGACGCCGGTCGCCAGCAGGCGCGCGGCTAATTCGCGCGCTAACGCTTCGCCACCGCACAGCGCGCGGACTAGCGGCGTCCCGTGCCATTCGGCCTCCAACAGCAGACGCCAGGTGACCGGCGTCGCCTGCATGACGGTCACGCCGCTTCGCCGTATTTCATTGAGCAGGGCTGCGCCGTCATGCACCGTTTCCCGGTCGGCGATGACGAGTGTTGCGCCCGTTACCAATGGCAGAAACAGCTCTAAGGCAGCGATGTCGAACGAGATGGTCGTCACTGCCAGCAACACGTCGCGCTCCGCCAGCCCCGGCTTCTCGCGCATCGACAGCAATAGATTTGCGAGTGCAGCACCCGAGACCGCGACACCTTTAGGTTTACCCGTCGAACCGGACGTATAGATGATATAAGCAGGGCTTGCGGCACAGGTCGGAACATCAGGATTTAGGTTAGCGAAAGCGGAGAGACGCCGGCAATCGCCCTCAAGGCAGAGAATCTCGGCCTTCGATTCGGGAACCAACTCAAGGAGATGCGGCTGCGTCAGCACCAGAGAAACCTGAGCGTCTTCCAGCATGTGACTGAGCCTGTCAACGGGAAATGCCGGGTCCATCGGAACGTAAGCTGCCCCGATTTTGTTGACTGCCAGCAGGCCAACCAACATCTCAAGCGAGCGTTCCATGAAAATCCCGACCCGGCACTCTAACCCAACACCCAATTCACCTAGCTGTCGTGCCAGTTGATTTGCGCGTTGGTTCAACTCCTCGTAGGTAAGTTTCCGTTCGCCGAAAACTACGGCGACGTTCGTCGGCGTTCTTTCAACCTGCATTTCGAATAAACTAGCGAGCGACGAGTCACCGACAGCCGCCGGGCTTCGCGTGTTGTTCCAATCGTTCAGTAACAGTCGCCGCTCCTGCTCCGGCATCATCGGCCAGCTAGCCACAGTCCGCTCCGGATCATCAGCCAGACTTGCAAGCAAGTGCGCCAGATGTGCGAGCATGCGGCCGACCGACTCGTGATCGAAACGCTGACTGTCGTACGCGATCTTCAACGGCAGAGATTCAGCGGGCGCTGTCATTAGCGTAATCGGCAAGTTAGTCTGTTCGAACAATTCGAATTCACGCACCGTGAATGAACCGCCAACCTGCCCGAGCGATTCATCCATGGGATAATTTTCAAAGACCACCACGCTTTCAAAGAGCGGGTCGGGCGCTGCCACCTGACTCCAGGTTTGTATCCGCGCCAGTGGGGCATGGGCGAATGGCTCGCGCGCGATCTGTTCGTTTTGCAGCCGGGTGAGAAATTCTACAACCGGCTCGTCGTCAAAGACCTTCACGCGAACGGGCAGTGTATTGATGAACAGACCGATCATCGAATCGACATCGGCGATTTCGGGCGGCCGCCCGGAGACGGTTGCGCCATACACCACGTCGGTTGAATCGGAATACCGGCTAAGCAACACCGACCACGCGCCCTGAACCAATATGCTTAGCGTCAAACGGCGCGACTGGGCGAGCCGTTGCAACAACCGTGTAGTCTCCGCAGAGAGATTGAGCGAGCAGGTTGGGAACCGGCGCGCCTGTTCGGGTTCGGCCGAGACACGCTCGATACCGAGGGGCGTCGGGCTGGTAAAGCCTTCCAGATTATCGCGCCAGAATGAGGCGGCGGCGTCTTCATCCTGCCGTGCCAGCCATTCAATGTAATCACGGAATGGTCGCCGCTTGTCGAGTCGGGTGTGATGTCCGGCCGACAATCCTTCATAGATGTCCATGGCCTCTTTGAGCAGGATGGGCAGGCACCAGCCATCCGTGAGCAAATGATGATGGCTCCACACGAACTGGTACAGGTTGGCGTCGAGGCGAATCAGCGCACAGCGCATCAAGGGTGGTTCGTCAATCGTAAATCCACGCAGGCGATCCTCCTGTAGCAGGGTCGTCAGGCGGCGCTCGGCCTGCGACTCTGATAATTCGCGCCAATCGAATTCCTCCCACGGAAGTTCGACCCGGTCGAGCACGAGTTGCAAAGGATCGTTTCCGTTGCCGGCGAGAAAGGAGGTGCGCAACGCCGGGTGCCGGTCGAGGACTTGTTGCCAGCACTGCCGAAAAGCTTGTGGTTGCAGGTCGCCCTCGATGCGACACGACAACTGGATCAGATCGACGCCCGTGTTCTGCTCAAACAGAGAGTGGAACAGCATCCCCTGTTGCATTGGGGCTAACGGGTACACGTCGTCCACGCGCCGTCCCCAGCGGCGGAACAGAGTCTCAAGCATCTCGTCGTCGGGTAGAGCCAAAGGAAAATCTGACGCCGTATACCCGCCGTTGCGCGCGTCGGTGCAATGTTCGATGAGCAGTTCGAGTTCTCGAATAAAGTCGGCGGCGACAGCCTCAATGGTTTTTCGCTCGTGTAGATTTGTACTGAAGTTCCAACTCAATTCCAATTGCGATTCATTCACAATTCCATTGATCTCCAGCGTGTAGCGTCGCATGCCGGCCGGGCTTTGGGTCATACCGGCTGATTCCGTCGCCAGGCCGGTGAACACGGAGTTGCGCGATTCGCCGTCGAAACGCCCGAGGTAATTGAAGCTTATCTCGGCCGTCGGCTCACGCTTGAGCGGGTTCTCTTCCCCGACCGACGGGCTGAGGTATTTGAGCAGCCCGAAGCGAATTCCGCGTTGCGGCGCGGCGCGCAATTGTTCCTTGACTCGTTTGAGCGTGTCGCCGCGCCGGTCGCCGGGCGGGCGGGATAGTACGACCGGGAAGAACGACGTGAAGACGCCCACTGTCCGCGATAGATCGACATCGTCGAAAAGTTCCTCCCGCCCGTGGCCTTCCAGAACAATTCGCATGATGTCATCGCCGGTCCAGTTGGAAATGCAACGCATCAGTGCGGCCAGCAGGACATCGTTGATTTGCGTGTGATAGGCTTCCGGCACGCTGGTCAATAGCGCCTGCGTCAACGGCTTCGACAGTTGCACGACCACCTCATCGGCCGACTCTCTTGTATTAGACGATATATCCCGCTCGTGATCGCGCGGCAGCGGCATGACCGGCACGCTCATCACCTCGCGCCAGTAGTCTAGTTCTGCGGCGGCTTCTGCGCCGGCGGCGTAACCTTGCAGACGCTCAGCCCAATGGCGAAACGAGGTTGTTTTCTCCGGCAGTCTTACGCTCTGCCGGCGACTCAGATGACCATAGACCGTGGCGAAGTCTTCGAGCAGGATGCGCCAGGAAACTCCGTCCACTACCAAATGATGAATCACCAGCAAGAGCCGGTCGGGTTCGCCATGTCCCATGCGATAGAGCACGCTACGCAGCAGCGTGCCTTCGCTCAAATGCAGACTACGTTGTTGACGCTCCGCGTCTGCGGTCAGGGCGGCGCGTGCATCCGCCGATTCCAAATGAGAGAGGTCGCAAACGGCAAACGGGATTTGGAAGCCGCCCCCGTTGAATTCCATCCGCGGGTCATCCCTATTCAAATCGAAACGCGAACGCAGCGCATCGTGATGCAACAACAAATGATGAATTGATTCTTCGGTGAGTCGCGCATCGAGTTGTTTGGCGGCAAGGAGCAGGACGGCCTGGTTGCAATGGTGCGGATCGGGCGAGCGGCCTTCGAAGAACCAACGCTGAATCGGAGTCAGCGGTGCGCAGCCGGTGATGATGCCCTGTTCCGCGTGGATCGTTCGACGCTCGGGCGCTGCCTGAGCCAGTTCGGCGATGGTCTGCCACTCGAAAAGCTGCTTGACGGTTAGTCCCAATCCCGCGCGGTTCACTCGACTGATGATCTGAATGCTGAGTATCGAGTCGCCGCCGAGCTCAAAGAAGTTATCATAAATCCCGACGCGACCTGCGCCGAGAACCTCCTGCCAAATGTTAGCCAGCAGTTGCTCGGTTGGTGTCCGGGGCGCGGTGTAACCGGCGAATGAATTGCGAATCTCGGCGGCGGGTAAGGCGCGTCGATCAACTTTTCCATTTGCTGTCAGGGGCAGTTCATCCACAAACAAGTAGGCCGCCGGCATCATGTAATCGGGCAGCTTCGTTTTCAGGTACGACTGCAAGTCGGCAGTTTGCAATTCGCCGTGATCGGCGCGAACGCAGTATGCGCACAGCCTTTTGCTCCCCGTGGAATCGTCCACCTGGACGATAACCGCCACCTCGCGTATCTTGCCGTGCTGGCGTAGAGCGGATTCGATTTCACCCAACTCGATGCGGTAGCCGCGAATCTTGACCTGATTATCAGCGCGACCGAGGAATTCAAGTTCGCCATTGCTTCGAAATCTGACCAGGTCGCCGCTCCGATACAAACGTAAGCCCGGTTCATTTGCGAAAGGGTCTGGAACAAATCTCTCTGCTGTCAGGCGCGGTTGGCCGAGATACCCGCGTGCTACTTGTCGGCCGCCGATATACAGTTCGCCCGGCACGCCCGTGGGAACGGGTTGGAGGTGTTGATCGAGCACGTACAGCCGACAGCCCGGAACGGCGTTGCCAATCGTCGGGGTTTCGTCGGAATCCAGCGCCACGCGTGAAACGGAACTCCACATGGTCGTTTCCGTCGGTCCGTATTCGTTATGCAGCGTCGCCTGCGGCGCAGTCGCCGCATGTCGCACTGCCAGCGACCGCGCGAGCGGCTCGCCGCCCAATACGACGGTGCGCAAGCTGGACAGTTGATCGGCGTCTGCCAAGTCCAGAATCGCACCGTAGAGCGCGGGACCGGTGATCAGGTGCGAACAACGACTTTCGCCGAGGAGTTTGACAAGCTTCTCCGGTTGCAAGGCGAGATCCTCAGACCCGACGATCAGGCGAGCGCCCCGGCACAGCGCCCAAAACACGGCGGCGTTCCCTGCATCGAAGGCGAAAGACAGAGTTGAGAACAGGCGGAGCATCGGCTCGTCGTAGTACTGCATTCGCGCCGTGACGGAACACAACAGGTTATCGTGTGTAACCATCACGCCTTTGGGTCGGCCGCTCGAACCCGATGTATAGATGATGTAAGCGACGTTATCCGGCGTGGCCGCCGATAGCGGATTTGCAAAAGTCGTCGCAGCCAGAGGCAGTTCGTCCACACAAATCATCTGCGCCGCCGTTTGCGGAAGCCGGACGCTGAGCGATTGACTCGTCAGGATCGCTTTCATCTGCGTCTCCTGCATTATGTTCAGCAGTCGCCCGGACGGAGCCGACAAGTCCAACGGTACGTAAGTGCCGCCGGACTTGAGAATCGCCAGCATGCTGGCAACGGCTTCCATGCCTCGATCCAGATATATACCCACCGCCGCTTCCGGACTGACGACAAACTCTCGCAACTCGGCGGCCAACTGATTTGCCCGGTCATTTAGTTCCGCATAGCTGAACGATGCATCGCCAACCTGTACGGCCGTCTCGTCGGGTGTGTGGCGCGCCTGCGCTTCAAAGAGACGCGTGATCGTCGGCTGCGCCGGGGCTGGCGGCCTCGCGGCGTGGGCGCTGACAATCAGGTGGCGGCGTTCTTCTTCGTCAAGCAAGTTCAATTCGCGCACACGAGCTTCCGGCTGCTCGACCATCGAACTCAGCACATTGCGGAAATGAGCGGCCTGACGCTCGATTGTCGTTTCGTCAAAGAGATCGGTGTCGTACTCGATCATGCAGGCCAGCCCGTCGGCGGTTTCTTCGATAGACAGCGTGCAGTCAAACTTTGCCGCAACTGCGCGGGGTTCGACCGGGGATATTTCCAGCGAAGTTTTCCCGAGGTCGGGAGCGGGCGCGTTTTGCAGGACGAGCATGACCTGAAAGATCGGCGCGTGTCCGAGGTTGCGCTCGGGGCGCAATTCTTCGACCAACTGCTCAAAGGGAACATCCTGATGGCTGTATGCCTCAACCGCCGTGCGGCGCACGCGAGCCAGCAGTTCACGAACCGAGGGATCGCCTGATAGATCGATCCGCAGCGGCAACGTGTTGACGAAGAAACCTACCAGCGATACGAGTTCGGGTCGAACACGATTGGCAATCGGCGACCCGATAACCAGATCGTCGGCTTCGGTGTAACGATGAAGCAGAATCGAATAGGCGGTCAGCAGCGTCATAAACAAGGTCGCATCCGACCCCCGGCCGAGTGATACCAGCCGCTCGGCCAGGTCGCCTTCGAGGTGAAACGACAGCACGCGGCCATGATGACGCTGAATCTTCGGGCGCGGCCGGTCGGTTGGCAATTCGAGTCGCGCCGGGGCTCCGGCCAGCCGGTTGATCCAGAATTCCAACTGCGCCTTGATTACGGAATCGGCCAGCCATGAGCGTTGCCAAACGGCGTAGTCGGCATATTGAATCGAGAGTTCGGGTAAAGGCGATGGCTGATTTTGTTCAAACGCGGCATATAAAGTGGACAATTCATGAATCAACACGCCCAACGACCACTCATCGGAAACGATGTGATGCATCGACATCAGCAGCATGTGCGCGTGCGCGTTCCGGCGGAGCAGGATCGCGCGGAACAAACAATCGCGCGTCAGATCGAACGGCCGCCGTACTTCGGTTTCAATCCATCTGTCAACTTCCAATGCCTGACTGTCGTCGGCGAGATTTTCGAGATGGATAATGTCTATGGCAAACTCGCCCGGCGGCGACACGACGACCGCCGGGTCGCCATCTTGTTCGACAAAGTTCGTGCGCAGGACTTCATGCCGCCGGACAACTTCACGGAAGGCGCTTTCCAAAGCCCCCACATTCAGGTCGCCCTTAAGCTCGACCGCGCCGAACAGGTTGTAGGTCGTACCGGAGCCCTGTAGTTGATCCAGAAACCACAATCGTCTTTGCGCGAACGACAGAGGCAACGCCATTGCTGTCCGGCGCTCGACAGGACGAATCGGCGGCAGCACAGGCCGCTGGCCTGCTTCGCGCGAAACGAGCCGGGCTGCCAGTTCGCCGAGTTGAGGCGTGTCAAACAAGCATTGGATAGGCAGTTCGACGGAAAATTTCTCGCGGATTCTGGATGTCAACTGCGTGGCTAATAAGGAATGCCCGCCCAACTCGAAAAAGTTGTCCCCGACGCCGACGCGCGGCACATCCAGAATCTCCATCCAGATTTCGGCCAATTGCTGCTCGACTTCCGTCTGCGGCGCAACGTACCGTTCATCAGTTACGACGACATCAAGCGCGGGCAACGCAGCGCGATCGATCTTGCCGTTTGGCGTCAGCGGAAATCGATCCAGACACACGATGCGCGCCGGAATCATGTAAGCCGGCAACCGCGCGGCGAGCATCCGGCGGACTTCGGACAGCACGATTTTTTGGCCCGCGCTGCGCGCCGGGTCGTTGGCATACTGTGTCCAGGGACGCGCAACCGCATCCTCGCCGGCTACCACGTCGTGAACACTGGATGCGAGATCGCCGCTACCAGTGCGGTGGAAGAGAACATCGAAGCGGCGGTCCGGCTCAAACGCAGACCAGCGTACCGAGACGGAGTATCCCAGCGATTCCCCGAGTTGCCACGCTTCGTCCGGATCGATGCCGCGCGGAGGCGCGGACGCGATCCGTGATCTCATTTCGCCGACCGAGCCGTTTGCCGAGGGGTCGCCCAGCCATTCCAACATGGCTATGTCGGCTGCCAGCCGCCGGTTGAATACGTTCTGAACAAGAATCGTCTCCGGCTCTTTTCGTGTGAGAAGGAGGCGCAGTTCATGGCTGTTTAGTTCCGTGTTCGACGCGTCCTTTCGAATGATGGCCGGACACCGCACCTGCGCGCGCGGGGCGTTGCGCAGGACAACGTCGTAGCGAAACTTACTCATCTCGTTGGCGGCGCTGTGGCGTTTCAGTTGAATGTCCACCTGCCCGAGCCGGGGCAACCGCGAACGCAGGGCGCTAAAGAACGCGGGATCGATCAGCAACTCCTCTTCCCGCTCGGTGGTGGCGGCCACGCGCCGGACGAGTTCTTCGCGCGGGCATTCATCGGCGGCGCGTTGGCATTCTACCGATGCGCGAAAAAGCTCGGCCAACGGCAGCGAGCGCACGTCGCCAAGGAAGATCGCGCCGCCGTCCGCAACCGCTTCGAGTGCGGCCTCCAAAACCTTCAGGAGATATTCGACGCCGGGAAAGTACTGAATCACCGAGTTGAGGATCACGGTATCGAAGACCCGTTCATGGCCGACGACACAAGCAGCTGCGTCACCACGTCGGAGCGTGACGTTTTTCAGACCCTCGCGATCCACGCTCGCTTGCAGCCTTGCCAGCACCGAACTTGAAATATCGCACCCGGTAAGGGACTCGACGTGCGGCGCGAGGCGGTGCAACAGCATCCCCGTACCGCAACCGATTTCCAGCACGCGACGAGGCTCAAGCGCGAGAATCCGCGCCACGGTCTCTTCCAACCACGCTCTCATCTCATCCTGCGGCACGGGTCGGCCGGTATAACTGCTGATCCAGCCCGAAGTGTCGAACAGTTCGTCGTGTTCCTCTACTCCCCTTTCGTAAATCTGATCCCAGACCGTCCGCCATTTGTCGATCTGTCCTTCGGCCAGAACGTCTTGATTGCCTTTGGGATGCCCTGTTTCAGGATCGTATTCGAGATAAGCCACCAGTTGCTGTCGCCCCGGTTGATCTTCTCGACACACGACGACGGAATTACGCACGGCCGGATGCTCGTCCAACACCGTTTCGATCTCGCCCAACTCGATGCGGAAGCCACGGAGTTTGATCTGATGATCGACGCGCCCGATGAACTCGATGTTTCCCTCCGGCCGGTATCGGCAAAGGTCGCCGGTTTTGTACATCCGCGTGCCGGGCTTGCCGAATGGATTTGGCAGGAACACGGCCGCCGTCAGATCAGGCCGCCGGTTGTATCCGCGCGCGACACCCGCCCCTGCGATGAAGAGTTCACCGGGCACGCCAACCGGGACAGGTTGCAGCTTTTGGTCGAGAATGTAGATTTGCGTATTGGCTATCGGTCGTCCGATGGACTCCTTCGCGTCCCGGGCAGTGTTCGCGGCATCCAGTGATTCAATTCTTGAAGCGGACGACCAGATGGTCGTCTCTGTGGGGCCATAAAGGTTCCAAAGTTCCACCCGCTTGGCAATCAAACGGGAAGCCAGTTCATGCGAAAGGGCTTCGCCGCCGCAGAAGACCCTTTTTAAAGGCAGCCCGTGCCAGTCGGCGGCGAGCAACATCTGCCAGGTGGCGGGGGTGGCCTGCATCACGTTCGCGCCCGAGCGGCGGAGCGCTTCGCAGAGCCTAAAGCCGTCCGCGGCCGTTTCCTGAGAGACGATCTCCACGCGTGCGCCGACGATTAACGCCAGGAACAATTCCAGAGCCGCAATGTCGAACGAGATGGTGGTGACGGCGAGCAGAACATCGTCTCTGGTCAGCCCCGGCTGTTCGCGCATCGAGCACAAGAAATTGACGAGCGCCCGGTGTGATATTTGAACTCCCTTTGGCGTGCCGGTCGATCCCGACGTGTAGATGATGTAAGCCAGATTCTCGGGATACGCGATTGCTCGTCGCGCGCTGGAGGGCGGCGCGGCGGCGATTCGACTCCAGTCCCTATCGAGGAACACCCGGATTGCCGGCGTGTCCGGCAAGACCGGCGACGCATCTTCCGTCGTGATAATGACCGACAGCCCTGCATTTTCAATCATCAATGCCAGTCGCTCACCGGGGAAGGCCGGGTCTAAGGGCACATAAGCACCACCGGCTTTCAGAATTCCCAACAGTCCGACGACCATCTCGACGGAACGCGGGACACATAGGCCGACCGGCGACTCCGGCGCAATGCCCAGCGATTTGAGGTACGCCGCCAATTGGCCTGCCCGCTCGTCGAGAGTCGCATAACTGAGTTGGGTGTTTCCGTAAACCAAGGCGACGCGTTCAGGGTCAAGGTCGGCCTGTTCTTCAAACAACTGCACCACGGTTTCCGACTCCGGCACGCTTCGTTCCGTGTTGTTCCAGCGCACCAGCAGCGTTTCCCGCTCTGCCTCGGTCAATACGGCCAGCCGCGAAACCGCGCAGTCAGGATCATGACGCATCGCGTCAAGGATTAATTGATAGTGGCCGATGAGCCGTTCGATAGTGGCACGGTCGAACAGGTCTGTATTGAACTCAAGCTCGCCTTCGAGCAGTCCGCCGCGCTCGCGCAGCTTGAGCGTCATGTCGAACATTGACGTACCGGCTTCGACTTCAATCTCCTCCAGCCTGACGCCGGGCAGCCGCAAGTCGTCCAACGGCGCGTTCTGCAAGATAAACATGACCTGAAAGATCGGCGAGAATCCCAGGTTTCTCGCGGGCTGGAGTTCCTCAACCAAACGCTCGAAGGGCACGTCCTGATTGCGAAACGCGCCTATCGCGGTCTCCTTAACGCGTGCAATCAGTTCTCGGACATTCGGGTCGCCGGAGAAGTTCGTCCGCAGCGCCAACGTGTTGACGAAGAAGCCGATCAGTGGTTCCAGTTCCTTACGGCCGCGATTGGCGACGGGCGTGCCGACCACGAGCGAATCCTGACGGCTGTATCGCCACAAGAGGGTGGCGAAACCTGCGAACAAAACCATGAACAGCGAAGCGTCGAATTGGCGGCTGAGCGCCTTCAAAGCGCTCAATCGCTCGCCATCGATCCTGAAGCGCAGCGTGCTGCCGCGAAACGTCTGCAAGGGCGGGCGTGGGCGGTCAGTCGGCAATGCCAGCAGGGACGGTGCGCCGGCCAATTGCCCGCGCCAGTATTCAATCTGGCCTTCCAGTTGCGAACCGGCCAACCATCGTCTCTGCCACTCGGCGAAGTCCGCATACTGGATCGGCAATTCCGCCAACGGGCTTGCTTCGCCGCGCGACAGCGCGCTATACAGCGTAACCATTTCCTTGACGATCACTCCCAGCGACCAGCCGTCGGCGACGATGTGATGCATGTTGATCAGCATCACATGGTACATGGGTTCGAAACGCAGGATTTGGATACGCAGCAATCGATCGTGTTCAAGGTCAAACGGCCGCCCGGCATCTTGTCGCGACCGCCGACAGACCTCCTCTTCCCTCTGTGCATCGTCCAGACCCGGCAACTCGACGAGCGAAAGATAGCCTCGTAGCTCGTCGTGAATTACTTGTACGGGTTTGCCGTCCACCTGTGTGAAGTTTGTGCGCAGCGCTTCATGGCGGCGGATAATCTCGGCCAGCGCCGATTCCAAAACGCCGATATTTAGCTCTCCGAACAGGCGGAAGGCATTCGGCATGTTGTAGGTGGCGTTAGGCCCTTCCAACTGGTCAAGGAACCACAACCGCTGTTGCGCAGAGGACAGCGCGGGTGGTTCGTCGGCAGACCGGCGGGGAATGACATCCGCCGCCGCCTCTCCCTTTTCCAGCATCTTCTGCAACAGGGCGCGCTTGGCCGGTGACAGCGACGACAATCGTTTGGCTAAGTCACTCATGCTCGATGACAGTTCATTCAGAGGGCGATTTCGTTAATCCACTATCGTTGACACGGGGATTTACAATGTCCCCGCTGAAGGCGGAAGCTCGGAGAGCTTAGATTCAGCCTGTTCGTCAGTCATGTTCTCCAAGCCTTCAAGTAGTTGTGCGAGTTCGTCGTAGTCGTGGCCTTCAAGTGTCTGTTCGAGCCACACCGCGGACAGTTCGGCGATCGTTTGATTCTGGAATAAATCGTTCAACTCCAGCCTGGCTCCATACCCCTGTCTCAAACGCGCAAGGATTTGCGTCGCCAGCAGCGAGTGACCGCCCAGATCGAAAAAATTGTCGTGGATGCCGATCCTGGATACTCCCAGTAACTCCTGCCAGATTTCGGCCAACACCGTTTCCTGCTCGTTGCTCGGCGCAACATATTCGCAACCGAGATCGGGGCGTTCATGACGCGGCAGTGTGTCATCACCGATGGGCATATCGTTTAGCTCAGGGCTGTCTTGTGGAGCAGCCAGCAAAACCGCTGAGCGCGTGGCGACGGTTTGCTCAGGTTTGCGTGGTTCGATCCAATATCGCTGTCGCTGAAACGGATACGTCGGCAAAGGAATTCGTCGGCGACGCTCGTCTCGGTAGTAGCTCGGCCAATCAACCGGCGCGCCCGACAACCAGAGTTGCCCCAGGGTCGCCAGTAGGAACTGCTGATCGTCTACTGTCTCAGTGGCGTGGGGCAAAGTCGTGTGACATTGAGGCTGGGGCACTGCGCCGATCTGCCTAGCTAGCCCAGTTAAGACCCGACCCGGCCCGACTTCCAACAGGATGTAAGGCAACTCGGCCAGCAGGGTTTTGAGTCCCGCCGAGAAGCGCACGGTGTTTCGCAAGTGATCAGACCAATAGGCCGGCCGAACCGCATCTTGCGCGTTGATCCAATCCCCGGTGAGATTTGAAATAAAAGGAATCTGCGGCGGGCTTAGGCGAATGCTCTCCATTGCCTGCTGAAACGGCTTGAGCATCGGTTCCATCATCGAAGAGTGAAAAGCATGCGAGGTGTAGAGCCGCTTGCAGATCAAATTCCGTTCGTTAAGCCGCGCCTCAAACTCTTCCGCGGCGGCGACGGAGCCTGAAACAATGCACATTGATTGGCTGTTGACCGCGGCGATCTCAAGCAGCCCTGCAACCAGCGGCCGAACCTCATCTTCGGGGAGCGACACGGCCAACATCACGCCCGGTTGCATGGACTGCATCAAACGCCCGCGCGCCGCGACGATCTTCAGCGCATCCGGCAACGAGAAAACACCCGCGAGACAGGCCGCTACGTATTCACCGATACTGTGCCCGATCATCGCCGCCGGCCGGATGCCCCAACTGTGCCACAGCTTAGCCAGAGAATACTCGACCGCGAACAGCGACGGCTGGGCAACGGCGGTCTGTTGCAGTTCGGCGTCGTCCGCCTCTGCCGGTTCCGCAAACAGGATTCTTCTCAAGTCGCGCCCCAGTTCCGGCTCCAATAGTTCGGCACAGCGATCAATTTCTTCGCGGAATGTCTGTTCTCGTTCGTAGAGATCACGCGCCATTCCCGGATACTGGCTGCCCTGTCCGGGGAACATGAAGGCGATGCTTTGGGCGTTGTCCGCCACACCCGTCCGGATGCGCTTCGACTCTTCGAGCGCGGCGATTGCCTCGGGAACGCTAGTGGCGGATAAAACCGCTCGCCGATTAAACGTTCGCCGGCCGAGTTGAAGCGTGTAGGCCACGTCGGGCAGGTTGGCGTGAGGGTGCGACCTGAGATGATTCGCCAGCCGCCGGATGGAATCCTCAAGAGCCGAGGGTGTTCTGGCCGACAACATCAAAAGCTGATGGGGACGTGAAGGAGCAACTGCCTGCTCGGTCGGCGCTTCTTCGATGATCGCGTGTGCGTTCGTTCCGCCGACGCCAAACGAACTGATTCCTGCGCGGCGCGGATGATGCTCGCCGCGCGGCCATTCTTTTAGCTGACTGACGACATAAAACGGACTCTCTTCCAGACGGAGCTTGGGATTTGGCAGTTGGAAATGAAGGCTCGGCGCAAGTTGACCGTGTCTCATCCCCAGCACGATTTTCATTAGACCCGCCAGGCCGGCCGCGGTATCGGCGTGGCCGATGTTCGATTTTACCGAACCCAATCCGCAATAGCCCATTCGCTGCGTGCTTTTGCGAAACGCATGTGTCAGCCCTTCAACTTCAATCGGATCGCCCAGCGGTGTGGCCGTTCCGTGTGCTTCGACGTAGGAAATCGTATCGGGGTCTACCCCGGCTATTTCCAGCGCTTCGCAGATGACTGCGGTCTGGCCTTCGATACTTGGCGCCGTATAACCAACTTTCTCACGGCCATCATTATTGACGGCCGTTCCCTTCACCACCGCGTAGATGGTGTCGCCGGCGGCGCGTGCGTCATCCAAACGTTTAAGCACTACGGTCGCCACTCCGTTGCCGTCAATCAATCCACTGGGCGTGGCATCGAACGGGCGACAACGCCCGTCAGGTGAATAGGCCGCGCCGGCTTCATAGATGTGACCCACCTTTTGCGGGAAGTGCACGGTGACCGCGCCAACCAGAGCCATGTCGGATTGGTGAGTCAGCAGATTCTGGCAGGCGAAATGGAGTGAGACCAGAGACGAAGAACACGCGGTACTAATGTTGACGCCGACGCCTTTCAGGTTCATGGCATAGGCGATACGAGTGGCGACAAAATCCTTGTCGTTGCAGATAGACAGGTGAAAGCCGCCGACCTTAAGCGCGAGACCGGGGTGCGAGCAAATATTAAACGGCAGATAAGTGTTCAGCCCGGTGCTCGTAAATACTGAAATCCGGCCGTCGTATTTCTCGGAATCGTAACCCGCGTCTTCCAGCGCTTCCCAGGCGCATTCCATCAGTAAGCGATGTTGCGGGTCCATCAGCTCGGCTTCGCGGGGAGAGATTCCAAAAAACGCGGCGTCAAACATATCCGCATCATCCAGAACTCCCTTTGCGCCGACGAAATCGGGATGGCGGATCACTTCCAGGGGGAACCCCGAATCGAGCAACTCCTCTTCCGTAAAGTGTCCGATAGAGTCCACGCCGCTCCGGAGGTTCCGCCAGAACTTATCCAAATCGGACGCGCCCGGAAATCGTCCCGCCATTCCTATGATCGCGATGTCGTAACTTTCTTCGTGTGAGTTTTCAGTGCTCATGATGAGTTTTGTCAGGTGTTGATGCGTTTGCGTTTATTCGCCAGTTTTCGCCAGGACTCTTTTTGCTGTACCACTCGCCGGTGCATTTCAGCGTCGCCGTTTGGCGGCGGCTCTTCGGAGTGGCCGAGGAACTCTGCGAGTGATCGGATGGTCGGATACTTGAAGAGGTCTAAGACCTGGAATTTGCCGTTGTTGAGGCTCTCCATGCGACGATACGCTTCGACTGCCAGCAGCGAATTACCGCCCAAGTCAAAGAAGTTGTCATGAACGCCAACCCGGTCGAGGTTGAGAACGTTGCGGTGAATTTCGGCTAGAGCCCGTTCCAAGTCGTTTCGCGGCGCAGCGAATTCCGCCGACTGTTCGGGACGTTGGCGATCCGGCGGGGGAAGCGACGCACGGTCAACCTTACCGTTCGTCGTCAAGGGCATCCTATCCAGCCTGACGAACGCCGATGGGATCATGTAATCGGGCAGCAGTCGCTTTAATTCATCGCGGAGCTTGCCAACCGACATCGCATCGCCATCGGCCGGACGAACATAAGCGACGAGGCGCGGGTTGCCGGGTTCATCTTCGCGGAGCACCACGACCGCTTCGACAATTTCCGGGCGCTGGAGCAATACGGACTCGATCTCCCCCAACTCAATGCGGAAGCCGCGCAACTTGATTTGTCCGTCGGTGCGGCCAAGATATTCCAGATTACCGTCCGCCAGATAACAAGCGCGGTCACCCGTCTTGTAGAGCCGCTCGCCCGGTAGCCCAAAACCACCCCGGCCTGCAAATGGATCGGGGACGAAAGATGTCGCGGTCAAGTCAGGCCGCCCCAAATAGCCACGCGCCAGGCCGGCGCCGCCGATGTAGAGTTCGCCCGCAACACCCACGGGCGTGAGTTGCAAGTGGTCATCGAGCACATAGAGCCGAGTGCCACTGATCGGTCGTCCAATCGGCACCGTATGTTCCGGCGGCTCGCTGAAGTCATGCGCGCAGCAACCCACCACCGTTTCCGTGGGGCCATATTCATTAACAATGTGGAGCCGCCCATTTCGCGTCCAGCGATCAAGCGCGCGAGGCGAGATCGCTTCGCCCCCCAGGATGAGCCGCTGTGTGCCGTAGGCATCGGGTGCGTCGGTGAGGAGACGATTGAGCACGTCCAGGTGGGCGGGCGTGATCTTGATAAACCGGTAATTGGAACCACGGCGGAGCGCATCGGCCAGCGCGGTCAACTCTTCGCCTTCGGGCAACAAGTCCACCTGCCCGCCGGCCATCAGAGGCACAAAGAGACTTGTGATCGTGGCGTCGAACCCGATTGAGCCGACCACAGGTGCAGTACCACCGTCGGGCATGTAGGCGTGCTCTGCCCAAAGCAGGTAGTTGGTCAGGCCGCGATGCGGAATGACGACGCCTTTCGGCCGGCCGGTCGAGCCGGATGTGTACATGACATAGGCCGGATGGTCGAGATCGGCCGGGACGTTGGGATTGACTTTCGACTCACGGGCAAGAGGATCGCCTTCCTGATCGAGACAGAAAACTGCGCCGGGAGTTTTCGGCAGTTCCGCCAACAACTCACGTTGCGTAAGGAGCATCGCGATTTGGGCGTCGTCTCGTATCTGTTCGAGACGCGACGCTGGATATGCCGGGTCCATGGGGACATAGGCTGCGCCCGTTTTTAGCGTCCCAAGCAAAGCGACAAAAAGATCGACTGATCGCCTGACACAGATGCCCACACGCTGTTCCGCACCGACTCCCGACCGGCGCAGGAAATGCGCCAACCGGTTTGCCCGCTCATTCAATTCGCGATATGAGATTTGAACCCCGTGCGGCGATTTGTCGCTAACCGCGATGGCGTCGGGTCGGCGTTCCGCCTGCGACTCGAAAAGTTGGTGGACGCATTGATCCACTCTTTGAGATTCCGTGTCGTTCCAGGCACGCAGCCGTTCTTGTCGCATCGCCGCGTCCAGCAACGGAAGCGTATGCAGATCGGCATCGGGATTCTCAACGACACTCTCCAGCAGCGTTTTGTAATGAATCAAAAAGCGGTCAATCGTCGCCGCATTGAAGAGATCGGTATTGTAGTCGCATTCCAGAGTGATGCCCTCGTTGACGAGATTTGCCGTGAGGGTCAAGTCCATGCGGGCAAAGTTGACGTGCCTCTCGTATCGCGCGATCTGCAAGCCTCCCTCTGAAGATTCGCCCGTCGGCCGCTCAAGGTTGAAGATCGTCGAAATCAACGGGCTGCGGCTAATGTCGCGTTTCAGATTCAGTTTGTTAAGCAGACGCGCAAACGGGTAGTCCTGATGTTGATAGGCGTCGAGGAGCGTGCTGCGCACGCGACGCAGGTGCTCGCTAAAAGGCATGCCCGCAGGCGACCCGGTAATGGTACTGACGATGGGAAGCAGGTGCGCGCAATAGCCGACGAGACTATCACCACCCTCCATTGCCCGGCCGGCGTAAGGGCAGCCGACGACGACCGTTTCCCGGCCGGTGAGTCGGTGAAGCAGCACCGTGTACACCGCCAGCAGCAGCATGAACGGTGTGTAGCCGCGCGAGCCGGCGAGTTTCGTCAACCGAGTGGTCAGTGTCTTGTCGATTGCCAACTGCCGGATCGCGCCGTCGAACGTCTTGACGGCAGGCCGTGGACGGTCTGTTGGCAAATCGGCTGCGGCGGGCAGCTTCTCGAATTGTCGCAGCCAGTAGTTTTCATGCTCCTTCATCGCGGGCGACGATCTCTGTCCCTCGTGCCACCGAACAAACTCGCGGTACTGGAGCGGAGGTTCCAAGGCCGCCGCCGTGCCGCGCCGCCGTGCGACGTAACACGCGTCGATCTCATTGATCACGTTCATCATCGACATGCCGTCGGTGAGCAAGTGATGTGATCCCAAAATCAGTACGTGCCGTTCGGCCGCCACCTTGAGCAGCGTGGCCGTGAAAATTGGACCGTTCACAAAATCGATCAACGTCCGATTGAATTGATCCAGATGCTTACGCACCTCATCCTCCGAATCCTCGGCAGCGGAGACATCGAAAATTTGCAACGCCACGGGCGCGGGAGGATGGATGATGAGGCGGTCGCCAATTGGATCGACCGTGGTGCGGAGTGATTCGTGGCGGGCGACAACCTGATTCAGAGAGGCGGTCAAAGCGTCCGGGTCTATCTCGCCCTCGATAATCAGCACGGCAGGATCGTTGTAAGCTCTGGCTCCGTCGTCGGACACCTTCGTCAACAGCCAAAGCTGTTGCTGCGCTTCGCTCATCGGAAACGACACCGTACCGGATTGGCCGGAAGGAGCCGCCCAGCACTTCCGCAATTCGTTAAGCGGCGGTAGACCACGCAACGCCGATTCGGTGGGAACGCCGAAGTCTACGAAGCACGCAATTTCGTCCACGCCCGCCGCAATCAGATTTTCCAAGAGGGGGCGACAAGTGTCGGGCGAACCGATCAGCGCGCTGAACGCGACATATTTGTCGTACGCCTTCTGCACGATGTACTCACGATCTTCGGCCGACAACCCATCCAGGTCGATTGCCAAACTCTGGCTTTGCGCTAGGCGTTTGAAAAGCGTCATGGACGACAGCAAATAATCACACAGCGGCCGGCGAGCTTCACGGATGGCCTGCTCGGCATCTTCGCGGACGTACGTATGCAGTAAGACGGTTACATTACCCGCCTGCGGGTCGTGCCCGAATTCGGCGCGCGCCGCACGGTAGATTGCGATGTTGGCGGTCAACTCCTCAAGGGTTTGTCCCATCAGGTTTGTCAGTACGCCGACGCCCAACTCGCCCGCTTTGCGGTAAGTCTCCTGGTTGTTTACGATAGTGAGCCAACAGGGTAGTTCTGTCTGCCTGGGCAACGGGTGGAGCTTTAGATCGACATCTTTACCGGTGCCGTCGCGCAGCGACAACGGTTCGCCCCTCCAGGCTCGGCGCACGGCCTCCATACCCTCAAACGTGAGTTCGCGCTGCCTGCCATAGCTCTGGGGGGCGAACACAAAATCATTCGGGTGCCAACCCGAAGCAAATGCGACGCCGACTCGACCGCCGGCCAGATTATCAACCAGCGACCATTCCTCGGCCACGCGCATCGGGTGATGCAGCGGCATCACAACGCTACCGGCACGTAGTTGGACGCGTTTCGTTTCCCGGGACAGGGCGGCAGCCAGCACCGAGGGATTAGGCGAGAGGCCGCCGAATTCATGGAAATGCCGCTCGGGAACCCAGACGGCCTGAAATCCTTCGGCGTCGGCAAAGCGTGCTCCTCCGATCAACAACTCGTATTTGCTTGGAGAATAGGCGGCCTCGTACGTTCCGAAATATGAGAGGCTAAAAGCGAGCGGCTTGTTAGTACTGCGACGCGCCGTATCGCCGGCTACGGCGACCGCTTCTCCGCGTTGTCCCAGCTTGGACTTGCCGCGGTTCCAGAATCCCCTCCCGTTTCCGTTGTCTGCCGGGTGACCATTCGAGCCGCCCGTTTGTTTGTCGCTTCGAACCGGCATCCTGCACTCGGCGGACACGGGCGTGGTGGGGCGGCCAGTCGGTTCGCGCGGAGGCAGAAATCCCCCTGCGCGCAAGTCCGCGACGCTCTCCTTAACGGCCTGAACAACGCGTTCGAGTTCCTCATCTGTGTGCGCGGTTGAAAGAAAACAATTGCGCCACTCCCAGATGTAAATTCCCTTTGCCAGCATGTGGTAAAAAAAGAGTTCCAGGTTGCCGGAGAACTCGAAACGAAAGAAAGACGAGAAATGCGAGACGCGAATCGGCAATTCTTCACCGGCAAAAAATGTGTTCAGAGTCTCGGCGAATTTGTCCGTGCGCTGATTCAGAGTTGTTTGCAGTGACGCCCCCCGGGCTACGAGGTGTCGGAGCACGGCCAGCGACGCAGCCATGGTGATGGGGTGTTGGCAAAATGTGCCGCCGAAGTAAGTTCGCGCCGCGCCCGGATATGAATTGTCGCCGAATCGCCACATGCCGCCGTCGATTCCGTTCAGAAAACGGGCGCTGCCGGCGACCGCGCCGATTGGCATGCCGCCGCCCAGGATTTTTCCGTAGGTGGCGATGTCGGCATCAATGCCGAACAGTCCCTGACAACCCGCCGGATGCGCCCGGAATCCGGTAATCATTTCGTCGAAAATCAACGCCGTTCCGGCTGCTTCGGTAAGCGCGCGCAATTCACGCAGGAAGGAGACGGGTTGAAAGTCAGGCCGGCGACTCTGCACCGGCTCGACCAACACGGCCGCCAACTCCTGCGCATGATCGCGGAGTATCTCTAACGACTGCGGCGAACCGTATTCCAGCACGAGTACGTCACGCGCCACGTTAGCGGGAATACCGGGCGCTACCGGTTCGGAACTCAGATGATCACGTCCCCGCTGCGCCAGCGTGCCGTCCGAGTGACCGTGATAGGAGCCCTCGAACAAAGCGATTTTAGAGCGGCCGGTGGCTGCTCGCGCCAAACGCAACGCGGTCATCACGGCCTCGGTTCCCGAGTTGGTAAACACGACGCGCTCCGTGCCGGTCAGCTTGAGGAACAGACCGGTGACTTCCTCCATCAGGTCTGACCGCATACCCAGTTGAATTCCGCGCTGAAGCTCGTCGGCGATTGCCTGACAAACAAAATCGGGACGGCTGCCAAACAGCAATGCCCCGAAACCCATCGTCAAATCGATGTAGGTGTTTCCGTCCACATCCTTGAGCGAGGAACCGAGCGCTTCCGCACCGGTGATCGGGTAAAGAATCTCCTTGGTCGAAAAACGAAATCCCACCGTGGCGCGGCTGTCGGCCAGACCGGCGCGGCAAGATTGAGCGAGCGCTTTAGACCGCTCTGTCCTGCTCGTAAACCGGCGAATGAAATCGTCGAGACTGCTCTGTTGTTGTTCGGTCATCCCGGTCGATTTAGCAGTGACCGGATACCTGATGTCCTTGAGCGGTGAAGAGCGAGCCGTGGACACACTCGACGCAACGGTGTCGCCGGCATCATTCGCGCGCGGCGCAAACGGAGTCTCCACCGGCGTTGTGACTTCACCGGCAGCCTGGGAGGTTCGGGATGTAATAGCCGGTTGGGATGTAACGGATGCGCGCTGCAACAAATCCAGTTGGCGCGACATCAACTCCATCTGAGCTTGAATGATGCGGGGGAGTTCCGAACCGAAGGCGTTGCCGATTGGTTCGGGCGACGCAACCGGCCGAGCGGCCTCCGGCAAACTGATGCTTCCCACACTCGGCGCGGGGGGCATGGTTGCCACAGGTGTCGCGGACGCAGAGTTCGACACGGACGGTGTTTGAACGTCGGCCGGGGGCGGCACGCGGTCGGCAATAAATTCGGCCAACGACGCGACCGTCGTGATCTCTTCGAAGAACTGCCGGATTTCCAGTTTCACCCGAAACCGTTCATCGATCTGTTTGACGGCATAGACAAGGATCAGCGAGTCTGCACCCATTTCCAGGAACGGAACGTCAAGGGGCACATTGGCCGGCTGTTCGCGAAGCATTTCGGCAACGAGTCGGATGATGTCCGTCTTGACGGATTCGCGATGGCCTCGCAGTCTGTCGGCTTCAGATACTATCGGTTCGGTTGACGCTGGCGTCATGATCTCATCTCGCTCTTTGATCCAATAACGCTTCCGTTGAAAGCGGTAGGTTGGTAAGTGAAGGCGTTGACGAGGAATGGACTCGTCGAGCTTTGCCCAGTTAACCTCAATTCCATTGACGTAGGCCACAGCCAGACTCGCCAGCGGCAACTGCCACTCGTCGCCCTTTCCGCTCATCGAAGGCAACCACAGCGAACATGGCTTTATCTGTCCGGCGAGTTTCGATAACTCCCGGCTCAAGCCGATCTCAATAAACGGCCCATCGCGATCTTCCGTCAGCGAGTTGATGGTTTCGCGCGGATCGGGAACTGCCGCCTGAAACCGCCGTTGCCAGTAGGCCGCGTCGAACGCGATGCCTTCCGCAAGCGGCCGTCCATCAGGCCAGATCGCAATTTGCGGCGCTCTAAACCTCACTCCATGCGCATGTGTCGCGATGTCATCGCGAGAAGACAGCCGCGCACGTTCCCACACCAACCGGAGACCATCCTCCAAATCAAACACGCCTGCGATACAAGCGGCGCAAAGCTCGCCCAGCCCGCGACCCGAAACGGCGAGCGGGCGAATTCCGAATGATTGCCACAAGGCGGCCAGGGCATACAGCAATGCGAACTGCGCGGAGAGCCGGTAAGTCGGTTGCCGCAAACGTTCGTCGTCTTCTGCGAACAAGACGGCCGAGATCGTGGCATCCATATCGGAGTGGCGCGCTGCGTCGCAAGAATCTATGGCCGAGCGGAACACGGCGCTGGTCTCGTACAGTTCGCGCCCGGTTCCCGGGTTCAACTCCTCGGCATCGGAAAATACGAACACTGGACTGGCGAGATTCGAGGAAGTCTCGCCGGCAAGAAACAATCCCGGCGTCTGTTGGCCGTTGCGAATTCCGGCAAGGCCGACGTGGAGGTCTTCGATACGGGAGGCACGGATGGCCGCTCGATGTTTGAAATGACTGCGACCGCAATTTGCGGTGTAACAGATATCGGCGATGGCATCGTCCGTCTGCTCCGCTAGGAACTCTTCATACCTCGCGGCCAGTTCCGCCAACGCAGTTGGGGTCTTGGCCGAGAGCGTCAGCACATGCGCCCGCCGGTCCCGCTCCGGCGGCGCGACGGATACGGACGGCGATTCCTCAAGGATCAAGTGTGCGTTCGAGCCGCTGACGCCGAAAGAACTCAGCGCGGCAAAACGGCGTTTGACGCCCCGCGGCCAATCAACGGGTTCACGCACCGGCCGTAGATTCATGCCGTCCCAATCGATCTTGGGATTCGGTTGATTGATGTGCAGGGTCGGTGGAATCCGGTCGTTACACATCGCCAGCACCAGCTTGATCAGGCCGGTCACTCCGGCCGCCGACTCCAGGTGGCCGATATTCGATTTAACGGAACCGATCCACAGCGGCCGCTCGCGCGCGGCGTCGCGTCCCAGCACCGCGCCCAACGCGCCGGCCTCAATAGGATCGCCGAGCGCGGTTCCGGTTCCATGCGATTCGACATAATCGATCTCGGCGGGCGCGACGCCGGCCACCTCCAATGTACGCCGGATCAGAGCCTGCTGAGCAATGCCGTTGGGCACGGAAAATCCGCTGCTCGCGCCGTCCTGATTGATGGCTGTTCCGCGAATGAGAGCCAGTATGCGGTCGCCGGCTTGCAACGCATCCGACAGCCTTCTCAGCACGACTATGCCGCAGCCCTCACCGCGTACGTATCCATCGGCTGAGGCGTCAAACGTCTTGCAGCGTCCGTCCGGAGCGACCATTTGCGCCGCGGCCAATGTGACGTTAGGCCAACTGGCGAGGATCAGGTTGACGCCGCCGGCCAACGCCATGTCGCATTCACGGTTTCGTAGTGACGAACATGCAAGGTGGATTGTGGTCAGCGACGATGAACAGGCCGTATCAATTGCCATGGACGGTCCCTGCAAACCCAGCACGTAGGATACTCGTCCGGCGCAGGCGTTCAGCGCGGCGCCCGTGTTGAAATAGGGATCGTCGGGCAGCTTGTTCTGCTCCAGTTGCAGGCAGGCGTAGTCGCTCGCAGTGACCCCGACGAACACGCCCGTTAGCGTAGCTTTAAGCGACGACGGCGCAATTCCGGCGTGTTCGAGCGCTTCCCACGCAACTTCGAGCAGCAATCGCTGCTGCGGATCGACGGTCGCCGCCTCCCGCGCAGAGATGCCGAAGAACGCCGCGTCGAATGATTCCACGTTGTCCAGAAAGCCGCCGCGGCGGCTGTAAACTTTGCCCGGCATACCCGGCCGTGGATCGTAAAGCGCGTCTACATTCCAACGTTCGCGAGGCACTTCCGTGATCGCATCACGTCCCTGAGACAGCAATTCCCAAAAGGCGGCGGGGCTATCAGCCGCAGGCAAACGGCAACCCAGCCCAACGACGGCGATTGGCTCGGAGCGGGTAGCCCGTGCAGCGTCGAGTTGTTCTCGCAATTTGCGGATTGTGAGAAACGCTTTTTGGAGGGCGGTCAGTTCGCTGGTATTGGGGGTTTCCTGCTTCACATTCTTCATTCCAAATTGAGCGCTTTCATTTCCTCATCGATCAATGCGGCGATCTGTTCATCGAGCAAGTCTTCGACCCGGCATTCATCAAGCAGGGCTTGGGGGGCCGGGCGGATGTTCGTCAGTGTGTGCGAGTCGGTTTCGTCCGTTTCGCTTTCCGGGAACAGTTGTTGGAGCAGATGTTCGACGAGGGCTGCGACCGTCGGGTAATCAAAACAGAGCGAGGACGGGAACTCGCGCCCCACCAGCTGTTGAATCCGATCCTTGATCTGGACGGCCATCAACGAATCCACACCGAGGTCAAAGAACCCCACTTCGCGCTCGACAACCTGATCTCCGTCGAGACGCAACACATCCGAGACCAGCGATTGCACCTGACGAGCCAACCGTTCAAATCGTTCGCTCCGCGCCATCGCCCGCAAATCGTTCACCAGCGGCGACTGGCCGGTTCCCGCGACAGGCGTTGTTTGCCCGCCAAAGTTATCGAATAAAGGCCGCCGTCCGTGCACCTCGTAAAGGTTCTTCAAACGCGTCCAATCCACATCGACAACCGCGACGCGACTTTCTCGCGAAGCCAAAAGTTGACCCAACGTGGAAAGCGCCTGTTCAGGCCGAAGCAAACGAAGTCCTCCGTCCGCGACCCGGCTCCCCCCATCAAGCGTTGACATGCCATCGCCGGCCCATGGCCCCCAGTTGATGGACAGCCCCGGCAGCCCTCGCCCTCGCCGATACTCGACGAAGCCATCGAGAAAAGCATTGGCCGCCGCATAATGCGCCTGGCTCGCGCTGCCCCACACCGCCGAGATGGACGAGAAGCAAATGAAAAAGTCGAGGTGCAAAGTCTCGGTGAGTTGATGCAGATTCAAAGCGCCCACGATCTTAGGAGCAAGCGTGCCCATCAACTGTGGCTGTTTCAATTCCTCGATGGAACACTGCTCGTTGACTCCGGCGGCGTGTACAACTCCCTTGAGTTGGAAAGAATTCGCGGCGAGCGTATCCCGCAGGGCTGCCACGTCGGCTTTGTTCGTCACGTCGCCCCGCACAGACAACACACGACATCCTCTTTCTTTCAGGGAACGCAGTGCATTCAACGACCCGTCGGAAGGTTCGCTGCGGCTCATCAAGACCAGGCAGCCCGCGCCCAGTTCGGCCAGGAACCGAGCCACCTGTAGACCCAGCGCCCCGCAGCCGCCGGTGATCAAATAAGCACCATCATCGGATAATCTGACCGTCGGCGATTCAGCCGGGCGATAAGACTCCAAACGGCTCACGTAGCGTTGATTATCGCGCCAGACCACGCAGTCTTCGCCTCTCGGATTGAGAAGTTCGTCTCTTACGCTGTTCGCCAGGTCTTCACCCTTGAAATCATCCAGGTCAATCAAACCACCTTTACATTTAGGGTGTTCGAGGAATAGGCAACGTCCCAGGCCGAGGAGCGCGGTGGCGAACGGCGAGTTCAATTCTGCTGACCCGGCGGATGTTGCCCCTCGCGTCGCCAGCCACAATTTGGGCGTGCTATCGAGCGCCGCAACAGCCCGCGACAAGTGCACCACTCTGGAGAGTCCGAAATCGCCGACTCCTGAACTTGCGGCTTCCATGTCGGCAGTTGGCTCCCACAGATACACGATGCCTTCCAACTTACCGACCGTTTCCAACAATCTGCGATGGCCGTCCGACGAGTCGGATTCGATTGACCAACGGGTGTCGCTCAGGCGTTGAAACCCTGAACCGGGCGACGCGAAAATCACGCGGCGTCCGGTTGCCTCCAATGAGCGGGAGAGTTCCGGCCATTCGTGATCCGCGAGTATCAACCATTGTCCTGTACCGTCGGCGATCACCGCGCGCTCAAGAGGTTTCTCCTGCCACACTGCCCGGTAACACAACTCTGCGGAATTAAACCAGTGGCGTTGACGCTGGAACGGGTAGGTCGGCAATTTCGTTTGCCGCTCGAAACGACCTCGATAATAGGCAGACCAATCCACCGCTGCGCCGTGAACGAACAACTGTCCGAGAGTTTCCAGGCATTGACGGTGGTCTGAGACCTTTGGCCGCAGGCTGGGCAAAAAGATGGCTTTCGTGCCCGGCCGAGTTTCGGTCTCACTTTCGGTCTCGGCCAGCGACGATAAAACGGGTTGAGGACCAACTTCGACAAACAAACGTCCGTCTGCGTTGCGAAGTGTCTTGAGGGCGAGGTCAAACCGAACCGGCATTCGGACATGACTCACCCAATACTCCGGATTCGTAACTTCGTCCTGAACCAAATTGCCGGACACGCAGGAAACGAATCCAATTTCCGGTCGCCGGTATGAAATCGAGCTTGCCACCGGGCGGAATAGTTCGAGGACAGGATCGGTAAGCGGTGAATGGAAGGCGTGTGAGACGTTAAGCTCTCTGGCCGTAATACCCCGAGCTTGCAGCGACGCAACGATCAGGGCGACAGCCTGCCTTTCGCCGGAGACGACGACGTGCCTGGCTCCGTTGACGGCGGCGATTGAAACTCGGGCGCGATGGGAGTCGATGGCTGCTGCGACGATTTGCTCAGGTGCGAAGATCGCGAACATGGCTCCGTCACGAGGCAGTTCTGAAAGAAGTCGGCCACGCTCGGCAATTAAGCGTAAGCCGTCCTCCGGACTGAATACGCCTGCCACTGCTGCGGCGACGTATTCGCCCACACTGTGTCCCGCAACAACGTCCGGCGTCACGCCCCATGATCTCCACAATTCGGCGAGTGCATACTCCAGAACAAACAGCGCGGGCTGCGTGTAAGCCGTGTCATTCAGGAGATTCGGTTCCGCCGGTGACGAGCCGGCTTCCGGAAACAGAACCCTCAGCAGCGGGACTTTCAACTTCCGGTCGAGCGACATCGCTAGCCGGTCAACGATTTCGCGAAAAACAGGTTCGTCATCGTAAAGTTGCCGCCCCATGCCGGGATACTGACAACCTTGTCCGGTAAAGAGAAAGCCCACCCCGGTCTTATTCTGGCGGGCGATAACCCGCCCGGATGCTCCCGGTGCGATGCACGACTGACCGGCTGCGAACGACTCCAACGCGGTTCGCAGGGCGTCAGTTGAATCGCCGATGAGGAACAGGCGGTAATCGAAGCGGTCTTTGAAAATCGCAGCCGTTGCACAGGCATCGCCGAGGCGTTCATCTGGAAGTTCCAACAGCCGTGCGGCATAGCGGCGAGCAAGTTCTCGCAGCGCCGTCTCGTTGTGCGCGGAAAGCGCAAGACCATAGTGGTTGCGAGAAGCAGGCGGTGGCGGCGAATCCGTCGAGGCCGCCTGCGGTTGTGGAGCTTCTTCCACAATCAAGTGTGCGTTTGTGCCACTAAAGCTGAATGAACTGACGCCCGCGATCCGCTTGTTGGTCGCGTGCCAAAACATTCTTTGGGCGGCGACTTTGATTGGAAGTTTGTCCCAGTCAATATGCGGGTTCGGGGTTTCGAAATGCAGGCTGGGCACGAATTCGTTGCCCTGCATGCAGAGGATCGTCTTGATCAAACTAGCCACACCGGCCGCCGACTCCAAATGCCCAATGTTACTCTTGACCGTGCCGATCCAGAGTGGGTTATCAACGGCGCGGTCGCCGAAAACGCCGTGCAACGCCTCGACCTCGATAGGGTCGCCCAGCGAGGTGCCTGTCCCATGCGCTTCGACGTAACTTACCTGCTCGGGCGCAACGCCGGCCACACTCAGGGCGCGGCGGATGACGGTTGATTGCGACGGACCATTCGGGACGGTCAAACCGCCCGAGCGACCATCCTGGTTAACGGCCGATCCGCGAATCACGGCGAGGACGGGATCGCCGGCCGCAAGGGCGCTGGAAAGTCGTTTCAGCACCACGATCCCACAACCCTCCGAACGAACATATCCGTCCGCACGGGCATCGAACGCCTTGCATCGTCCGTCAGGCGCGAGCATGTGAGCTTTGGAGAAATTGATGGACATCTCGGGGCGCAGCAAATAATTGACGCCGCCGGCCAGCGCCATTTCGCATTCTCCCGTTCGGATACTCTGGCAGGCAGTGTGGACGGCGACCAGCGCCGACGAGCAGGCTGTGTCCAACGAAATACTGGGACCCTTAAAACCTAAGAAATAAGAGAGACGCCCTGATGCTGAACTGTGCGCGTTACCCGTTCCCAGATAGGCGTCGATGCGTTCAACGTCGCCGCCGCTCACGAGGCTAAAGTAGTCGTTGCCCGTTATCCCGATAAAGACACCTGTATTAGTGCCGGCGTGTTCGCTCGGCACCAGCCCCGAGTTTTCGAGCGCCTCCCAACTGACCTCAAGCAACATGCGATGTTGTGGGTCGAGGCTCTTTGCCTCGCGGGGCGTGATCTCGAAAAACGCCGTATCGAAGCCCTCGCAGCCGTGGACGAATCCACCATGCCGGCAATTGATTTTTCCCGGCGTGTCGGGGTTCGGGTCATACCAGGCATTCACGTCCCAGCGGTCGGGGGGAACTTCGGTAATCGCATCGCGCCCTGCACGCAGCAATTCCCAGAAGGCTTCCGGGCTGTCCGCGCCGCCGGGAAATCGGCAACCCATACCGATCACCGCTATCGGATCATTTGATAAACCCGCCACGCCCGCCGACGAAGCGACTGAATTGCGCGACGCCCGCAAAGCGCGAAGAGCGCGTTTTGCCGGCGAGAGACTGGGTGCTGTGGCGTCGAGCGATTCGCTGCCGTTTGAGTGAGTGGCGATGGCTTCGAGTTCGCGCACGAGTAGCGTGGTCGCTTGCTCGTCGGAGAGTTCGTCCAGATCGGAAGCGTCGCTTGCAGCCTCCTCGGAAGCATCCGGTCGCAGACGATCACCCACCCTCGTCGCCAGATATTCGGCCAACGGCGCGACGCTCGGGTAGTCAAAGGCGATAGTGGCGGGCAAGGTTTGTCCGAGTCCCTTCTGCAACCTGTTCTTTAATTCAATGGACGTTAACGAATCCATGCCCATTTGGATAAAAGTTCGACTGTCCGATACTTCATCGGCCGACTCCAATCCGAGCACCGCAGCGACTTGTTGCGCTACATGCTGTCGCAGCCAGGCGTTAACTTCTTTGGGGCTCTTGCTCTCCAGCGAGTCGAGGATGCCGGGGGTGTCGTCGATGGTCGGCGCGCCGTTCGATTGCCCGCGACTCTGCGCTAAGACTGCGAACAGAGGCGAAACAGAATGCTGAGCCTCGAAGAACCTTCCCCAATCGACGGGCACGACACCGAGTTGACTATGGCCGCAGCTCAAAGCGCGCTCAAGGGCAGCGGCTCCTTGCGCGGGCGTCAGCAAGCCGATTCCCCTGTTGTGCAGGAAGCTACGCGCGCCGATACGCGCCGCATGGCCGATCTCGGCCCAGCCTCCCCAGTTGATACTGACGGCCGGCAATTGCTCGGCTCGTCGTGCGGCGGCCAGCGCGTCAAGAAACGCGTTGGCGCTCACATAGTTTGCCTGACCGGCCGAACCGAAGAGGGAGGCCGCGGATGAATAGGCGACGAAAAAGTCGAGCGGGAGATCGCGCGATTGTTCGTGCAGATGCCATGCGCCCGCGACCTTCGGCGACAGCACGGTGGCAAACCTTGCGGCCGTTAGTTCCTGTAAACTGCCGTCGTCAAAAATCCCGGCCGCGTGAATGATTCCCCGCAACGGAGGAAGCGTCTTCGAGAACTCCGCAAAAAGCTCTGCCACCTGCTTCCGGTCTGAAACGTCGGCCTGCCGGATCGTAACTTGAGCGCCCGCGTCTTGCAGTCGCGCAAGTCGCTCGGAAGTCTCAGGCCGCGCGCTATGCCTTGATACCAGCATCAAATTCCGCGCCCCATGGTTGACCAGCCACTCGGCCGCGTGCAGGCCGAGGTCGCCCAGACCACCCGTGATCAAATAGCACGCATCGCCGTGGCATTCGAATTCGACCTGCGGTGCTGTAGCGTCGCCGTCTCGGATGATTCGTGCGACATGCCGTTCGTTGCCGCGAGAGGCTACTTGATCCTCGGTCGGGCGTCGGAGTTCGTCGAATATCACGCGGGCATCGTCCGCTCCGACATGGGCATCAAGATCGATGCAAAGGCAACGAAGTTCAGGGTGCTCCAGCGCAATGCTCTTGCCCAATCCCCACAACGGCGAAGCGGCGAGTCCCGGCAACGCCTCGCCGGAAACCGAGGCGGCCCCTCGCGAAACTATCGCCAGACGCGGCGGCTCGGCCAGGCTCGCGCCGGCCAGCACCCGGGTCAAATAGAGAGTCGATTCGCAGAGCCGGAGCGAGGCAATCGGCAGAGCGTCGCCCCGCGCTCCTAACGCGGATTCGTCCGCCGCCCACAGATAGACACAATGGCTGATTTCGGCGTTGACCAAAGTCTCGACGAGTTGATGATAGTCGTCGCTCCGGCCGGGATTGATCTTGAACGTCTTCTCATCGAGGCGGGAAAAATCGCTCCCTGGCGTCACTAACGTACACGCGGTTCCGTCCGACGCCAGTAGGTCGGACAACTCTTTTCCCAGCCCCTGTTCATCGCCGAAGAGAAGCCAATGCTCACCCTTCCCTTCCGTCCGGTTCAAATCCCCCGTCGCGCTGGCGAGCATGAGCGCCTGGTGCGCAGGCTCGCACACGAAACTCTGCACGTCGCCGAAGCCGTCGGCCAACAGAAGTTTGGCCCACCGATCCGGCGCGATCAACGGGTGATGAGTGCGAACGTCCGTATCGCTGAAACTCCACCACGGCGCGGTCATGCCATAAACCAGATCGACCCACGGCTGCGCGGCGGTTCCCTCCACCACGAGTAACAGTCCACCCGGCGCTAACAGTCGACGCAGGTGTTTGACGCTGCGGCGCAGGTTCATGGTCGCGTGCAGAATGTTCGGCGCGATCACAATGTCGTAGCCGGGGATTTCGAAACCCTGTTCCTCCGGGTCATTCTCAATATCCAAACGCAGGAAGTTAATAAAGGTGTACCCGGCGAGGTTCTGCCGGATCGCCTGCGTCCCCGCGGCGGCAATGTCGGTGAATGTTGCCCGGGAAACGTCGGCCAGGTGGTACTCAATCCTCGATCCGTCGAGCTGAGGTACTAAACCGGATATAGTGCCGTCCATCCCGGCCCCGACCTCTAATATCCGCAGGCCGCGCCGGCCGGGAACGCGCCGGCAGACTTCTTCGAGAGCGGCCAGCATCACCCGATTGAAGACCTGTGACCCTCTCGCATCGCGGAACAGAGACGCGGCTGTGATCGCCTCCTGCTGCGGAAACAACAACTCGTTGAGCGGTTCGCAACTGCCCGACAAAACATCGGCCAGCGCTGTGCCGCACCGATCCGTGAGCGTCAACTCGGTGGCGATTTCCGGATACTGTTCCCGCAAAACTCGATTGGCATCATTTGGATTGACATCGTCGGCTGTGCGGGTCACCGTCCATCCGTCGCCGTCGCGCCGCAGCACGCCGGCCTCTTCCAGAATGCCGAGCAGCCTTTTCAGAAACGCCTGTTGGCGTCCGACCACGCGAAGATCACCTGCGGCAAATCTATCGCCCTTTCGTAATGCGCAGCCCAACCTGCGAAACGCTGTCGTAATGTAGCTGACTGAAAGTCGGTTGAGTTCCGCGAGCCCGTTGCCACAGCGGTCGAGCTTCAGCAAGGCCGCGCTTTCGTGCAACTGATAATTAAGAGCATCCGCGATTTCGGCGGGCGCAGGCAGATACGCCGAGCTGGAAGCAGGATCGATAAGTCCACGCCGCTCCCACGTCTGGCGATAGAGAAATTCGTCAAGGTCAAAGTCGTCCGACGTTAACTCTTTTCTTGAAGCCAATCGTGCTTCGAGACCTTCGATGACCGCAATCGTTTGCCCGCTATCGTCAAAGAGCCGAATGTTTGCACGGAGTTCGGTTGAGGCGGACGACTCCAATTCGGCATGACACCACAGGGCAGCCTGTGGCGAGCGGAACACCGACAGACGCTTCAAACCCACCGGCAACCAGGTCTCCCTCAAATCTTCCGCGTCGGGTAGTAACGACATCAACACTTGAAAGCAGGCATCGAGCGTACACGTATCCAGCGTTCGCTCGTGGCGCATCGTCGCCGCCCGTTCGGAAAGTTGAATCCGAGCCAAAGCCTGACGGTCACGCTTCAATAGTTGTCTGATCAACTGAAAATCGGCGTCGTACTCAAGACCGCGTCTCCGGCACTGCGCATAAAACTCTCGAACCGGAATCTCGTCAACGATCCGGGTTCGCAGGTCATCAAGCGGCTCGACCGGCAATAGGTCTTCTGCGCTGTCAAGGACGATGCGCACCTCCGCGTAGGTCGTCCACGCGCCGGCCGGATCATTCTCTTCGCGGCCACGGAATGTATAACCATCACCGTTCCCTTCGTCCGCCGCCGCTACGAGTTTGACCCGCTTCGCTCCATCCGCGTTGATCGGCATCGCCTGATGAATGCGAAAGTCTCTCAGCGCGCTCCTCTCGGCTTGAGCGCCTTGATGCGCCGCCGTGAGAGCCATTTCGAGAAACGCAGCGGCGGGCAGGATTACCTGTCCAAACACACGGTGTCCGCCAACAAAGTCGTCTAACCGGAACAGCCGTTCACACGATCCGGCAGCCGTATCGTCGCCGATGGGTGTGACGCCAGACCCCGCCCGGCGCGTCGCAGAAGGTTTGAACCAGTGCCGTTTCCGATTGAAAGGATAGGTTGGTAGATCAAACCGCCGGCCGGAATGTTCCCGGTAGTAGCGCGCCCAATTGACGTGTGCGCCGTTGACGTAAAGCTGTCCCAGGCTCTCAAAGCACTGGCGGCGATCATTGCCATTGCGCCGCAGGCTGGGCAGGCACAGGCGACGGGAATCACTCACGTTCGACGCCGCGAGGCCAGACAACACCGGATGAGGCCCGATTTCGAGGAGCAGACGGCAGTTCAACTCATCGAGCGTGTTGAGCGCGCTGTGAAACAAAACAGGCTGACGGATGTGACGAGTCCAATATGCCGGATCAGACGTTTCGCTCGACACAAGTTGTCCCGTCAATGCGGAAACGAAATCCAGGTTAGGCTCACGAAAGTCTATCGCTCCGGCCGCCGTTTGAAATGCGTCGAGGATGGGGTCGGTCAGCGGTGAGTGAAAAGCATGTGAAACCCGAAGTGGATTGGTGCGTACCCCCTGCCCGTGCAGCGATTCGGTCACCTTCGCCAGAGCCTGCATCGCGCCGGCGATCACGACGTGCTCCGCGCCGTTGACGGCCGCTATGGAAATGCTTTCGGGGTAGTTGGTGATTGCGCTTTCGACCGTCGTCCGGTTCGCAAATACCGACACCATCCCGCCTCCCGCCGGAAGTTGTGAAAGGAGGCGCGCCCTCTGGGCGATTAAACGCAGGCCGTCTTCCGCGCTGAAGATACCGGCCACCGCCGCAGCCACGTACTCGCCGACACTGTGTCCGGCAACCGCGTCCGGTTCGATGCCCCATGATCGCCAGAGTTCGGCCAGGGCGTATTCCACAATGAACAGCGCCGGCTGCGTGTATGCCGTGTCGTCCAGCACACTCGCGTGGCCGTGGTCGGTTTCGGTGTCGGGATACAGGAGCCTCAGCAGCGGGATGTCGAATTCCGCTTGCAGCAGCCCGGCCAGCTTCTGCACGCGCTTACGGAAGACGGGTTCTGTATCGTAGAGTCCGCGACCCATGTTCGGGTACTGCGACCCCTGCCCCGTAAACAGAAAGCCTATCTTCGAGCTTCCCGTCCGGAGCGGTTCACCACTGTCACCGGCCGCAAATTCTCGTAGCGATTTCTTCAACGACGCGGCGGTTCGTTGGCTAAAGAAAAGCCGACGCTCAAAGTGATTTCTGGAGACGGCGGCCGTCGCGCAGAAATCAGATAACTCGGCGTCGCCGATGTTCTCTAAACGCTCGGCGTATTGCCCGGCCAGTTCGCGCAAGGCTTTGTCGTTACGAGCCGATAACGCCAGGCCGTGCCAGGATGAGACGGATTGCACAGGCTCAGGTTCGGCCTTCGTCGCGGGAGGGACAAACTCCTCGACCAGGACGTGGGCGTTGGTGCCGCTGAAACTGAACGAACTGACGCCGGCAATACGGGTTGACCGGCGTGTGTCCCAGGACATGTGCGCGGCAATTACTCGAATTGGCAACCTCTGCCAGTCGATGTTGGGGTTGGGACTGTCGAAATGGAGGCTTCGTGGCAGTTCCTTATTTTGCAGGCAGAGTATGGCCTTGATCAGGCCGGCGATTCCGGCGGCCGATTCAAGGTGTCCCATGTTGCTCTTGACCGAGCCGATCCATAGAGGATTGTCCTCTGCACGATTGCCGAAGACAGCTCCCAGTGCGTCTACTTCGATTGGATCGCCGAGGGATGTTCCCGTCCCGTGCGCCTCGATATAGCTAACCTGAGACGCTTGCAACCCCGCGTTTTTCAACGCGTCGCGAATAACCAACTGCTGGGCAGGCCCGTTGGGAACAGTCAGGCCGCTCGAACGTCCATCCTGATTGATTGCCGATCCGCGGATCAGTGCAAGGACGGGGTCGCCGGCCGACAAAGCATCGGAGAGCCGTTTAAGCACGACGATCCCGCAACCTTCCGCGCGGACGTAGCCGTTGGCGCGCGCGTCGAAACTCTTGCAACGGCCATCGGGCGAAAGCATTTGCGCCTGGGAAAAATTGATCGACATATCCGGCATCAACAGGTGGTTGACACCGCCGGCCAGCGCCATTTCGCTTTCGCCGGAACGCAGACTCTGGCACGCGGAATGGACGGCCACCAGAGACGAGGAGCAGGCGGTGTCCAGCGAAACGCACGGCCCTTTGAATCCGAAAAAATAGGAGAGTCGCCCCGAAGCGGAACTATGGGCGTTGCCGGTTCCCATGTAGGCGTTGATGCGCTGTGGGTCGTCCTGACTGATGAACCGCAGGTAATCCGATCCCGAAATGCCGATAAAGACGCCCGTCCTGCTCTCGAAATGATCCAAAGGAGCCAGACGGGCGCGCTCCATGGCCTCCCAACTTACTTCGAGCAGCATCCGCTGCTGCGGATCGAGGCTCTCGGCTTCACGCGGCGAGATTTCGAAAAACGCTGCGTCAAAATTCTCACAACCTGCGATGAAGCCACCGTAACGGCTATGAATCTTTCCCGGCGTATCAGCCTTCGGATCGTACCAGGCTTCCACATCAAAGCGGTCGGCAGGCACCGTACAGATCGCGTCGCGCCCTTCACGCAGAAGTGCGAGAAACGATTCCGGGTCTTTCACGCCCCCCGGAAACCGACATGCCATGCCGATGACCGCGATCGGCTCGGATCGTTCGCGTTCAAGCGCCTTGATCTTTTCATCTGCCCGTTCAAGCAACGACAGGGCGTCTTGAAGCAGTTGATTGTCGTTTTGCGAATCGCTCATTTTTAACCGTCATTCGGTCGATCCAAAGTATCTTTCAACGCGGCCATCCGCTCGGCCAGCAATTGGGTCAGGTCTGAACGCGAGTGGCTCTGTACCGACGGTCGCTCGGGTGCGACTCCGGCCGGTTCATCATTCGTCGCATCGTCATCTTTAATCAGTCCCGTTGCCAGGAAATTCACCAACGTTTCCACGTTTGGGTAGTGAAAGGCCAGGGCTGCGGGCAGAGACTCACACAACCCCGCCTGGAGACGATTGCGAAGCTCCAGCGTGGCGAGCGAGTCCATGCCGAGCGACGAAAATCCGGCGCGCCTGTCAGTTAGTTCACGAGCCTCGACCCCCAGAACGGCGGCGACGTTTTCCTGCACGAATTTATCTAACAGGGCGCGGCGCCGTCCCGCCGGCGCGGCGTCAAGCCGGTCGCGGAACAATCGGTTTCCCTGTTGTGATTCTGTTTTCGGCCGGGCGAAAGCGCGTAACAGCGGCAAGCGTTGAAACAGGTCGGGTAGTTTTGAGAATTCGATTGTCGATACGCCCACTTGAACCGCCGTAGAGCGGATCAGATCGTTCAGGTGTGACAGCGCCTGTTCGACGCTCAGTTTGCCGAACCCCTCCAACTGCCAGCGGTTCCCGGCATCTCCCCGAGAGGTGAGGCCGACGGCGTCCCACTGTCCCCAGTTAATGCTGAGCGCGGGCAAGCCCCGTTGGCGGCGATACCAGGCCAGACCGTCGAGAAACGCGTTGGCCGCAGAATAGTTGGATTGGCCGGGCGATCCCGTGATTGAGGCCATCGAACTGCAAAGCAGGAAAAAGTCGAGAGCCAGATGTTGCGTCTGAACATGAAGGTTCCATGCGCCGCTCGTCTTCGGCTGTAGCACGCGAAGGAATTGCTCGGCGCGCTGGCGCATGATGATGGCGTCGTCCAGCAAGCCGGCGGCATGAATCACGCCCCTGAGCGGTGCGACCTCGGAATTGATGCGGGCGACCAGCGCGGCCACTTGCCCCGCGTCGGTCACGTCGAGTTGTTCAATAATGATCCGCGCGCGGCTTTGTCTCAGTTTTTGTAATTCCGGCTCTGCCGATTCCCGCACCGGGCGTCGGCCGGCCAGGATGATCGTCCCCGCCCCTTGTTCCGCAAGCCACTGCGCGAGCTTGAGTCCCACGCCGCCGAGTCCGCCGGTGATCAAATAGCAAGCGTCGCCACGAATCATGAACTGATCGTGACGCGCGGCAAACACACTCGGAAGTAGTCGGGCGACGTGTCGGCGGCCGGCGCGATAAGCCACGCGATCCTCGCCTTCATTGGTCGATGCACCCGAGCGGGACAGAACTTCGTCAACCACGAACTTGAGGTCTTGTTCCGAACTGTCGAGAGCCAAGTCAACGAGTAACGTCCGCCATTCGGAATGCTCCAAAGATATGACGTTCGCCATTCCCCAGAGGGCGGACTTTGCCGGATCGACCGGCTCGGTCGGATTACCTACCGGCTGGGCGTCGCGTGTGACCACGCAAAAAGAAGGGCCATTCACGGCTTCCAGTCGCGCGGCAGCCTGGACGAAGTTCAGCAGTCGGCCGCAATCACGCTCGGTCAATTCCGGCGGCGTGTCTGTTGCCGTGTCTGTGCCGGTCGTGCCTGCGGCGAGAGATAGGAACAGCACCGCATCCAGTCGCTCCCCTTTTGTGACGGCGTCCAGCATTTTTCGGATGTCGTCAGGCCGGTCGAGATTCAAATAGAACTCGTCAGCGGCGGGATGTGCGAAGGATGTCGCTTGCAAACCCACGGTGCAAAACGCACCCGCGTGATGAAATCGTTCGACGACGCTCTCGGCCGACGCTTTGCAATCCGAAATGATGAGATAGCGGCGGGCTTTCCCGGTCGAGGCCGTGGCGGGCGGCTTCAAATCTGCGGGTTTCCAGACAACCTGATAACGCTCGACCGCCGTCGGCGGAGCGGCGCCGATTGCTTCGCGGCTCGCTCGTCTCAACGTCAGTCCAACGATTCGCGCCAGCAACTCGCCCTGTTCGTCAAGCAACTCAACGTCTACTTGCGGGGTCGCCGAACCTCGTAGCTCGCGCTGTTGCACCTTGCAGAACGCGCGCCGGGTCGGCGTCGAACGGATTTCAAGCCGCTCGAATGAAAGCGGTAAATGCACGCCACCCTCCGGCAGCGAGGCAACGGCTGTTTGCAACGCGCCGTCCAGCAAGATCGGATGAAGGCAATACCCGTCGTAGTCCGCCAGATGTTCCGGAACGGAGATGGAGGAGTGTGTGGTGTCGTTGCCATGTTGGAACCACTCAATCGAGAAGAAAGCGGCTCCGAAATCCGCGCCCCACTCTCGACACTGCCGGTACCACTGTTGTCCCGGCACCGCGCCTGATGGTTGGCGCAAGTAATGTCCGTTCTGCGACGGAACGTGCGGCTGCCGGTGGTATGCCGACACGTTGCCGGACATGTGAAGCTTCCACTCGTCTTCGCCGCTCGATTCGTCAAGCGCGAGTATGCGAAATGCGGCCGTCTCGCCTTCGCCCGGATCGAGAATAAGCTGCACCGTACATCGCCCTGCCGGGGGCATAATCAATGGCCGGTGAATGGCGGCATCCTCGATCTTGACCGCGCTTGTTTTGAAATGCGCCGTCGCTGCGGCCAAAACCATTTCCAGCGTGGCCGCGGCGGGCGTGACGACAGCTTCGAAAACGCGATGATCCTTGAGCCACACGGGCGCATCGACACTTAGTTCGGATTCGTAAAGCGTAACCGCCGAACGAATCCGGCGGCCAAGTAACGGATGGCCGTTCGTCTTCGTCGAACGTAGTAACACGCTTTGCGATGTTGCTTCGGAGCTTGCCTCGCGAGTCGGCGCTTCCAGCCAGCACTGCCGTCGCTGGAATGCGTAGGTTGGGAGTCGCACCCGCCGCCGCCGGTAATCCCGGTCGAAGCCCTGCCAATCGACCGTGCAACCCAGCAGATGGAGTTCCGAGACGCTTGCCAACAGGGAGTCCCAGTCGGAACGATTACGACGGCAACTGGGAAGCCATTTCGCATCGGGGCCGCTCCAGGTTTCGCGAGCCACGCTCAGCAAGGCCGGATGCGGGCCGAGTTCGACAAACAACGAATATCCCTGCCGCTCCAGATGCTTGATGCCGTCCATGAACCGGACAGGTTCGCGTGCGTGTTCGCGCCAGAAGGCGGGCATCGTGATTTCGTCTCCGGCGGGCATCCCGTCGTGGTTGGAAATAACCGGAATTCTCGCGGGCGAAAACGAAATGGTCGCCGCCCGCTTTTCGAATTCGTCGAGCATCGGCTCTACGAGTCGTGAGTGGAAGGCGTGAGAGGTTGCCAGCATCTGCCACTTGACCCCCGCCGCATCCAGCCCCGACAGGACTTGTTCGAGCGCGCCCTGCGATCCGGAAATGACCGTGTTGCTCGGCGAATTGACAGCCGCAACGCTCACCAGCCCCTGACCACAAGCGAGCAGCGTGGCGATTTCATTTCGGTGCGCGTGAACCATTGCCATCGCGCCGCGCTCGGGCAACTCCTGCATGAGTCGTGCCCGCTCCGCCACTAGTGTCAGTCCGTCTTCCGCGCTGAAGACGCCCGCCACGCAAGCGGCGACATACTGGCCGACGCTGTGTCCGAGGCAGGCGGCCGGTTCTATCCCCCACGAACGCCACAGTTCGGCAAGCGCGTACTCGACGGCAAACAGGGCGGGCTGCGTGTAAGCCGTCTGGTTGATCAAGTCACCGCGTCCGTTGGTCGCCCCGTACCGCTCGGGATAGAGCAAGTGCAGCAACGGCACGTCGAGGATTTTGCTGAGAATCTCCTGGCAGCGTTCGATGGTGCGTCTAAACGTCGGTTGCGTCTCGAAGAGTTCGCGGCACATGCCCGCGTATTGCGCGCCCTGTCCCGTGAAGAGGAACACGACTCGCGGTTCCGCGCCTGCCACCGGCACGACCGGCGCACTGCCCTCCTGATGTTGCCGCAGTTTTTCGGCGAGCGCATTGCGCAGATCGGCCGTCGTCCTGCCACTTACCGCGAGCCGATAATCAAAATGATGACGGCCGGCATTTGCCGTGAAGCACACATCGCCGGCCTCCAACGCAGGATGCCTTCCCAGGTAGTCCACATAGCGCGACGCCTGTTGCCACAACGCCGCCTCGGTTTTCCCGGACAGCGTCAACAGATGACCCGAGCGTTCGAGTTCGTTCCCGCCGGCAGTTGGCCGTGGCGACTCTTCGAGGATCACATGAGCGTTGGTTCCGCCAATGCCCAGGGAGTTAACAGCGGCCAACCTTTTGCCGTTCGGAACCTGCCAGTCGATAAGTTCCGTGTTGATATAAAAAGGCGTGCTGTCGAAATCAATCGCGGGATTAGGCTTTTGGAAATGGAGGGTGGGCGGAATCTGCGCGTGATGCAACGCCAGCGCCGTCTTGATAAACCCTGCGACACCGGAAGCGATTTGCAGATGACCGACGTTGGTCTTGACCGAGCCGACGACGCAGGTTCCCGGCCGCGGTCGCTCGCCGCGGAATGCCTGATTGAGTCCTGCGATTTCAATCGGGTCGCCCAATTCCGTGCCCGTTCCGTGTGCTTCGACGTAAGAAATTGATTCGGGCGAGACGTTGCTCACGGCCAGGGCTTCGGCCGCGACCGACGCCTGGCCATCTCCGCTCGGAGACATGTAGCCGACCTTTGTGCCCCCATCATTGTTAATCGCCGTACCCTTGATGACGGCGTAAATGTGGTCGCCGTCGGCCACTGCGTCCCGCAGGCGTTTTAAGGCGACGACACCGACGCCGCTGCCAAAGATGGTTCCTTGCGCGCGAGCGTCGAAGGCTCGGCAATGCCCGTCGGGCGAGACGATCATGCCGTCCTGAAAGAGGTGGCCTGCCTTTTGCGGAACCTTCACCGATGCACCGCCCGCGAGACAGATGTCGCATTCGCCGTCGAGCAGGCTGCGGCTGGCGAGATGAATCGTGACCAGGGTCGTCGAACAGGCCGTCTGGACGTTGACGGCCGGGCCCCGCAGGTTCAAACGATACGCGACCTGGGTCGGCAAATAATCCTTGTCACTGCCGATCATCAATTGAAACCCGCCCAGCGAATCGAGAGTTGTGACGCCCAGATCGTCTCGCGTGTCGAGCGTGCCGCGATTGGGATACACCTGGTTCAATAAATAGGTGTTCATGCTGGCGCCGGCATAAATCCCGATCAGGCCGGGATAGCGCAAGGGGTCGTAACCGGCATCCTCCAGCACCTCCCAGGCGCATTCGAGGAACAGGCGCTGTTGCGGGTCCATCAGGACGGCTTCGCGCGTACTGAGACCGAAGAAGTCCGGATCGAAACCCGCGACATCCGCAAGCACGGAACTGGCTTTGACGTAGTTAGGGTCGCGGGCGGTGCGGGCGTCGATACCTGACCGCACAATCTCCTCATCGCTGAAAAACGTGATCGATTCCACGCCGCGAGCTAGGTTGTTCCAGAAAGTTTCCACGTCGTCTGCGCCGGGAAACCGGCAGGACATTCCGATCACGGCGATGTCGGTTTCGTCCTCCGCCGACGAACGCCTTGAGCGCCGCCGCTCGGCCTGAACGCGCCCGAGCGTTGCGGCGGTCGCGCACACCTCTTTGCCGCTGTCGAGGAACTGCGCGAGGCTCGAAACCGTCGGATACTTAAACAAGTCAACCAGGGTGACGGGGCTGTCAAACTCATCTCTCAGCCTTCCATGCATCTGTACGAGCAGCAGCGAATGTCCGCCAAGCTCAAAGAAATTCCCATGCAGACTGACCTGGCCGACATCCAGAATCTCCTGCCAGATTCCAGCGATCTTCCGCTCCGTCTCCGTCGCCGGCGCGACGTAAGCTTCCCTGCCGCCCCCCGCTCTCTCAGCCACGGGCAGCATGTCGCGGTCGATCGCGCCCTCGGCCGTCAGGGGCAGTTCACCCAGATTCCGGTACAACTCGCGCTGGTAGCCATCCAGGTAGAAACCGCTCGGCTCGCGGCCGAACAGCCGTTCGTAGAAAGGTGTGCCACGGTAAGGCGACTCGTGATGCAGTGAGTCGTGTGCAAATTCAATCGGCTCTCCGCTCGTTCGCAGGATACGGCCGCGAATTCGATAATCCGGATTCAGCTCGTTCTCGCATAAGCGCCGTTCGACCGTTGCGGTGATGCGGTCGCCGGCGGAAACGAGAACACCCGGATCGAAGACCGGCAGGAAAACAGGTAACCAGCAATATTCATATTCCAGTGTATTAATCACTTCACCGGCGATAGTATGCAGGTTGAGCCAGACGAGAAATCCGTCGAGCCGGGCGTCCCGCTCGACGATCATCTCGATGGAGTGTGTCTCTTCGAGTGGCAGAGGCTTATTGAAATCGAGGTCTTCGAAAACCGCTGCGCTGGAGATAAGGTGCGTGCTGTCGAAGTTCTTGACGCAGAGTCGCAAATCGAAGGGGCGGCCGATCTCGTTGAAAATCCTGGATACGTAGGAGCCGGGCATTTCGTTGAAACCGGGATTCTTGAAGAGTGAATCCGGCATCGTCGTGGCAGCAATTTTAGTGACACTCTGCGCGGGAAGCATGATGCCGTCGGGCTTCAGAAACCGACGCGCGTTGTTGATCAGGAGTGCTGCGCCTTCACATCCTCCGATTGGCCCGACAATCTCCGAGACACAGACATCGGCAAGCTCAGGCAAGGTTACCTGAGTTGCGTCGCCGTGAATCAATTCGATTTTATCTTGCAGGCCGAGCCTGGCGACCAACTCCGAAGCATCGCGAAATGCCTCGTCACCGATCTCTATCGCGTAGACTTTCCGCGCGCCGGCCTCGACGCAGAAACGCGCCAGGATGGCCTCCTTGCCCGTGCCCACTTCAACCACGACCTTATCTTTGACAGTTTGCCGGATGGCAACCTTGTAACTGTGATTGCGGCGTTCATCATGTGCCAGCGCGTGGTAGAGAAGATCGTCGTAGACAAAGTACTCGGCTACCGACGGCCACAACTCCAACTGCGTGCGACGTATTGAGTCCGGCTCCTGGAGTTGTTGAAACCTCGCTCGACTCAAATTGCCGTGGCGATCTCTGACCTCCAGCGCAGCCAGCGAGTCGTGGGCAATTAATGTCGGAGCGCTGAAACAAACGACCGGTTGCAGCAACGCTCTCGGCTCCTCGTCCAGCATTGACCCGACCCGGTGATGCTGCGCATCGAGACCGATGAGATACGAACCAGAGCCTAGCCGCAGTCCCGCCAGGAGAGCATAGAGACCCTCCTTAAGCGAGACCGGATAAAAACCGGAGGCGCGGGCGATTGGCGTTGCATCGCCAGATAAATTGTCAGCCACATGGCTCCACAGCGACCATGCGAAGTTGTAAACGCGCGCCGTTTTATCGGCGCGGAGTTCATCGGTCAGGGCTGTCACATACGAAGCCGCTGCCGAGATCGCGCCGACGGTCGCGCCACCGAAAAAACCGTTGGCGGAAGTGAAGGAGATGAACAATGAAGCCGGCCGGCTGCGTGCCATTGCACACAAGTGACGGCATCCACGGACATCGCCGGCAAGATCGCGGTCCAGGGTTTCGGGTGTTTCCTCCGCTAACGCTCGTTCGCGGTACAGACCGGAAAGATGAACGAAGCCGTCGAACTCTCCCTCAAGACGCTCAAACTCGGCGATCCGTTCGGGCAACTCGTCCGGATGCTGGTAGTACTCGACGGTCACACCTGCGGCCAGATTAACTTCCGTCCCGGCCTGCTCCCGGCGTGTCGAGTCGTCAAGTAACAGCACTCGCGCGCCATGTCTGGCCGCAAGGTAACGGGCAATCTCGACACCCACGCCGTCGAGACCACCGTGGATGACATACCGGCCTCCGTCCTTGAACGCAACCGAGCCGTTCAGATCGTTTATCGACACTTGCTCCAAGCGAGGCAAAAATCGCCCGTTCACACGCAGTGCGATTTCACGTTCGGCCGGATCGGCATTGAACTCCTCGACAAGCGCGGATTCCAGACACGGTTCATCCGGCGCATCGACATGACGGCACACGAGCCAGGGATGTTCGGCAGCGATTGTCTTGAGCAGGCCGGAGATAACGCTGCGTTCCGCGATCAATGAATCATGCGCCGAAACAACCTGGGAACACGAAGTCAGAACGTCGAGTCGGATGGACTGCCCGGCCTCCTTCGAATCGTTCAGCGCGCGAACCAGCGCCAGCAAATCCAAACCACACGCCCCCAGCGAATGATTGGGGTGCGCCCCGCCGTCATGGTTATCGGCCGTGCCGTAATTCCAGCAGTGAATGATTCGATCCGGAAAGCGTCCCGAGTCGCGCAAACTTTGTAACAGACGGTGATAATCGTCGTATTCGGCCGGTCTCAACTGATAATGGTCAGCGGCGACTGTGGTGAAGCTGTCGCCACACTCGACACGAACACAGCGCGTTCCGCCCTCCTGCAACGCAGCGCCGAGTGCCCGGCTGGTGGTCGTCTCAGCGGCCAGTAACAAAGCCGTCGCAGACCTCGGGTGAATGTCGGCCGCACGCCATTGCTTGCGCCGCCATGTTTTGCGGAAGAACCAATCCGGCATCGTGTTCTCATTTGCCATCAGCAGATCAACCCGCCGGAGAACGTCGGCAAATTCGCCCCGGTTGAAGCGCTCGGTTATACGCGAGCGGAGAAGCTTCCCGATTGGCGATTTGGGAATATCTTCTTTGGCTACGGGCAGCAGAAAGTCGGGCTTCAAGCCAAGTCGGCGCGTCAGGGTCTGGCGGATATTTCCCAATAGCTCGTGAAGATGAGAGTCTTCGCCGGCAGGCGTATGAAAGAAGATGGCTAGTTTCTCGGTTGCCGTTGACTCGGGCAAGACGGCGCAAGCGGCGCAGAAGCTGGCGCTGACGCCGGCCACTTCCTGAACCACCGCTTCGATTTCACTGTTATAGAAATTCGCTCCGTTGACAATCAGGCTCTCCTTGGCGCGGCCGGTCACGACCAACTCGCCTTCGGAGAGAAACGCCAGATCGCCGCTATCAAACCAACCGTCGTCGCGAAACACGGCGCGAGTGGCGGCCTCGTCCTGATAATAGCCGGCAGATACCGCGTCGCCGTGGATGTACAACCGTCCGATCCGGTGTTCCGGCAGCGTGTCGCCTTGCCCATCCACGATTTTGATCGTGACGCCGGGAATCGGAGGGCCAAGACTGATAAACGGAATAGCGTCAGGATGCCCCGCCGCGAGCATTACCAGTTCGCCGTCCAGAGAATTGCGGTCGACATTGAAGACACGCAAACTCGCCTGTTCGTGCGTTTGAAAATACGTGATGCCTGAGCCGGTTTCGGCCATGCCGAAAGCAGGCTGTATGACGGACTTCTTCAGCCCGTAAGGAGCCAACTGTTCGAGGAATCTCTCGACCACCTTCAGTGAGACTGACTCGCCGGCCGTGAGCAGCGTCTTCAGACAGGACAAATCCCATGTGTGATCGTGACTCTTTTCCAGTGCTTGACTTATGAGCGAGTACGCAAAGTTCGGCGCCCAGCTATGCGTACCGCGAAAACGGTCGATCAGCTCCAACCATCGCAGCGGTTTGGCAAGCACATACTCCTTCGGCACATAGACCATCGTGCACCCGGTCGGCACGCAGCGCAGATGCCAATCGGAAATGCTGCCGATGTGATCCAGCGGAAGCCAATTGATTACAACGTCGTTTGACCCCCAACCACAGAGCTGGTTGACACCCGCCGCCCGCCGCAGTATGCAGCGATGCGTGAGCATGACGGACTTTGGCGTTCCGGTACTTCCAGAGGTGAGATTGAAAAATGCAACGTCATCTGCCTGTGCCGCGTGGTATCTGCCGTCGGGCGCATGCTTGCGGAGCGACTCCAGCTTGATCAACTTGCCGGAATCCAGCTCGCTTGCCAGTTCGGTCGGGTTGCGCACCGGCGACACGACCACCCACGGGCGGCCGAGCGTTTCCCAAACCCGGCACAACTGCTGGAATTCGCGGTCAGACTCGTGATATGCCTTGGGAACCGCGGCGATGACCGGCACAAAACCGCCCAGGATGCATCCCCAAAAAGCCTCTAGAATCTCGTCATTGCCGACTAATTGGAAAATGACTTTCTCACCGGCCGAGACGCCCGCGGCGCGTAATCCGCCGAGAATGCGTTCGCCGCGCCGGAGCAGTTCGCCATAGCTGAGCTTGTGGTGTGCGCCCTCGTCGTCAACGATGATTATGCGTTCGCCCGGCTCGCGTTCCGCCGTTTGTCTTAGCGCCTCAACCAGAGTCGGTGGCGCCGCATAACGCGGGTCGCGCGCCGCGCCCGCACGGCAGGCGAGCGGTCGCGGCAGGCTTGGACTCTCGCGGGTAGCCGGATTGGGCGATTTCAGTGTCGCATCCCGAACCGGGGGCGATTGCAGCGCATTCCATTGTGGCAACAGGTCTGAAAGGTGTAGGCGCGGCGACGCCAAGTCTCGCTGACGGGCAACCACCGCCACCCGGCCGATTTCCGGCAAGCGCGCTAAGGCAGACTCCCACTTGTCGAGCAATTCCTGATCGACAACTTCAATCTTCTTCAAGACCTTCGAGTCGACATATCCCTCGTCATCCAACGCCAAAGCGGATACCGGGATCAACTCCACGCTGCGCTGTGCCAAAGCGGAGACTTCGCGCTGCAACCTTTGCAGACGCTCGACATTCACCGGCCAGTTTGGCACCACCCATGCCGCGAGAATTGGGTCTTTTGTCGCTTGCTCGCGAACTGAAACTTCACAGGTTTCAATCGCCGAATCCTGTAGCAACGCCGAGCGGACTGCGGCTACCGCAGCGGCGAGGTCAGCTTCAGCAACGCTTTGTCGAGGTTGTTGAACTATCATCTGGGGGAGAACTCCAGTGACGCCGATTTCATCCAGCGATAAGGTTGGGTGTTATTCTGCCGTAATAAGCGGGTTCGAATTGTAACGGTTAATCGATGAAGCCACGGTCAACTGAGGTAAGCTAACATCAACGGAATTCGTTAGGCGTATTGGCATCTACATCTTGCCGGGGACGCGAAACGTCTCTGTTTTCCTGCGATTCTTGCAACATGGCGCGCCTCAAAGGCCGCATCTCGGTCAGAGTGCTTTGATTAATATGAGACACTGCCAGCCGACACAGTTTTGCTGTGCCGGTGTTTCATCTCATAGCTTACATCCTGCTCACTTTCACCACCGGAGCCATACAGAATTGTCGAGTTATTGGTGCGCTGAAACGCCTTTACTACTCATCCCGCCTCGTGTCCCGCTAAGGGCTTAATGGGGCCGGGGCGTAGTTGCTCCTTTGAGGATCGGAGTCTTTCCCGAACAATACGGTGAACTAGCCTCTCAAGCGCACCTGAGTCTCCTCCACAGTTAGGACTAATGTCAAGACCTTTTATTCAAGGGGAGTGTCTAAATCAAAGCAGCAAGAGGCGCAGGGTAGCGCGGGTGCTTGCGCTTCCTCAGTTGCCGTGCATTGTAGCAGCGCACGAATAGGTCAACCGCTCGACGCAGAGCCTGAATGCACCGTGAAAAGCAGCGT
>DATCWB010000577.1:0-2508 GCA_036566625.1 Pyrinomonadaceae bacterium
CCGGGGCGGTGCGCGCGCGGCGTGTGCGCGTTCTGATCGTCGCGCCGTCGCTCGACATTCTCGGCGGTCAGGCGGTGCAGGCCGCGAGGCTGTTGCAGCGTTTCGGCGAAGAGGCGGAACTCGAAGTCGGCTTTCTGCCGATCAACCCGCGCCTGCCGGGAGCGTTGAGAAAATTGCAGGGCATCAAGTATGTCCGCACCCTCGTCACCTCGCTGCTCTACGTCTGGATGCTGCTGGCGCGCGTGCGCGCCTACGATGTCATACACATCTTTTCGGCCTCTTATTACTCGTTCGTGCTCGCGCCGACGCCGGCGATTTTCGTCGCGAAGCTCTACGGTAAAAAGACCGTGCTCAACTATCGCAGCGGCGAGGCCGAAGACCATTTGCGGCGTTGGCGGCGGACGGCGATCCCGACGATCCGCCTGGTTGACGTGGTGGCCGTACCCTCTGGTTATCTCGTTGACGTGTTCGCGCAATTCGGCCTCACGGCTCGCTCGATCTTCAACTTCGTGGACACGTCGCGCTTCCGCTTCCGCGATCGTCGGCCGCTCAGCCCGGCCTTCCTCTCGAACCGTAATCACGAACCGCTCTATAACGTAGCGTGCGTGCTGCGCGCCTTCTCGCTCGTCCAGAAGCGTTACCCGGAGGCGACGCTGACGGTCGTCGGCGATGGGTCGGAGCGCGCCGCGCTCGAACAGTTGGCGCGCGAGTTGGGCTTGCGGCACACGAAGTTCACCGGGCGCGTCGAGCAGGAACGGATGCCGGAGTTCTACGACGCGGCTGACATCTACCTGAACGCGCCGAACATAGACAACATGCCCGGCTCGATCATCGAATCCTATGCTTCGGGTCTGCCCGTCGTGACGACGGACGCGGGCGGCATCCCCTACATCCTGCGCGACGGCGAGACGGGCATGCTCGTCCGGCGCGACGATCACGCCGCGCTCGCCGCAGCGGCCATCAGATTGTTGGAAGACGACGAACTCGCCGCGCGCCTGACAGCCAACGCGCACGCCGAGTGTCGCAAATACAGTTGGGACGCGGTGCGCCGCGAATGGCTCAAACTCTACCGCGAACTGGCGGGCACAGAGGCGGCGGCAGAGCACACCGCGAGCGCGCGATAGCGGGTCAGGTTTGAAGATGAAAGCTCTGGCAAAATTGAAGAAGCTGAAAGGGCGCAGCCGCGACGAGTTTCGCGTGCGCGGAGCGCAAGCCTGCGCCGCCTTCGCGGAGCGGCGCGGCTGGTCTCGGCTCACGCGCCTGCCCGCAGACGAAGCCTTCTTCAAACTGTTCGCGCGAGGCGCGGCCAATCTTCCTGCGCCCGCTTCCGCCGAACAACTGCTCGCACACTTTCGCACGCGCACCGGCGCGGCCTTCTTCGGCGGCTTCGCCGACAGGGGGCGGACGGTCGCCGCTCTGCGCCGCGTCAACGACGAGCGCGCGGAGCAGGAGTTGATCGCCTGCGCCTCGCGCATCGGCGAAGGGCGTTTCGACCTGTTGGGCTTGCGCGACGTGAGGTTCGGCAAAGAGGTTGACTGGCATCTCGAACCGCTCGCCGGAAAACGCACGCCGCTCGCACATTGGAGCCGCATTGATTACCTGAACGCGGAGATCGCGGGCGATAAGAAGATCACCTGGGAACTGAACCGCCATCAATATTTCTCGACGCTCGGGCGCGCCTACTGGCTGACGGGCGACGAGCGTTTCGCCGAAACTTTTTGCGCGCACCTGCGCTCTTGGATGGAACTGAATCCGCCGAAACTCGGCATCAACTGGGCGAGCAGTCTGGAAGTCGCATTTCGCTCGATCTCGTGGCTCTGGGCTTTCCACTTTTTCAAAGATTCGACGCGCCTGTCGCCCGCGCTTTTTCTCGACGCCTTCAAGTTCCTGCACCTGCACGCGCGCCACTTGGAGACGTATCTCTCCACCTACTTCAGCCCGAACACGCACCTGACGGGCGAGGCGCTCGCGCTCTTTTATCTCGGCACGCTGTTGCCGGAATTCGAGGACGCGCCGCGCTGGCGCGCCACGGGTCGGCGCATCCTGCTCGCCGAACTCGACCGCCACGTCCGCCCCGACGGTACATATTTCGAGCAGTCGAGCTACTACCATCGCTACACGACCGACTTCTACCTGCACTTCCTCCTGCTCGCGCGCGCGAACGGCACGTTGCATGAGGACGGCGAGGAGGGCGAACGCGCCGCCGGAGCGGAGAGTAAGTTGGAAAACAAATTGCTCGCTCTGCTCGATCACCTGATGTACCTCACGCGCCCGGACGGCACGTCGCCGCTCTACGGCGACGACGACGGCGGCCGCCTCGTCATGCTCGATGAACGACCGGCCAACGACTTTCGCGCGCCGCTCTCCACCGCGTCGGTCGTCTTCAAACGCGGCGACTACAAATTCGTCGCCGGCGAACTCGCGGAGGAAACCGTCTGGCTGCTCGGCGCGGAAAGCGTCGAGGCGTTTGCACGGCTCGCGGCGCACGCGCCCGCGGGCGCGTCGCGC
>DATCWB010000578.1:0-6813 GCA_036566625.1 Pyrinomonadaceae bacterium
CGGCGATGTTCAGGCGCACGTCGAGGCCGACCAGATCGGTTAGACGCAGCGGCCCCATCGGGTGATTGTAGCCGAGTTCCATCGCCGTATCTATATCTTTCGCGCTCGCCACCTCCTGCTCCAGCATCCGCATCGCTTCCAGTCCCAAAGCCACGCCCAGACGGCTCGAAGCGAAACCCGGCACGTCGCGCACCGTGATCGGCTCCTTCTTCATCCGCCGCCCGACGGCGCGCGCCGCCTCCGCCGTCTCATCGCTCGTCTCCGCGCCGACGACGATCTCGACGAGGCGCATGATGTGGACGGGGTTGAAGAAGTGCATGCCGACGACGCGTTCGGGGCGTCGCGCGGCGCGTGCGATCTCGGTGATCGAGAGTGAAGAAGTGTTCGTCGCGAACAGGAAATCACGCTCCGCCACGCGCTCGACTTCGCGCAGGGTCTCCTGCTTCAACTCCATGCGTTCGGGGACAGCTTCGATGAAGAGGTCTGCGTGAGAAGTTTCGGAGAGATTCGTCGCCCCGCGGATGCGTTGCAGCACCATGTCGCGTTCGGCTTCGGTCGTCTTGCCGCGCCGGATGCCTTTGTCGAGGTTCTCCTCGATGGCGCGCAGGCCGCGCACGAGGAATTCCCGCTCCACGTCGCGCAGCACGACGCGGTAGCCGACGAGCGCGGCCACCTGCGCGATGCCGTGTCCCATCGTGCCCGCGCCGAGCACGGCGATTGTCTCGATGGTCGGACTAGCGATGCTTGTGCTTCCCGGTGAGTCCAAAAGTCTGTTCGCGCGGGTCTCGGGGGCGACGAAGATGGCTTCGTGCGCGCCCGCGCCCGCCGTGGTCTGATTCGACTACATCCAGCGCAGAGAGTTATACTACACGCGCAAGCGAAAAGGCCACACACAAAATGCGCAACTCAATCGGCCGCTCGCGCGGAAACACCGTCGAAGGAGAGCGACAAACAGCGAGATGACTCAAGAAATTTTGCACAAAGAAGTGGTGATCATCGGCTCCGGCCCGGCCGGATTGACGGCGGCCATTTACGCCGCGCGAGCAGACCTCAAACCCCTCGTCATCGAAGGGCCGCAGCCCGGCGGCCAACTGACCATCACCACCGAAGTCGAGAACTATCCCGGCTTTGCCGAAGGCATTCAGGGGCCGGAGTTGATGGATCAGTTTCGCGCGCAGGCCGCGCGCTTCGGCACGGAGTTTCTCGTCTCGTGGATTGACAAAGTTGACCTCTCCGAACGCCCCTTCACGCTCTACACCACGGAACAGACGGTGAAGGCCGAGACGCTCATCATCGCGTCGGGCGCGTCGGCGAAGTGGCTCGGCATTCCGGGCGAAGCGCCCGCGCCGCACGGCCTCGGGGGCTTAGGCGTCTCGGCCTGCGCCACCTGCGACGGCTTCTTCTTCAAAGGCAAGAAGATCGTCGTCGTCGGCGGCGGCGACACCGCGATGGAGGAGGCCACCTTCCTCACGCGCTACGCATCAAGCGTCACCGTCATTCACCGACGCGACCACCTCCGCGCCTCGAAGATCATGCAGGACAAGGCCATGAAGAACGAGAAGATCAATTTCATCTGGAACTCGGACGTGCGTGAGATTATCGGCACGCCCGAGGCGGGCGTCTCGGCCGTGCGTCTGCACAACAACCAAACGGGCGAAGAGACGATGTTCGACTGCGAGGGCGTCTTCATCGCCATCGGCCACAAGCCGAACACAGACATGTTCAAAGGCTGGCTGGAGATGGACGACATCGGCTACCTCAAGACGAACGGCCATTCGATGGCGACGAACATCCCCGGCGTCTTCGCCTGCGGCGACGCGCAGGATTCCTTCTACCGTCAGGCCATCACCGCCGCCGGGACGGGATGCATGGCCGCCATCGACGCCGAACGCTACCTCGACAACCTGCCCGTCCCCACGCTCACGGGCGAAGAAGTGACCATCGAGGGCGAGATCGTCACCGCCGACCACGAATCCATCATCATGCCCGACGGCGAAGTCATTTCAAATCATGCGGACGCCGAAACCGAAGGCGCGCCCGCCGGTAATTAAGCGCATCTGACGAAATTCCTCCGACAAAACTCCAGAGGGAGTAAATCAAGGGGGCGCGGGGATTAATCCCCGCGCCCCCTTGATTTACTCCCGTGAGGCGCGCATTAAGACGCGCCGCCACGGTTGATGCGTGTGCGTCGGCGGCTGCGGATTCTTAGTCGCCGGTTCAAAGAAGTCTTGGCGTTACGTTAAGCACATGACCCCTTAAATGGGCGCACTCAGGAGAGCGCGCCCATTTAAGGGGAGGAGAGTGAGCGACCGGCGAGCGATAGAATGCCCTGACCCATTCGAGCAGGTTCTTTTCGAAACCGGAAAATAGCCCTCTCACAGTTCAGTTACGGGATTTAACTATCGGCTCGGTCTTCAACCTGCGAATGGCTTCCGGTTTCGCTTCCAGAATGGATTGGGCGATCTCCATCATGCACAAACCTCTGACTGACGGTACGGTTAATTTGCTTGCGATGGAGACGGAACTCTCAAAATCAGCTCTTGCCAATGGTGTCACCGCATCTTTGAGGCCATAACCGTGCGGGATGCGAGGCAGTAACAGTTGTGTGGAAAAGCCCTGTAAATTGGTCAAGCGCGGGGCGCTCGTCTCGACGGGGTCAAATGAGCTGGCCTGATTGATGGCATCAATCAAATCAGTCCAGGCGGCCAAAGCGCGCGTCGCATCAATCGCGGCCAGCGCGGCAACAAGACCGAGCCGAACCCTCAGAGTGTCGTTAAATTTATCTTCGCGCTTCAACAACCTCTCCGCCTCGGATAGCAGCTCAAGCGCGTGTAAATCTGATCCTGTTGACTTTGATACGTTCTTCCCCGAACGCTCGCCCGTTAAACGTTGTGCTGCCGTGATGAGCACGATAGCTTGCGGCAGGGGCAAGGCAGCGGACGCTAATTCAACTGCCTTCTCGATCTGATCTTTTTCGAGCGCGTGGAGTGCCGTTCGATAAATAAGGAATGAGATGACCTGCTTACGAAGTTCTGCGTCGTCAATTTTTGTTGCGATGCGTTGCCCGCGCGCAAGGTCTTCGGGTTTAGTCATCAGCGCGACACGGACGTAGGCGAGTTTGCGCGCAATCAGGTCAGTCTCTTTATCGGCAGCTTCCTCCAGGGCTTCAAGGTAAAGTTTATTGATCTCCTGCTCGTCATTGGAGTTTGAATTGATTCGCATATTTTCGGCGCGCGGCGAGGATGACGACGCGCCCGTGGCCGGTCTAAGGTCTGGTATAAAATCGGCCATGCGGTGTTCTACCGAGGGCAACAAATCAGGCGCATAGAGGCTAAAGCCACCTCTGAGTGATCCGACGAGCGTGGCTATCTCCTGTGCGTAAATGGTGGGGTTCGGGGTGGAGGATGGGGCTGGCAGGTTAAGCAGCACTCGATGCATGATCTTTAGAAATTGACGGGCGCGCGCCGGATCAGCCTGGGCGGGTGTCATTTTTAAAGCCGCGCCGTCGGCCACCACGGCGAGAGAAGTCCCGTTGCCCTGACCCGTGCCGGTCACACGCCCCGGCGTGAACAGATAAGAGGCAATCGCCTGCCCTTCGCTGGCGTGGGCGAATGCCGTCGAGAGGTGGTCAAGGGCGGCATCGAAGAGACGATTCGCCGCCTTCGGATCGCGTCGGTGAAGAATTAAGAGCACTAACTGGAGTTGAAAGGAAATACCATCTACCAGACTTTGCTCGGCAATGTTGGCCGCTAAAGTAGGGTTTTCATCCGCGACAGCTAACGCCAGGTTAAGCAACTGTTCGCTGCGCGCGGTGCGATCATCAAATACGCCGCGCCGGGATTCCTCCGCACTCTTCTCTTTTTCGTCGGCGAGTTTGCCGATAAATTGATTGGCGAGTTCCGGATCGTGGCGCTGGGCTACTAAGAGAACGGTCGTATAGAGAGTTGACCGCGGAGATTGCCCCCGAAGCCGGTTCATCCCGCCGCCGGCATCCGCGACGCTGACGCCGCCTGTTACTTCCCACGCGCGTCTCAACCACCGGCGCGCCCGCTCCGGATCATCCACCCACAGCAAGTCGGCCGCGCGAGACATGACGCGCACGGCCGTGATGCGGTCGTCCCATTTAAGAGATTCGTCGGCCGTGTTGCTAATCATCTGGCGCGCGCGCTCGCCAAACTGCTCTGCGAGGGGAGCCGCGGCTGTCGAAATCTTCTTGGCTGCGCGCTGCTGACCGCCGCCGGCATCAGTTTTTTGCGCAACTAGCGGAGCAGCCGCCGCCGCGATTAAGATAGACACCGCCAAACCTGTAAATCGTGCATTCATTATTTTGACTCTTCAGATGTTCAGACTATGGCCGCGGCGGGAGGGTGACTGTTTTCGTTTCGGTCGGCTGATTTTTATTCGCCGAGGGTCGTGCACTCGTCCACGACCATGATCCGAGAGGCGTGATCTGCATCACCACGCGGGCTGAACCGTCCTTGAAGCCAGGCCATCGCCATGCGGGGTTAACTCTTTCAATAATCTGTCGGTTGAGTTTGGCGTCATAAATGTGAACCGTGGCATCAACCCAGATCGCCTGGTTTCGTTGCGTGCTTTCACTGAGCCGCTCGAATAATTCTCCCGCGACGGGCACCGTAATTTTAAACTGGCGATTTTCCGCCTTCGATAAATCACGGCGCGTGAAGGACTGCTTGCTTATCAGAATCCCGACCTGAGACTCTTTGGTTGAATCCATCCCGGTTGAAACCCACTCGCTGAACGCGCGGCCGTCGGCGATACGCCACTGATAAGTTAGCTCCCAAAGGCTTCTCGGATCATCACGCCCCGGCAAGTCTTGCAGTTCAAAAATCAATGTCACTTCCTTGGGCGGGGAGTATGAACCGGCGGCGGATTGAGCCTCCCCGATATGTGTAGCGAACCACATTGTTAATAGCAGGGCGACTATGCCCCTGATCGTGCAAGCCCGCATCCTTATTTACCCTCCTGGAACCCTATTTGCCGGCGGAGAGCCTCTACGTCCGGCATAGCCCCCGGCCAAGCCTTAATGATAATGCCATCTTCGATTAGGTAGCTGATGGGAAAAGCATATAGCTTGAGCGATTGTTGCAAACGGGCATGGTTGTCGAAAAGCATCGGAAACTTGATGTCGAACTCTTTGGAGAAGGCGGCCAGTAGTGCTGGCCGCTCAAAGCCGACACCATAAATGCGGAGGTTCGGAGGGGGGTGCTGCTGGAGTTCTGATAGCAAGTTAGCCTGCTGTATGCATGCGTCGCAACTGGTGGTCAAGAAGACTAAAAGAATGCGCCCCCGGCTCAGCGTGTCAACAAGCACTTCCTTACTTTCAAGGTCGAGTAGTTGATGCGCAGGGAGCGGTTGGCCGTTCAGGGATGCAACTTCTGCGGTTAATCTATCAAAGTTATCCGGCTGACCTGACCACGACCTCGAAGTTAGAATTAGAGCCGCCACAACTGCGCTGAGAACGATGCCGACGGCGATAGGTAGAGATAGGATTGAACGTCTAGGCATGATTGTAAGTGAAAAACATAGCGGATGAACAAGAATGCCGGTGGCAAAGCGACGAGGCACCGACATTCTTGTTCATAAATAGTTGACCGACGAAAGATAAACTTAAGGCGGTGCTAACCGGCCGGGTCTGGTTCCGGCGCCGAACCTCAGCCCGGGCACGAGTAGTGGCAGATGGTTATTTCGCCGTGTGAAGTTTGATGGCGCGTCTCGCCGTCCAGCGTACACGTCCTGCCGTCTATAACTTTTTCGGCTTCACAGACGGCCAAGACCGCGACGGGAACTGCTATCGCGGCAAGAGTGATAATGAATGATGTCAGGACTATCCTAACTGTTTTCATTGGGTATGCTCCTTATTGGTGGGAGGGATTACAGAGATGGCAGTGGTGCGGACTGTAATCTTCTCTGTTAAGTGTTAGCTGAGGGTCTGAGGAGGCCATCAGCATGTGTGCACGAGCACATGAAAATTACACCAACGATTTTGCAGTGTCAATAAAAGTTGAGAGTGCTCCGGAGAGAGGCACCCCGGCAGGAGGCTCAAATTACAAGAGCACGATTGAATCGTCGCGCCGGCGACTGGGGGCGGCGGGCGTGTGTTCGCGCGCTTGCCGGTGCGGGCAGGCGTCGCAATAGTCGCCGAGGTGCGCGCGGCGGTCTTCGCATTCGTTGCAGCCGAGCGCGATGCCGAGTTGGCGCAGGGTGTCGAGCATGGGGAGGAGGAGTCGGCCGCGCGCCGTCAGCGCATACTCGACGTGCGGCGGGCTGCCGCCGTAGTCGCGGCGTTCGACGAGCGAGTCCTGCTCCATGTCGCGGAGGCGGCCGACGAGGGTGCGGCTGCTGATGGGATGGAGCGCGTCGATGAGTTCGGTTGTGCGGCGCGGCGCGCGCGCCAGGTCGCGCACGATGAGCAGCGTCCATTTATCGCCGACCACCTGTAACGCGCCCGCCACAGGGCAGCCATCGCCTTCGCGTCGTCGCATAACTCCCCTCTCTCCCTGAACGCAGAGATTAACACAAAGCGAAGTTCAACTCCTGTCGATTTGGAATGCCGTGCGGGCGGCGCGAAATTTTCCTCGACTTCGCCGTAGCGCAGCAGAAACCCGCCAGTAGAAAGAATTTCACCGCCCGGCTTTCGGCGCGGCGGCGCGCCTGACCGACATTCATATCGAAATTTACCGCGTCGCGGTATGCGCCGCGCGCTGGCACGACGGTTGCCAAGCATGCGTCCGGCGGAACTTGAAATTTTAGAGGAGATGGAATTTTGCTTAGAAGAACTTTCGCATTGATGCT
>DATCWB010000579.1:0-2708 GCA_036566625.1 Pyrinomonadaceae bacterium
GGCGTTCCCTTTGGTCAAGGGTGGGGTAAATACACCGACCGCGAAGGCGGCGTGCAGCGCGGCTGAGCGATGCCGCCGAAATTTATTCAGAATTGAAAGTTTAGATCAGAGATGCTTTCCCCGTGCCTCCCCTGTCCTCTCTGCTCTCTCGGTGGTGAACAAATTTTTTATGTTGTCTCAAGAAACAATTTTCCTGACAGGCTTTCCCGGCTTCATCGCCGCGCGTTTGATCAAGGAGTTGGCGCGCGGCGGCGCGCGGTTTTTGTTGCTGGTGCAACCCGCGTTCGTGTCGCGCGCGCAGGCGGAGATAGTGCGCCTCGCGGAAGAGACGGGCGCGGGCGCAGAGCGTTTTCAAATCGTCGAGGGCGACATCACGCGCGCGCGTCTGGGGATGAGCGAGAGGGAGTTTGAACGGGCGCGGATGGAGACGACCGTGCTGTTTCATCTGGCGGCGATCTACGATCTGGGCGTGCGGCGCGAACCGGCGATGCTCGTCAACGTGGAGGGCACGCGGAACGTCAACGAATTTGCGCGCGCCTGTTCGCGTCTCAGCCGCTATCATTACGTCTCGACCTGCTACGTCGCGGGACTGCGCACGGGCGTGATTCAAGAGGACGAGTTGGAACATGCGGCGGGCTTCCGTAATTTTTATGAGGAGACGAAGTATCTCGCCGAGTTGGAAGTCGAGAGGTTGAAGTCGGAGTTGCCGTTGACGATTCATCGCCCGGCGGTCGTGTGTGGCGATTCGCGGACGGGCGAGACAGCGAAGTACGACGGCATCTATTACCTGATCAAGTACCTGCGCATGTCGCCGCGATTGTTGTCGCTCGTGAACATCGGCAACCGCGACGTGACCCTGAACGTCGTGCCGGTTGATTTCGTGGTCGCGGCGATGGCGGCTCTAGCCCACGACGAACGCGCCACAGGGGCGACGGTGCAACTGGCCGACCCGCGCCCGCTGACCACCGCCGAACTCTTCGAGGCGATCTCGCACGCGCTCGTGGGGCGCGGTTCGCGCATCCGTTTGCCGAAGTCGCTCGTGCGCGCGACGCTCGGGCTGCCGCTCTCGTCGAAGTTGTCGAAACTTCCGCGCGTCGGCGTGCCCTATTTCTTCCTCGAACAGACTTACGACACCAGCCGCGCCGTTCAATTGCTCGCGCCGCACGGCGTCTCCTGCCCGTCCTTTCCCGCCTACGTCCACGCCCTCATTGATTTCGTCGCGCGCCACCCGGAACTCTGACCGGCGAACGCCTCGAAAGACCTCTCGGCGATTGACCGCGAAGGCGTCCTGCGCTACAAAGTCGTGCGAGAGTTGCACGTCGGCTGTTTACCGGATGGAGACCCCGGCGCGCGGCGCATGAGTCGCGTGCGTGCGGCCTCCGGCGGTTAGTAAGTGGTGAGCGGTAAGCAGGCGAACGGGGAAGGCGCGCTCCAACTATTTACTGTTTGTCATTTACCGGGAGAGGGATTTTTATGCAGAGGACGGGGACGGATATGCCTTCGCTGGAGGGGGCGACGGAGTGGTTTAACGCGACGGGCGCGCGCGCCGCGGCGGAAGCGAAGGGTCACCCGACGCTCGTCCACTTCTGGTCTGTCAGTTGCGACATCTGCATAGACAACCTTGCGCGCGTGGCCGCCCTGCGCGATAGGTATGAGGGACTCTGCGTCATCGCCGTCCACACGCCGCGCGGAGAGGCCGACACGGACACGGAGAAGGTGCGCGAGGTCGTCGCGCTCAGCAACATCACGGAGCCGTGCGCCGTGGACAACGAAGGCAAACTGAGCGAGGCGTTTCAGCACGAGAGTACGGACGTGCCCGCCTATTACCTGTACGACGGCGATGGAAAGCTGAACATTTTCGCGGCGGGCGCGGGCGGCCTGAGCACGGTTGAAGGCGCGTTGGAACGCGTGTTCGCCGCGCACAAGAGTTGAGAGACCAAACTTGTAAACGTCTCGCGCGAACGCGCGAACGTTTGACGAAAAGAAAGCGGGCGATCCTGTCGAGAGGATCGCCCGCTTCGGTTTCGTGGGGCGTCAAACTCCGTTTAGAAGATGGACGAAAGCTGCCCGGCGAGGAATCTGAGGATGAGCCAGAGGATGGTGATCGACCCGACGAGCAGCGCGAGCAACGCGAGCATGACGAGGCCGACGAAAAGCCAGTCGCTCGTGCGGCCGGAGTGCGCGTCTTCGGCCGAAACGGTCGCGCGGCGGCGCAGCAGTTCCACGTTGCGCTGGTTCGATTTCCACGCCATGTCGAAGAGGTCGCCGATGACGGGGATCGCGCCGAAGAGATAGTCCACGCCGATGTTGAGTCCCATGCGCAGCAGCGTCACTTTCGAGACGCGGTAGCGCACGCCCGCCACGAGGATGTAGAAGCCCGTGAGCGTCGAGACGGTATCGCCGACGCCGGGAATGAGACCGACGATGGCGTCCAAGCCGAACCGCCAGCCCGTGCCGGGGATGCGAAAGAGTCCGTCCATCCAGCGGCTCAACTGGTCGAGGCTCGCTTCGATCTCGACCTGCGTGTGTCGCCGTTCGGGCATAAGCGCGCCGGCCTTGTTGCCCGTCATCGCCGCCTGTTTCGATTCCATCATTCCGGATTCTCCTTTGCGCCGCTAAAATCCGCGCCCGACCGCAGGGCTGAAATTAGATGCGATACGACGCCGAACCGACAAATTAATCTGAGCGCAGCCATCATACGAGAAGCG
>DATCWB010000580.1:0-5697 GCA_036566625.1 Pyrinomonadaceae bacterium
CGAAAACATCATCACGTTCACGGGCAGCTTTCACGGGCGCACGGCCGACGCGATCAGCGCGACGTTTTTAGGAAAGTATAGAGAGATCGGGCGACCGAACGTGCCCGGCCACGTGTGCGCGGAGTTTGGTTCCTTCGAATCTGTCGCCGCGCTGGCGGACGAGACAATCGCCGCCGTGATGCTTGAGCCGATTCAATCAATGGCGGGCGTGCGTGAGGCCGAACCGGAGTTCTATCGCGCGCTGCGCGAGTTGTGCGACGAGCGGGGGATGCTCTTGATCTATGATGAGGTGCAGACGGGCATCGGGCGCACGGGCGAATGGTTTTTTGCCGGAAGCAAGCGCGGCGCTTCGGTTGTGCCGGACATCATCACGCTGGCGAAGGCTCTGGGGAGCGGCGTGCCCGTCGGCGCGTGTTTGACGACCGGGGCGGTCGCCGCGCACATCAAAGAGAACGACCTCGGCACGACGTTCGGCGGCGGGATGCTGGCGATGGCGGCCGTCGCGGCGACGCTCGAAGCGATTGAAGGGGACGGCATGCTTGAGAACGCACGCGCCTCCGAGCGACACTTGCGAGAATCGCTTGAGGGCGTGCCGCAGGTGGCGCGTGTGCGCGGCGCGGGGTTGTTGCTGGGTCTGGAATTCTCGGATGAGATCGCCGCGAAGGTGCACCAGGCGTTGCTCGGCGAGCGCATCATCACGGGCACTTCGAGCGACGCGCGCGTGCTCAGGCTCTTGCCGCCGCTCTGCCTGACGCGGGAAGAGATCGACTTGTTCGTCGCAGCGTTGAAACGAATTCTATAAAAAGATGCCGAGAGATTTTCTGACAACCGGAGACTGGACGCGCGATGAACTCGAGCGTCTGCTCGAAGCGGCGGCGCGGTTCAAGCGCGGCGAGGACGCGTCGCGGCCGCTCGCGGGCAAGTCCCTCGCGCTCGTCTTCTTCAACCCCAGTCTGCGCACGCGCGCTTCGATGCAGGTCGGGATTTACGAACTCGGCGGCAACGCGGTCGTGCTCGAACCCGGCGGCACGAGTTGGACGCTCGAACACCGCGACGGCGTGGTGATGGACGCGGACAAGACCGAGCATGTCGCGGAGTTCGTGCGCGTGCTCGGGCGTTACTGCGCAGGCATCGGCGTGCGCACGTTCGCCGCGCTCAGGGATTGGAAAGAGGAGCGGCGCGATCCCATCCTCGCGGCGTTTGCGCGCCACAGCGAAGTGCCGGTCATCAATCTCGAATCGGCGATGCATCACCCCTGCCAGGCGCTCGCCGACATGCTGACCATCCGGGAAAAACTCGGCGCGGGACGGAAGCGCGTGCTGCTGACGTGGGCGTGGCATCCGAAGCCGCTGCCGATGGCCGTGCCGAACAGCTTCGCGCTCGCGGCTGCGCAGTTGGGACACGAACTCACCATCGCGCACCCGCCCGGCTACGAACTCGACGACGAACTCGTCGGCCAACTGAACGAGCAGGCGTTCGACGCGGGCACAAGCGTCAGCGTGACGAACGACGTGGATGCGGCCTTCGACGGCGCGGAGGTCGTCTACGCGAAGAGTTGGGGCAGCAAGATGTTTTACGGCGCGCCCGAAGACGACATCGAGACGCGCGCCGAATACCGCAACCGCTGGATCGTTGACGAGGCGAAGATGCGACGCACCCGTGGCGGCATCTTCATGCACTGCCTGCCCGTGCGCCGCAACGTCATCGTGACGGACGGCGTCATCGACTCGGCCGCCTCGGTCGTCATAGACGAAGCGGAGAACCGCCTGCACGCGCAAAAAGCAGTAATGAAAGCAGTGACAGGTGACGAGTGACAGGTGACAAGTTAAAACAAAAGACTCGTCTTTTATCCTGTCACTTGTCACTTGTCACCTGTCACCCGGAGGAACTATGAGCCAGCCGCGACTCGACCTGTTGCGCGAAGCCCTGCCCTACATCCAGCGTTTCAAGGGCAAGACTTTCGTCGTCAAAATATCCGGCAAGCTGACGGAGGATCACGAGAATCTCCGTTCGCTCTGCGAGGAATTGGCGTTGATGCATCAGGTGGGCATACGCCTGTGCGTGGTGCATGGCGGCGGCAAGCAATTGACGGAGTTGGCGGAGCAGTTGGGCGTCGAGCAGACGATCATCAACGGGCGGCGCGTCACCGACGACGCCACGCTCGACATGGCGAAGATGATCTTCGCAGGCAAGATCAACACCGATATTCTCGCCGCGCTGCGCAATCACGGAGTCAACGCCGTGGGCTTATCGGGCGTTGACGGCAACATCGTGATGGCCGAACGCCGACCGCCGAAGGACGTGTTGAATGAAGCGACGGGCGAGAGCGAGCGCATTGACTACGGGCACGTCGGCGACGTGCTGGAAATTGACGACCGGCTGCTGCGCGTGCTGCTCGATCACGATTACCTCCCCGTCGTCTCGCCGCTCGGCGCGGACTCGGGAGGGCGCGTCTTCAACATCAACGCCGACACCATCGCCGCCGAAATCGCCGTGCGTCTGGAGGCGGAGAAGCTGATTTTGTTGAGCGACGTGGACGGGCTTTACCTGCGGCCGGGCGAGTCGGCGACGAAACTCTCGCGCCTGACGGTTGACGAAGTGACGAAACTACTCAAGGACGGCGTCGCCACGGGCGGCATGATCCCAAAGTTGCAAAACATCACGGAGCTATTGCACCGGGGCGTCCGCAGCGCGCACATCATCAAAGGCAGTCTACGCAACACGCTGCTCTCCGAAGTCTTCACCGACGAAGGCACGGGCACGATGATCGTCGCTTGATCAGTGGAAACCGGAAGGCCGGGCGGAGAGCGGAAAGTAGGCTGGCGAAGGGCGCGCGGACGGCGGAAAGCGGAAGGGCGAAAGTGAGGCGGGAACTCCGTCTTCGCTTTCGCCCTTCCGCTTTGCATTGCCCGCCCCTTCTACTCTCTACCTACCCCACGATCCCGCATCTCGATTATCCGTTCGAGCGAGAGCGCGCCGTTGTTGCTTCTCATTTTTTGAATGTAGCTGGCCGAGACGCCGTGGTCTCCAAGGCGGCGCAACCGCTCGACCGCGAGGCGTCCGTAGCCGCGTGCGCGCGCAGTTCGCGGACAAAGGTCGCGCTGACGCCGTGGTCGCGCACAAAAATAAATTGCGACGGGTGATCCCTTTTCGGTAAAAGCCGCGCGTTAGTAGGTGGGACGATGATCGGGGAACGCGCAAGCGAAGTTTTATTCGACTTTAAAACGCGCCGCCAGACGTTGCCCCGGCAATTTTCGGCCATTATGCGGGACATCTTAAGCGTCCCAAAGTTATCAACATACTCACCATTTTTTAAGGAGCCGCAATGACCCACCTAAAGAAACTGTTAAGCAAGACGCTCGTGTCCTGCCTGCTCGCGTTCGCTGTTTTACCACTGACGGCATTCGCCGATAACTCGCAGACGCGCCCCTACGGCGACGTGCAAACGCTCGGCACGTTCCCCGTGCCGCCCGGCTCGCCCGAAGGCATCGCCGTCAAAGGCAACAAGGCTTACGTCTCCGGCCCCGCGCGCTTCGGCACGGCGGGAGGGCCGCCCTCAATCGTCGTCGTCTATGACACGCGCACCGGCGAACAACTTGAAACCATCCAGATAGAGGGTGAAGACCTCAGCCAGGAGCACGCCAATTCATGCGTCGCTTTCGACGGGCAGGGTCGCCTCTACGTCGTCAACACCCAGCGCGGCATCGTGCGCATAGACCTCGGCAGCGGCGTCCAGACCGTGTATGCGACGCCCGTGCCGAACCTTCCGCCCTACGAAGCGCCGCCGCTCCCGAACGACATCGCTTTCGACCCGGCGGGCAATCTCTATCTCACCGATTCGCTGCAAGGAATCATCTGGCGCATCGCGCCGGGCGGCGGCACTCCGCAAATCTGGTTTCAGGATGCCAGCATCGCCACGCCCTTCGGCCCGAACGGCATCCGCATCAATCCCGACCGGACGAAAATCTACTTCGTCGTCACCGCCGAAGGCATTGGCCCGATGGGCTTCACCGGCGGCAAAATCTACACGCTGCCGCTGGTTGACGCGCCGACCGCGGCCGACCTGCAAGTCTTCCACCAGTACAACGGCGATGGGCCGGACGGCATCGCCTTCGGCAACTCGGGCAAACTCTACGTGATGCTGGCCTCGCCCTGCGCTTCCGGCGTGTCGGTGCTCAGTCCGGTGGGCGAGGAAGTGGCACGGATCGGAAACGCGCCCTGCACACAGGACGCTCCTCCTCCCATCGCGCCGTTCAACTCGCCGGCCAACGCCGCCTTCGACAAGCACGGTTCGCTCCTCGTGACGAATCACACCTTCATCTTCCCCGGTAACGAAAGCGTGCTGAGCGTCTACGTTGACGACAAGGAATCGCCGCTCGTGAAGCCCTCGCTTCCCTGAAACGCCGGGAGAGTTTTATGCTGTGAGCAGATGCGCGCCCCGGAACGAAGACGCGCGCCGCCTGCTCGATGAAGAAACTCGAATCACAACAGACTCCCCCAAACGCCGGGACGAAACGACCCTTGAGTCGGTTCGCCCGGCGTTTGGCGCAAAGGTGGAGACGGCTCGCGTTGCCCACGGGCGCGCGGGTCGTCGTCGCCGTCTCGGGCGGGGCGGATTCGACCGCGCTCCTGCTGGCGTTCGACGAATTGATCAAAGCGCGGCGGCTGGCTCTGACCGTCAGAGTCGCGCACCTGAACCACGAATTGCGCGGCGAGGCGGGCGCATGCGACGCGCGCTTCGTGGCGGAGTTGGCCGGTGCGTTGGGTTATGAGGTGACGGTCGGGCACGCGTCCGTGGCGATGCGTGCGCGCGCGACGCGCGACAATCTGGAGCAGGCGGCGCGTCGCGCGCGTTACGAGTTTTTGGGGCGCGCGGCGCGCGAGTGGGAGGCGCGCGCGGTGGCGGTGGCGCACACGGTCGAGGATCAGGCGGAGACGTTGTTGCTGGCGTTGATGCGCGGGAGCGGGGCGCGCGGACTCGGTGGGATGCGCGATTGCCGCCCCTTCGACGAGAGCGGAGACGATCTGCTGCTCGTGCGCCCGCTGCTCGGCTGGGCGCGGCGCGCGGAGACTGTGGAGTATTGCGCGGCGCGCGGTGTCCGTGTGCGCTCGGACGAGATGAATGAGGACGAGCGTTTCGCGCGCGTGCGCGTGCGGCGGCAGTTGTTGCCGTTGTTGCGGACGTTTAACCCGCGTGTGGTCGAGACACTGGCGCGCACCGCCGCGTTGCTCAGTGCGGAGGCGGACGCGCTGGAGCATCTGGGCTGAAAGCTGCTGGAAGAAGCCCGCCGCCATGCGTTGTCGAAGGCGGCGACGAAGCGTGCGGACAGCGGCGCGCGTGCGCGATGGGCGGCAGACCAGGAAGTCGCTGCGAAAGAAGATTCCACGGCGCTCAGCGTCGAAGTGTTGCGCGGGGCCGGAGGGGCTGTGCTCGGTTACGCCTTGCGCGCCTGGCTCAACTCGGAGCGCGGAAATTTGCGTCGAATCGAAGCGACGCATATCGAAGCGGTCGTCGCATTATTGGATGGTGTGCGCGGCGGGCGCGTGGCGGAATTGCCGGGCGGGGCGAGCGTCGAGCGGCGGCGCGGGCTGTTGCTGTTTCACGCGGGCGAGAGGGGCGCGGGAAAGGGTTGAAAAAGGGCGGGTGGGGATTTAGAATCAAAAGTGTCGCACATGGCCGCTCAGTTTTCGCGAGCG
>DATCWB010000581.1:0-13761 GCA_036566625.1 Pyrinomonadaceae bacterium
TCTGGCGGAGGTCGAGGCGACGCGCGGGCGCGGCTTCGCGCTCGTCGAAACTGACGCCGCTTTGTCGAAAGAGATCGCCGTGCCGCCGGGCGAGATGCAAACGCTCTTCGCGCTTTTGTCGGCCACGCTCGCGCGCGCCGCGCATCATCAGGGTCGCGCCTTCGCGACCTTCCGTTTGTTCTCGGACGAACGTCTCCCGTGGCTCTGAACCGGCAGGAGGCGTCGAACTTTGGCGGCTCTCGGAACGTAGTCTTAGGCGGCGTGCGTTAATCGTCGCGCCGTATCTCCGTTTAACCATCAGAAAGGGTCTCCCAATGTATTGCCCGAAATGCGGCCAGTCGCAAGTGAGCGCGGAGGTGCGCTTCTGTTCGCGCTGCGGGTTTCCGCTCGTCGTCGTCGGAGATTTGCTGGTGACGGGCGGCGCGCTGCCCGCGCATGTGGCAGCGGCGGGCCACGAAGCCGTCGGCCTGCGACCGATGTCGCCCCGGCGACGCGGCGTGCGGAAAGGCATCGCGATCTTCCTGGCTAGTATTCTACTCCTCCCCTTTTTCGGGATCATGCACGAAGCGATAGGCACTCCGCAGGAATTCATGATGTTCGGCGCACTCGGGATACTGATCGGCTTGATACGGATCATCTTCGCAGTGTTTTTTCAGGACGGCGCGCCCCGCGCCCCGCACGTTGCGCCGCCGCCGCAACTCTACACGCCGCCGATTGCGTCGCGCCTGCACTCGCCCGCCCATGAGCCTCTGCCACACGCGCAGGGCGTGCCCGTCAACGATTACCGCCAGCCGCAGGTACACACAGCCGAAATCCTGCACCCGCCAAGCGTCACGGATCACACCACGCGCCTGCTCGACAAACATACCGACTCTGCGGAGCAATGAGTTCGCCCGACCAGCCGACTCTGGCCGAACGCCTCCGCGCGAAGATCGGGCGCGAGGGCGCGATCTCATTCCGCGACTGGATGGCCGCCGCCCTCTACGACGAGCGCGAGGGCTATTACCGGCGCGCCGGTCGCCCGCGCTGGGGTCGCCACGGGGGCGACTATCGCACCAGTCCGGAACGCAGCCCCCTCTTCGCCGCCACCTGCGCACGCTACTTCGCCTCGCTCCACGATGAACTCGGCGCGCCGCCCCATTGGACAATTCTCGAAGCGGGCGCGGGCGCGGGCGATTTCGCGCGCGTCGCACTCGAAACTCTGGAACGCGATCACCCGCGCGTCTTTCAAGCCACCCGCTATCACATTGACGAGACCAGCGAAGACGCGCGCCTCCGCGCCCGCGAAAATCTCTCGGCATTCGCAGACCGTGTCGAGTTTTGTCAAAACGACGGGCGCGGCCTTTCGTTCGAGGCCGGGGTGATTTTCAGTAACGAGTTGCTCGATGCGTTTCCCGTGCATCGCGTGCGTATGCGCGGCGGCCGGCTGCGCGAGTTGTGCGTCGCTTTAGACGAAGCGGGCGGCTTCTGTTGGAGCGAACGAGAGCCGACCACCACGCAACTCGAAGCGCATTTCGCGCAAATGGGCATCGCGCTCGCGGAAGGTCAGATCGCGGAAGTTAATCTGGCGGCCGGGGAGTGGATCGAACGCGCGGCAAAGTCTCTGCGACGCGGCTATGTCGTGACGGTCGATTACGGCGCGGAGGCGGAAGAACTCTACGGGCTATCGCAACGCCGCGACGGAACGCTGCGTGGCTTTCGTGAGCATCAGTTCGTCTCGGACGTGCTCGCGCACCCCGGCGAGCACGATCTGACGACGACGATAGATTGGACTCAGATCAAACGGGCGGGGGAAGCGGCGGGTCTGGAAACGATTTCGCTTGAGCGTCAGGACGAGTTTTTGTTGCGCGCGGGATTGCTCGATCAACTTGAGCGTCTCACGTCGCGCCTGGGCGGCGAAGGCGAAAGCTTGCGGCTGCGGCTCGGCGCGCGCGAGATGATTCTGCCCGGCGGGATGAGCGAGAGTTTCCAGGTGCTCGTACAAAAGAAGCGCTGGGCTTGAGTTTACCGCCCCGTGCCTCAGTGGCCTCGAACGGGGCAATATAAGTGTTGATCTAATCAAGTTCAATCGGGTATTCTGGATTGCAAGGGCGATCCTCAAAGATCGCTCGCCCGCCCGCCGCAGTATTCAATCTCATCCGAGTTAGCCATTTCGCCCGCCCCGCCCGACACGAAGGAGTCACAACAAACCACATTATGATTGAACCCGGTGCATTGCTCCAAAACCGTTATCGCGTCACGAAACAGATCGGGCAGGGCGGCATGGGCGCTGTTTACGTCGCCACCGACGAACGTTTTCACAGCACGGTCGCCATCAAGCAGACTTTTTTCGACGACCCGACGCTGCGCAAGGCGTTCGAGCGCGAGGCGCATTTGTTGAACCACCTGCGCCACGTCGCGCTGCCCAGAGTCAGCGACCACTTCGTCGAGGGTGAGGGGCAGTTTCTCGTCATGGAGTTTATCGAGGGTGACGAACTGGCTGAGTTGCTGCAACGGCGCGGCGCGTTCCCGCTCGCCGAAGCATTGCGCTGGGCCGACGAATTGCTCGACGCGCTCGACTACCTGCACACGCACGAACCGCCCATCGTCCACCGCGACATCAAGCCGCAGAACATGAAACTGACGGCGCGCGGCCAGATCGTGCTGCTCGACTTCGGCCTGGCGAAGGGCGCGGCCACCGAGACGCGCGTCAGCCAGACGGCCAGCGTCTTCGGCTACTCGCGCAGCTACGCGCCGCTCGAACAGATTCAGGGGACGGGCACCGATACGCGCAGCGACCTCTACTCGCTCGCCGCGACCCTCTATCATTTGATGACCGGCGTCGTGCCCGTTGACGCGCTGACGCGCGCCAGCGCGATGATCAACCAGCAGCCCGACCCGCTGCGCCCCGCTCACCTCGCACATGCGCAAGTGCCCGAGTCGGTCAGTAAAATCCTGCACCGCGCGATGGCCTTGAAGGCCGCGCTGCGCCCCGCGACGGCGGCCGAGATGCGCACCGCCCTGCGGCAGGCGACGGCCGGTATCGCGCGCACCACACCGCAGGCCGCTGCCGCGCGCACCCTCAACCAGCAGTCTCGCAACGAGGCCACGCTGGTCGATAGCGGAACACAAATGTTTGCCGGGCAACACGCGACGCCTTCCGTGCTCTCGCAGACGCGGCAGCGTCCTCACGCGTCGCTGACGGAAAGCGAAGCGACGATAGTTGATTCCTCACTCGACCGGACGCGCGCGTCGATCAAGTCATACTCACACACCTCTTTTCATGAGCCCCCTGCGGAGAGCGCGCGCAAGAGTTCGCCGGTCATGCTCGCCGGCGTCGCCCTCGCCGTACTCGTCGCCTGCGCCTTTGTCGCGTTCCCGCTTTTGCGTAGCCCCGCCGCGCTCCCGGCCACTTCCGCTACGCAAGCCGAAACTCAGCCCGGCGCGACTGCCGACACGCAGTCCGCTCTGCCTGACACGACGCAGGCCGAAGCCACCCGTCAAACTTCGGATTCCACTTCCGCTTCGGGGCGGACGTTATCATCTTCGTCGCAGGTGCGCCCCGCCGCCGAGTCACAGACTACAGCCGGTCAATCCTCATCCGTGGAGACGGGGGCAACGGGCGGCTCCGCCGTGAACGCCGAGGGGTCGAAGGGCTTTACGCCCGCCGAAACTTCGGCCAACAAGTCCGGCCTTGTGATTCAGGCGCCCGCTTCAACTTCTCCGCCGGTCAACAACGCCGCCGCCGAATATGACGCGCAGCGCGCCGAGGATTTACGGAGAAGGAAGCAACAGGAATTGGAAGACCAGCGGCAACGCGAGCAATTTCGTCCGCCGCACCCGCCGCCGCATGAAGGTGGCGGCTATCCGCCTCCGGGCGGAGACCGGCGTCCGCCGCCGCGCCGCCCGCCGCCTTTTTAGCTGATAACTAAATACGCGCACGGTTAAGCATTTCAGAAAAAATTGCTGTAGGATGAGCACGACGCGAGTTGATGTTCGCAAGCGAGATTGCGTCACTTCGTCATCCGGCCGCCCGACCTGTTGTCACAAACTGAATGCTCCACCATTGATGGAACTCTCTGATGGCCGTTCTCCACATCGAAGACGCCAGCGGCCGAAAGTGGCAGTACGCGCTCACCGGGCAGGGGCAATGCACCATCGGCCGGTCGCCTGATAACAGCGTGCCGCTCAACGACCCGCGCGCCTCTCGCCAGCACGCGCACATCGTCCTGCGCGGCGGCGCATACTTCGTCATCAACGGCGTCGTCAACGGGGGCATCCTCAAGCGCAGCGCGAACGGGATACTGGTCAACGGGCAACAACGCGACGAGTGCCAACTCGCCCACGGCGACCGGATAAAAGTGGGCGGGAGCGTGATCCGCTTCCTTCAGGAACAGCCTGCGGAACAACCCGCGCCGCTCAAATACGAAGACGCCGCTTTAGGGAAGACGCAGATCGCCGTCTCCGCGCGCGCTCTGCCGCATGAGGGCGCGACCGCGTTTATCAAGGGGCAGGATTCACTATCGGAGCTACAGGTGTTGCGTCGCAAGGCCGACATTCTCGCCATGCTCTACGAACTTAATAAGACCTTCAACTCCGTCTTTAATCTGGCAGCCATCTTCGATAAGGCGACCGATATTATTCTCCGCGTGACGCCTGCGGATCGTGTCGTCGCGCTGCTCGGCAACGAATCGCCGATCACGAACGGCTTCGAGAGCCTCCGCCCCGTCGGGATTAAAGCGCGGCATGAGGCCTATCACCCCGGCACGAAGCAGATCACGGTCAGCCGGACGATCCTCACCAAAGCGCTCGGCGAGCGGGTTGCCCTCCTCTCGCAGGACGCGAGAGCCGACGCTCACTTCGCACAGGCAAATTCGGTCATTTCGCAGGGCGTGCGCTCGACCATTTGCGCCCCGCTGCTCACGGAGTCGGGCGTCCACGGCGCGATCTATGCCGACCGCCTCGACCCTGCGGCCGTCTTCACCAGGGATGATCTGGAATTCCTGACCGCCATCGCGTCGCAGACCGCCGTCGCCGTCGAGAGCGCGCGCGCGCACGAACGACTGGCGCGCGAAGAGGTGGCGCGCGCCAACTACAGTCGCTTCATGCCCGAATACGTCGTGCGCCAGATGCTCGAAGACCCCGAGTCTTTCAAACTCGGCGGCGCGAATCAACGCGTGACCGTGCTCTTCGCCGACGTGCGCGGCTTCACGAGTATCTCCGAGCACGCGCCGCCGGAACGCGTCGTGCAAATCCTCAACCTCTACTTCTCCGCGATGACCGAAATCATCTTCGCGCATGGCGGGACGCTCGACAAATACATCGGCGACGGTCTGATGGCCTTATTCGGCGCGCCCGCCGCCACACCCCGGGATGCGTCCAACGCGCTGACCGCTGCCGTAGCGATGCAACGCCAGATGGAAGCGCTCAATCAGGAGCTACGCGCGGCAGGGTTGCCGGAGATCAGCGTCGGGATCGGCCTGCACACGGGCGAAGCCACCGTCGGTTACATCGGCTCCGAGCGTCGCTCCGAGTACACGGCCATCGGCGACACCGTGAACCTGGCCGCGCGCCTCGAATCCAGAGCGCAGGGCGGGCAAATCCTCTCCAGCCACGCCGTCATCGAAGCCGCCGACAAACAGTTCACACTCCATCAACTGCCGCCCATGAGCGTCAAAAACCGCGTTCAGCCGGTCTCCATCTACGAAGTAGCTTGGCGAGCCTAGCAATGCCCAAGGCCAGCCTGTAACCCTTCTACAGGGAAGTCGGCCGCTACGCTTCGTCGTCCGTAGAGTGCGTGTAGGCTGCGGCAAGCTGCGCCGCTCCGGCTCCTCGCGCCTGCTTTCCTCCTCCGGCATCTCGTCTGCAAAACAGGCGTCCGGGTAGACCGACCGCAATTTTGCGCTCGTTGCATCCGACCCGTTTCAGATTGTATATTTAAGCCATGCCTAAACATACAAATGACTGCGGGGGAGCCTCTCCCGAGAAGGGAACTTCCGGCCGGGGGCGACGACGGGTCGAGGTGCGGCCGGTAGATGAGTGTGAGACATTGGACGAGGTGTTTACACACTGCCTGCCTGCTTTCGGCGGGGCGTTTCTGCGTCGGGTCTACAGCATTCTCGACCGCGCCATCGGATCGGGCTGTCCCCTGACGGTTGCGGTGTCGGGGCCGGTGACTGTGTCGGGACAGCATCAGGCATGGCTCATCCCACTCTTGAAAACCGGGTGGGTTGTCTATCTGAGCACGACCGACGCCGTCTGCTACCACGACGGGCATCGGAACCTGGACGCATACCGCGACGGCCCCATTCATGAGGTTCCGATATTTGCCGACGACGGGGCTTTGCGCGAGGAGGGGACAATCCGCGTCACCGACATGGCCTTCGATGAAGGCGTGTTGATCGATCAGGATCGTTTTATCAGCGCGTGCCTGTCGCGCCCGGAATTTCAAAAGCGGATGACCGGCACCGAGATGCGGAATCTTCTGGGGGCTTTATACGGTGAGCAGGAGAAGAAGAACGGCGTGCCCGCCGGACTCCTGTCTACCTGCCAGCAGATGGCTATCCCGATCCTGGTCGGCGCGCCGGCGGACGGGAGCATTTTCCTGAATTCGATGAAGCTCTGGGCGATGCGCAAGGCGGGGTTGATCGAGCAATACGGATTTGACCTCGACATGCATGCGGAGGTGTTCGAGTCGTGCGCCTATCACCGCTGGGGCTTGTTCGAACAGCCCACACGCTCGCTGGCAACGCTGGTTCTCGGCGGCGGCGTGCCGAAGAATTATAACCTCCAGCCTGAGCCCGCACTGGGGCAGATAATGGGGCTGCCGAATATCCGTGGCTACACGTTCGACGTGCAGATAGTCAGTGCGCCTGTGACCGAGGGTTCTCTGTCGTCGTGTCCGCCCGCCGAGGCAGTCACCTGGGGTAAGGTTGACAAGGACACCTACGAAGAGACGACCGAAAGCTTGCAGGCCGACTTCTCCATTGTCATGCCATTTCTGGTCAAGGCGCTGTTGGACAATCGTGACCGCTATGCCCGTTGGGCTGAACGCATGGGAGAGGAAGAGTTGTTCCGGAAGCATCCCAACGCCGCCGGGTATCTGCGCCCTAACACCGGCTTTCGCTTGTACGAGAAGCGTCAGGAACTGTGCGACAAACTTCTGGAGGACGTGCGCGGCAACAAAGAGTGGTTACAGGAGACGCTTCTCTATCCACTATCGGCAGGTGCTTAATTCTCGCGAACACTTTCGATCCTGCGCGTGACGACGAAATCTGTGAGGCGGGAGAGGGAGAAAGGCGCGGCGCTCGGCGGCAACACCTCAAGCGTCGCGCATGCCCGTCCCGCTTCCCCTGCGCCGCCCCCAAAGGCTCTTCCACGCACCCGCTCCCACACCTCCCGACTCTGCGCCCCGTCCAACCGCACCTACCGCAGCCGCTCGCCGAGCCAGCCCTGTTTAGGGACAAACATTATTCTCCGTCATCAATACTTGTTCACGGAAAATAATGTTCTTACCCAAAATAGCCGTAAGTCTATTATTTGAGAGTCATGCTATCTCTCGATTTCATCTCAAAGTTCTTACCTAAATCACCCTCAGATGATTACTCAGAAAATTCGTTGAAAAATAATGTTCTTACCTAAAAACCGAGTTAGGTATGAATACGGAGCATCCTCAGTAGTTATAGGGAAGCCAACAAAACATCTCCGTTAGTGGCTTCATTTTACCGCATGAATTTGCGGCGTATAGCGAGGGCCAGCAAAGCAGCCTGTAAAGGGCCGAGTATCGTTTCTAAAATGACTAGAGTCTGCGCTGCAATCGTGGCGGGGCGCGGCTCAGGCTTCTGCAAGATCATCACACTCGCACTATATGACAGAGACCGCGGTAGTGGCCGCAGCGGCGCGCCTACATCCTCACGTTTTGCTATTGCCGCATCACTTTCACTTACCATCCGCGGCTCCCATCTTGCGAAACCCACCTGCGTATAGAGCAAAGCAAAGATCAGCCATGCCCCAAGAAGCACTATGAACGCACGGAAGACTCGCTCGCCGTAGCCGCTTGCGGCCCAATACCACCAGCCTAACCTCCAGAAGGTAAAGACGATTGATCCAAAGGCCAACTATTAAAGCAAGTATTACTAGAAGTCCCTTATCAACCAATGTGAGAATAAACTTGTCAAAGAAATCAGGTGCATAAATAATCCTTCCATAAGTGGATTTTCCTTCAAACGTTGAATTCAGGGATAGCGGGCAAATGCTAAAAAAGTTACGTCAAAGACGCTACTTTAGAGGCATCCTATTCCGCCATCCGCTCCAACGACTTGTCTAGCAGCTTTCGCTGTAGCTACATGCCGCGTCCGGGTTCGTTTGCTGTGTTCAATCACTCACCACAGCCACAGTCGCCTTTAGCTTCAAGAGGCCATAGCTCAGCATCAAGCCACCCAAAATAATCTTGGGCGAAGGATCGGGTTTCCAAGTATGCGGCGGGTGCGGGCTGCTCGAACGGTTCGTGGTTGATGAACATGCCGAGATACACTTCACAGAAGGTTTTATAGTCCTTAGTGAAGAGCAAGAAGGTGTGCCACATGCGGTCAATCGAATCGGATGTAACCTTATAACCGGGCTTGACCGCGCACACGATCATGAATGGACTTCGATATAGTCAACTATAGTCAACTAATGTAAGAAATTTCTTTTCAGAGGCGTCTTTAGACCATAGGTAATCTCTCTCTATTTTAATAAATATCTTTCTAAGAGCACGCACAGTAAAATTTCTTTCTAGGAAATCAGCTATATCTATATCCTCGCCAGACTTCTGACATACAAACCCAGTTCGGGGGTGAGGGTTGTCAGATGTTTGAAGTTGAAGGGGCTGCTGTTTGGGAGAGTCTATCTCTGTTTTAGCTGCTTTGGGAGATAGCAGTTTCTTGGCTTCGCTTAACGTTAAAGAATTTCCACCATCGTCATATAAGGGGAACGACTTGTCACATTTTAAGCAGTGGCGCACCGTGTTAAACATTGTTCGAGGAGCAGGATTACACCTATGCCTTCAAGATTGTCACTTCGGGTTTCTACAGCACCTTGATTAAAGCTTCATGAAACTCTGCCGCCGACTGATAGCGGTCTTCGGGTCTTTTCGCTACGGCCTGATCAATCACTTCAGCGATGTTTGTGGGAATAGTCGGATCACGTCGTCGGATTGGCACAATTTCGCCGCGTAGGACAACTTCCTGCGGCGAACGACCCGGAGGGTAATCACGTGGCGTTTCTCCTGTCAGCATATTGTAGAAGGTGGCTCCCATGCTCCAGACATCGCTGACTGGCTTGCAATATTTATAGTTGATAATCTGTTCACGTGGCATAAAAAAAACGGTTCCTGCCACCTCACCTGAAATGGTCATGCCGGACAGCCCAGCCGTTTCAAAACTCTTAGCAAGACCGAAGTCTGAAATCTTTGCCACCCCGCCTCTCTGATAAGTTAGCAGAATATTCTGCGGCTTGATGTCACGATGCACGAAACCCTGATCATGTGCATAAGACAATCCATCAAGAGCCTGCAATATAATTGACCCGGCTTCCTCCAAAGACAGCGTATCGATGCCCCCTCTCATCAAATCCCAGACGCTTCCGCCCGCTAAGTATTCCATGACAAAACAAAACACGTTCTCTAGTGAGCAGTGTTCCAACAATTGAACAATGTTCGGATGACGAAGGCTGCCGGTCACGGCTATTTCTCGTTTGAATATCTGCCGCATGTGCTCGTCTACTGCTACCTTAGCCAGCATCATCTTTACCGCGACAGTAGCACCATCATTATTACGCCTCGCTCGGTAGACTGCACCCATGCCCCCCTCGCCCAATTTCTCACCGAGTGCATAGTTGTCAAGACAATTGGAAACAATCTCGTTTTGCCCGTGGGCACGTTCAACTATGACATCCAGTAGTTCAGCCGGAATAGTTTCAATTGCCGTCTGACATGCCTTACAGGTATAGTCCCCGATGTGACCATAGGTGACCTCGGCGGAAGCGTCCTTTCCGCACCTGTTGCACTGCATCGGCGCTCCCAACTTGGTGCTAAATCCCTCCCGCTCGACTTTCTCTCGACAATTCGGGCAAACGAACAATCCTTTCTCCCATTGGCATTTGTTTTTCTTATCGTCTTGAATAATAACCGCGCACTCGAAACACACTGCCGGAACCTCGACGTTAACCTTGAAGACTGTTACTCCTACTTCGATTTGATCATCATCCTTAATATCGACTGTGGGGAAGCTCAAGACGCGGGCTTCTTCAGGTGTCATGAACTCGGGGCGGCCGCCATAACTGACGCCGTTGACCCGGGTACCGTTGCGACTACCGAGGTCTTGAATGCGAGCTTCAGGAGGGTTGACCTCGATGAAAAAGTGATGGCGTGAGGCGGTCACGTCGTGTTCTGAGAGTCTGGCATGGCAGTCGTTATCTCGCCCGAAGATGAATGTATCGTGCTCTTCAAAAATATAGCTTTGGCCCAGCAGCGGCCCCGCGATTGCTTCCAGAATTACTTTTCCCGGCACGGCATACACTCCTAATCTACAGCACCATGCGAGTCATCTGACCGGCAGATAGGTAAGGCAGTTACGCGATAGTTGTTACCTGCGTGCTTTTATCATTTTCACAAGCTGTGTGTGGTTAGCGTTTGATGGGTCAAGGCGCACTGCCTCTTCGGCAGCAACTTCAGCTTCGGCATACTTCTTCTGTACATATAATGTAAGTCCTAAGTTATAGTGTAAAGGAGCATAATTCGGCTCAAGCTCCGTAGCTTTTCTAAACTCAACCTCAGCCTCGGCATACCTTTTCCGAGCGTATAATGCAAGCCCTAAGTTGTCATGAAACCAGGGATTATTCGGATCAATCTGGATCGCTGCTCTATATTCAGCCTCGGCCTCCGGATACTTCTTCAGATCAGATAATGCATTACCTAAATCGTTGTGAGCGCTTGCGTGATTCGGATCGAGTTGTATAGCTTTTCTAAATTCAACCTCGGCCTCGGCATACTTCCTCCGGCCGTTTAATATAAGTCCTAAATTATAGTGTAAGGGAGCAAAATTCAGGCCGAGCTGTATCGCTGCTTTATACTCAACTTCGGCTCCTGCATAATTTTTCTGAAAGTGTAATGTGTTCCCTAAGTTGTAGTGGGCGGGAGCATATTTGGGCTCGATCCGGATCGCTGCTCTATATTGAGCCTCGGCTTCCGCATACTTTTTCTGAGCATATAATGTATTTCCAAAGTCGGTGTAAGCCTCAAAGTAACTCGGTTCGAGCCTTATCGCCTCTATAAATTCAGCTTCCGCCTCTCCATATTTCTCCTGAGCATGTAACGTAAGTCCTAAGTTGTATCGGAAGTCGGCCATGTTCGGTTTGAGCTTTATCGCTTTTCTAATTTCGGCCTCTGCTTCTGCATGTTTTTGCTGGTCGTTTAATGTTTCTCCTAAGTTACTATAAGCATAAGCATCATTCGGATTGAGCTGTATCGCTTCTCTAAATTCAACTTCGGCCTCCGCATACTTCTGCTGCTTGTCCAATGCATTTCCCAAGTTGAAGTGGGCATAGGCATAATTAGGATTAAGTCGTATCGCTTCCCTAAGGGCAGCTTCGGCCTCTGCGTATTTCTGGTCATTTAAGAAATTCGTCCCAACTTTATATTGCTGTTCTGCGGCTTTAGCAGCTTCGGCTCGTCGGTTGCTGATCATAGAGACTGCCACCGCAATAACTATCGCACCGACCACTAGCGTCGCAACACTCAGGATCAGCTTGGAACGCGACTTTCCCTTTTTCTGTTGAGAGCTGTCCTCTACCTCTTGCGAACTGTCCTCCTTTGACGAAATCACGTTTAATGCGGCGGGAACTTCTGCGGTAGCTAAGTCAATCTCTGATGAGTTTTTATCAACCGTTGACTGGCTTGCGACAGCTTGCAACTGTTGTGCTTCACCGGTATGAGAATCAACTTGTTGCTCTTCTATTTTCCTCTGACAATTTTCGATGAGGTTAACTGTGTCCCTATAGTTTTCATCAATCTCTTTAATCCGTCGTAAATCATTGAGCGCTTCGCGCCAGCGACCTTCTTTATAGTGCTTGAGCGCCGCGTGGTAGAGAAGCATCAAATCCCGCTGCTGCCGAGCATGGTCCAGCTTGAGCTTCGCCTGAGCATGAGAGGGGATGAGGTCTAATGCTTTCTGCAACTGCTCGATAGCTAGTGCCCATTTTTCTTGAGCCATCTCTTGTAGGGCGCTCTCATAAAGAGCCTCGGCCTCTTGCGCGGCGATAGTCCTTTGTATCTTCTCGATTAAAGTGGACGCGTCCTGATAGCCGCCCTGTATGCCATCTATTTGTTGGAATAGTTCAAGCGCCTCGCGCATACGACCGGCTTCGAGATGTTCGCGCCCATCAGCATACATAGTCGAGAGTTGCTGTTTTTGCTGTGCTTGATGCAGCAGCAGCGCAGCGTCGCTGCGGGACGGGTCAAGCCCGCGAATGATCTCCAAATGCTCAATGGCTGTACCCCACTCCTCGTCCTTCATGGCTGAGTGAGCAGCCTGATAAAACTCCTCTATTCTGGCTTCACGCAATGCTCTGCGCATCTCAGTTGCATCGGCATAACGTTGATCCCGGTTGAGCGAAAGGGCTTTTTGCAAAACTGCGGCGGCAGCCGAAGAGACTTGCGGATTAATTTTGTTAACGGGTCGCAAAGGATCAGGGTTGCCATCATCGGTCTCGCCCATGCGCTGGAGCGCGTCGGGCGGCACTTCACCCGTCAGGAGAGTCCAGAGCGTCGCAGCCAGTGAGTAAAGGTCAGCCCGCGCGTCAGTACCTTGCTTTAGAATCTGTTCCTTGGGGGCATAGCCGCGCGTGAAGCCATGAATATTTTTGCTTCGATACTCGGAAATGGTCTGGAGCATTTGTCCCGCCGCCCCCCGAGCCAGTCCGAAATCAAGCAGAATGATTCTGTCCTTGGATTTGAGCTTCAAGTTAGAGGGCTTGATGTCGTGATGAATAATAGGCGGCCTACGTAAATGCAATTCCTCTAAAGCATCAAGCAGCTGATCAGCCCAAACTAATACTTTTGCTACTTGGAAAGGATTGCCGTCTCTTTTTTCCAATAAGACTGCCAGATCATCACCTTCAATATAATCCATCACCAGAAACTGACTATTACTCTCAACAAAGTGACGCCTGACTTTTGGGAGTACCGGATGATCCAGATTCGCCAATAAACTTGCTTCTTTTCTAAATTTGCGCTTGAGCTCGTCGGTCTCAACGAGTGTTTCTTTAATGGCGACTAAGCAACTCAGTTCTTCATCAATGGCTTCATACACTGCGCCCATCCCGCCCTGTCCGAGTTGACGAACGACACGATATTGATCTTGCAGAACTGTACCGGGCTTAACCATTTACTTCATAACTATCGGTAGTTCTATTTATGGGGGGGATTGATAAAGGTGATATTAAACTGCTAGTCGGTAAATAAGACAGAATATCTTCTTCTATGGAAGTTTAAGAAGTCTGATTTGTGAGGCTAACAAAAGAGGCTTTTGTTAACAGCAATAAGAACTACCGAACGTCTGCAAAATTATGCCGGTTGAAGACAAATGTCAACGTTTTGCTAAGAAGGGGAGTGTCTAAATCAAAGCAGCAAGAGGCGCAGGGTAGCGCGGGTGCTTGCGCTTCCTCAGTTGCCGTGCATTGTAGCAGCGCACGAATAGGTCAACCGCTCGACGCAGAGCCTGAATGCACCGTGAAAAGCAGCGT
>DATCWB010000582.1:0-6962 GCA_036566625.1 Pyrinomonadaceae bacterium
CTCTTCGGCGTGGGCGTCGCTTCGGGCGTCGGCGTTGGCGTTGGCGTCTCGTCCTCGGGCGAGGCGACGGCGGAGAATGCGACCGACGACGTGCGCGCGAAGCGACCCGCCGCGCCGCAGTTTCAAATCAAACGCTCCGGCAACGTCATCGCGCTCAGCAACGCGGCCTTCACGTTCAAGGACTTGCACGGCACGGATCAGGCTTTGCTCGTCAACGAGCCGGGCTTTCAGGCCGCGCGCACGCGCTTCAGCACCGACACGCTCTTCGTCTATTTCAACACCGTGCGCATGACGAGGAGCACGAAGCAGCAGATGGAGGCATTTGAGAAGGAGTACCGGCGGCAGGAGGAGTTGGCGCGCGCGGAGGCAGAGAAGCAGGGCACGCGCTCAAACTCCGACTTCATCATTGACGAGCCGGACACCCCCGAAGTCATCCTCGGGAGCAGCGCGACGGTGGGCACGGACGCGAACGGAAACGCGAACGTCTCCGTCAGAACGGGCGTAAAGACGAACGCGACGAACTCGGCCGTCTCGCCCGAAGCCGAAACGCCGCCGATACCGCCGACGCCCGAAGCGACGCCCACGCCGAAGAGTGAAAAGGAGTTGGAAGAGGAACGCCAGCGCGAGCAGTCGCGGCGATTCGCAGAGACGCTCGGGTCGCTCGCCTTCGGCGGGCGGGGGATGCGCGACGATTCGTGGCCGGAGTCAATCGGCGTCGGCGCATCGCTCGACGGGGATACGCTCGTCGTGCGCGGCCTCTTCATAGACCTCTCGGGCGATCAGCCGGCGCGCCCGATCCCCTTCCTCCCCGTGCTGCTCTCAGGCCCGGCCATCGCCGCGGAAGCGTCTGCCGTGCTGCCCGCCGAAACGGACATCTTCCTCAGCGTCTCGCTCGACCTGCCGCAGATGTACGACTACCTCGCCTCACTGATGAAAATCGCCGACCTCGCGGGCGCGTCCGAAGACGGCAAAGGCGGGTTCGGCGAACAACTCGCGGCGTTTGAAAAGACGAACAACTTTCGCATCCGCGAAGAACTGCTCGCCGCGCTCGGCAACGAGATCGCCGTCGGTATGCCCGGCAGCCAACTCTTCGGCGGCGCGCGCCGCGCGCGTAGCAAGGGCGGCGACTCTTCCGCGCCACCGCTGTCAGGCCCCATCGTCGTCATCGCTTTGAACGACAAGGAGAGCTTGCAGAAACTACTGCCGCGCGTCCTGAACTCCATCGGCCTCGCGGGCGCAACCGAACAGAGCATCGTCGAGAAGCACGGGCAGGTCGAAGTGCTCACCTTCTCAAACGGTACGCTCGCCTTCATCGACCGCTTCCTCGTCGGCGCGCCCGACGCGGCCACGATGCGCCGCGTCGCAGAGGCTTACAACAGCGGCGAGACGCTCGCCAACAGCGCGGGCTACCGCGACCCGACGAGGTGGCAGTCCAAACAGGCGATAGGGCAGGTTTACGCCTCGAACGCGATGCTCAAGGGCATGTTCGAGGACGTGATCAAGTCCGTCGAAGACGTTGACGACCCGGCCGTCCGCGCCCACGTCATGCGCCTCGACCCGAACCCCGGCGCGATCACACACCTTGCCACGCGCGAATCCGACGGCCTCATGCACGAACTCCGGCTGCCGAAGAACCTGATCTCACTTTTCGCGGCCAACTCGCTTGTCAGCCAGAAACTCTCGACCATCCGTGGCAATGAATTCAGGGCGCTGTGGAAACTGCAAATGCTCCACACCGCGCAGGAAACGCACAAAGCGAGCCAAGGCCGCTTCGGTACGCTCGCAGAACTCGAAGCCGGCACGTTCATGAACAACGAGCTTCGCAGTCACATACTACAGGAGACAGACGGCTACGAGGTCAAACTCTCCGTCTCCGGCGACGGGTACGAGGCCACGGCTACGCCCACCGGCTACCCGAAACTCGGCCGCCGCTCCTTTTACATAGATCAGACAGGCTCTCTGCGCGGCGGCGACACGGGCGGCAAACCCGCCTCCGCATCAACCCCGATCATCGAATAGGAAACCGTCGAGCGATGAACGATGGATGAAAGGCACACGCTTTTATTCATCGTTCATCGTTCCCGACTTCATCATTCATCGCTCCTGCTTCATCGTCCCTGCTTCACCGTTTCCGCAAACTTTTCTCGCGCCAATCGAAGCGCGAGACGCAAGCGCGCCCGCCCGCGCCCGTTCTTCCCTGTAGCGATCAACAAGTTTCGCACACACACCTTTGGAGGCCCTTCAATGAGACTCAAACTTTTCGTCGTCACCCTGCTCGTCCTATCCATGAGCGCGCAGGCACAAACGCGTCGCCCCGCGCGCCGCACCGCCGCGAACACGCGCGCAAACGCCAATACGGTCGTCCTTCCCGCGACCGTGCCCGCAGCAGCGTACACGCTCGACCGCGCCGAGCGCGGCAGCGCGATGGGGCAGACGCTGCCCATCCGCCGCGTCATCCTCTATAGCAACGGCGTCGCCTACATCGAGCGGCGCGGCATGGTGTCGGGGCACGCGGAGGTCAACTTGTCTTTCAAACAGTCGCAGGTGGACGACGTGTTGAAGTCCATGATCGTGCTCGATCTAGGGCAGGGGCGCATCGGCGCGGTCAGTTACAACTCGTCCGCGCCGCCCTCCGCGCGCATCGCGGACATCCCCTTCTCCGTCGCCTCCGCCACGCAGAGCAGCGGGCTGGCCGGGGTGCTCGGCCAATTGCAGGGCGCGCGCGTCGTCGTCACCACGACGGCTGGGCGCACCGCCACCGGCTCGATCCTCACGGTCGAAGAGCGCCGCTCGCAGATCGATGCGGATAAGCCCGCCCTCGTCACGCACGCGCTCGTCATCGCCTCGGAAGGCGGCGAGTTGTCGAGTTTCGAGCTGGCCGACGTGCGCTCGGTGAAAATGATTGACGAGGGCACGCGGCGCGACATCGCCGAGTTTGCCAGCGCGACGGCCGCGGCCCGGCGGCGCGACGCTAAAACCATCGTCGTCACCTCGGACGGCGCGGGCGCGCGCGAGATGCTTGTCAGCTACACGGTCGCCGCGCCGATCTGGAAGACCACTTACCGCGTCGTGTTGGACGCGTCGGGCAAGCCCTTCTTTCAGGGCTGGGCTATCGTTGACAACGTGAGCGAAGAGGATTGGAACGAAGTGCAACTCTCGCTCATCTCCGGCACGCCGGTCTCGTTCATCCAGCCGATCCAGAAACCTTTCTACCGCTACCGCCCCGTCGTTCCCATGCCGAGCGACCTGCGTCTCAACCCGCAGGTTTATGAACCCGGCGAGGGGAATCTCAGCGCGAACGGCGCGGGGTTGATGAATCAACAGCGGATGGAAATGCCGCCCCCGCCCCCTGCGGCGGCTCCCATGCCCCGGCAGGAATTGTCGGCGGGCAGCCGCCTGCGCCGCGACCAGAGACAAGACCTGCGCCTCGCGCCGAACAGCGTGGACAATCTCGCCCTCAACGACAGAAGCGCGGAGGCCGCTGCCGCCGACGGCATCTCGCTCGGCCAGGCCATCACGAGCGGCACGAGCGTCGAAGCGGCGGCCGAAGGCAATGAAGTGGGCGATCTGTTCGAGTACCAGATCGGGCAGCCCGTCACCGTCAAGCGCGACCGCTCCGCGCTCATCCCCATCCTGCAAACGCGCATGGAAGGCGCGCGCGTCTCCATCTTCAACGAGGCCGCGCGCCGCGAGCGCCCCATGAGCGGCATGCTCCTCAAGAACACCTCCACGCTCACGCTCGAAGACGGCGCGATGACCATCATCGACGGCAACGCCTACGCGGGCGAGGCTCTCATGGAACGACTCAAACCAGCGGAGCAGCGTCTCATCTCCTTCGCGCTCGACCTCGGCACGCTCGTCACCGTCCGCCAGAAAGAGGATCGCGCGCCCGCCTTCCTCGTCCGCATCCTGAACGGCGTCTTCCAGGCGCATTACCACCGGCAGGACAAGAAGACCTACACGCTCTCAAACCAGACCGAGCACACGCGCGTCGTCTATGTCGAACACCCGGTCAGGCCGGGCTGGGAGTTGGACGACAAAGAGACGCCCAAGCCCGAAGGCCGCAGCGCGCGCTACTACCGTTTCCGCGTCGAACTCAAACCGCACGAGCGCGCCGAACTGACCGTCACCGAGCGGCAGGCGCTCATGGACACCTTCGCGCTCACCAACATCACCTCCGACCAGCTTCGCCTCTTCGTCTCGCGCCAGTACCTTGACGAGACGACGCGCGCCGCCATCCAGAACATTGTCGATCTCAAGAGCCGCATCGCGGCCGTAGACGCGCGCCTCGCGGCGATAGATACCGAACTCGCGCAGATCAGCGAGGATCAGACGCGCCTGCGCGAGAACATCGAAACGCTCGCGCAGACCGCCGAGGCCAAACAACTCATCGCGCGTTACGTCGCCAAAGCCGACCAGCAGGAGACGCGCATCGAGCAACTGACGAAAGAGCGGCAGGCCGCCAATGAAGAACGCGCGCGTCTCCAACCCCAACTCGACGCCGCCATCCGCGCCCTCTCGCTCGACCGCAACCTGACGGAATGAGCGGAATTATGAACGCGGAATGATGAACGATGAAGTAAAAGCAGGTGTCTTTACTTCATCGTTCATCGTCCCGCGTTCATCGCTTCGTATCTTATTTCTTACTCAAAAGCAGGAAGGCGGCCGTGGATTTAACCCACGACCGCCTTCGACGTTATGCGCCCTACGGGTCGGCGCGGCTTACCTCGTCAACTCGTCCGCGATCTCTTTGGCGTCGAAAATCTTGCGGAGGATTTCGAGCATCCCGCGCGAGTCTACCGAGATCGTGCGGTTGACCGACTCGTCGTAGTAGAAGTTGCCGACGATTGACTGGCGATTGCCGTCGAAGACGAGGCCGATCAGTTCGCCCTTCTTATTAATGAGGGGCGAGCCGGAATTGCCGCCGATGATGTCGTTGGTCGAGATGAGATTGAAGGGCGTTTTCGGGTCAACCGCCGACTTCTTCTCCATCCAGCGCGGCGGCAGGACGTAGGGAAACTTGTTGCCCTTCAGGTTGACGCGCTCGTAGAGCCCGCCGAGCGTGGTGTAGGGCGCGACCGGCTTGCCGTCCTCCGTGTAGCCCTTGACCGCGCCGTAGGAGAGACGCAGCGTGAAGGTGGCATCGGGGTAAATCTTATCGCCTTCGGTGTCGAACAAAGCACGCGCGATCTTGGCGTAGGCCGAGCGTTCGACGGCGAGCACTTCGTTGTTGTAACGCTTGCTCAACTCGCGCGCTTGCGCGTCGATGCCGCGCGCCAGTTGGATCATCGGGTCGGTTGATTCGTCAATCGCCTTTTTGCCGCCCGCCGCGAGTTGCTTGCGGAAGGCCGCGTCCTTCAACTTCGAGCCGTCGATGAGTTCGGCGGCGCGCGCCTCGGGCGTCTTGCCCATCAGGACGCGTTTGACGAGTTCGTGATCCGCGCCGTAAGCCTCGCGCATGAAGTCGAGCGAGTCGGCGAGTTTCATTTTTTCGTAATCGTCATACATGTTCGTCTGCGCGAACAGCACGTTTTCGAGCGAGGCGCGGCGCGCCTCCGTGAACTCGGGCAGGCGTTCGGCGTTCGGCTTCGCGCTCTCTTCGGCGAGGCGCACGAGCGTGCGCGCGTAGTTGAAGAGGACGGTATTGAAACCGGCGGCGAGGTCGAGAAAGCGCCGGTCGCGCTCGTAGGCCGACAGGTCGCGGCGGCCTTTGGCGATGGCGTCCCACGCGTCGCCGTACTCCTTCTGCCGCTGCGGATTCGAGGTCACGGCCTTGCGCAGTGCGTCTTCGGATTTCTGCTTGTAAGAGATGAGCGAGGGGTCTTTCAACCCGCCGAGCTGGCCGCGATAAACTTTGAGCGCGTTCTGCGTGCTGTTGAGTTCGTTCTGGCCGCGACGCGTCTGCTCCTCGCCCATCGCCATATACTTTTTGAGGACGGCTTCGCGGCGTTCGAGCATGCGGATGATGAGCGGGATGCTCGTCTCGCGCAGAGCCTCGACGTGCGCCACGGTGTTCAAGCGTTGCGTCGAACCGGGATGGCCGGTGACGAACACGAGGTCGCCTTCCTTCGTGCCTTCCTTCGAGAACCTCAGATAGCTATCGGGGCGCGCGGGCTTGCCGTTCTCGTAAGCGCGCACGAGTCCCATATCGACGTTGAAGCGCGGGTACTCGAAGTTGTCGGGGTCGCCGCCGAAGAACGCGGCCTGAAACTCGGGCGCGAAGACGAGGCGCACGTCAGTGTATTTCTTGTAACGATAAAGATTGTACCTGCCGCCCTGGTAGAGCGTCACCACGTCCGAGCGCAGGCCGGTCTTGTCGGTGGATTCCTTCTCGATGGCGGTGATGGCCGTGCGGCGCGCGCTGAAGGCGTCGCCGGCGGACATCTCCGGCTTGACCGAAGCGTTGACGCGATCCGTCACGTCCTCGATGCTCTGGAGGACGTTCAGTTCGTAGCCGGGAATCTTGAGTTCTTCGGCGCGCGTGCGTGCGACGAACCCTTCCTTGGCGTAGTCCTTCTCCTTCGAACCGAGTTCGCCGACGGCGTCTTCGATGATGTGGTAGTTGGTCAGCACGAGGCCGTCGGGCGAGACGAACGAACCCGACCCGTTGGGGAAGCGCACCGAGGCGAGTTGCAGCCTTTTGAGGAACTCGTCCGTCACTTCAAAACCATATTTGCGTTTGATCTCGGCGCGCGGCACCTGATTGAAAGGCCACATGCCCTCGTCGGCGCGGGCGGTGACGCCTGCGAAAGATGAGAATGTGATGAGCGCGGCCAGCAGTGCGCGCGACAATTTTCTGAAATCCATATTGCTCCTCGAAAAAGGTTAAAGTTGATGGGAGTGAACTCGTTTAGAGTATCATAAGCCGCAACAGGATGCCTCCGGACGGAAGACGCGTGTAAGGGGAAAGGGGTAAAGGGTAAAGGGGTGAATCTCAGAACAACAGAGCCTCATACGGGTTT
>DATCWB010000583.1:0-18660 GCA_036566625.1 Pyrinomonadaceae bacterium
GGGGGGAGCCGCATCAACGTGGCTCGCCCCTTCTTACTTAGCAGTTCTCGCTACTATTCATCCTTCTTTTCTTCGGCATCTTTCATTTTCTGCTCATGTGCCATCTCAAAGGCATGATCGAACATATCCTTAAGCGATATAGGCTCCTTCTGTCCGGGTATTTTCACTACCCCATGCTGTGCTTCATACTGGAAAATGGTGTTCATCAGTGGAAGCACCATTGCTTTCGCATGTTGTGGAGACATAGATATAGATGCGAGTTCTTCACCAATTACGTCACTCGTGCGACCATGCACCTGCATTATGCTAAATTGAACGTCCCACGCAGAAAACCCAATTTCTACTTGGTTACAGTAGAGAGAGATATATTTCTCCGAGCGAGACATAGTAGGAGTAACTTCCTTTATACCCGGTATGGCTCCTGTGGCTTGTGTGACTTTATCTTCCTCTTCCTCTGTCATTGCTGGCCTCCTACAACTTTGCTTAGAACTTTACCGGCGGTTGTCTCGCCGCCACGAATTGGATCATTGGCATACCTGTCGGGGGTGTCCGTCGCCCTTTTCTGTGAGGCAGATTTATCGCTAATGCTTGTCACTCCAACGGGAAGCCTAATATCGGCAAACTGTAACTGCGTGGCCGTTCCCGTTGAGCGCACGCCGCCGTTAGAGATACTGGCAAATAGATGCTCTGCATCCACTACATTCCCACTTGCAGCAATAGCGGGGAGACTATTTTTAGTGGCTTCTTTCTCGCTTGCTCCCCGTTCGATTTCTTCAAGGACATTCTCGGACGATTTAGGCGACATGGCCTCTGGGGAAAGGTCGTCCACCCAATCAATAAACCTGTCTATAGGTTCAAATCTGACCACTAGCGCAACGTCAAAAGCGGCAGCTAGTTTGAGTAGGCTCTTGATATTCAAATTAGCTGCGCCCTTGTTCTGAATGCGGGAGATAACGCTCTGGGTTGTCTCAGCCCTTTCCGCAAGTTCTTCTTGCGTCATGTTGTTTCGTGCAGCGCGGAGAGCGCGAAGTTGGAAGGGTATAAGTTTATTAATGTGGCTCGCAACATAGAGATCGCGATACCTCTTATCCTTCATCTTAGCTAACAGACTTGGGTTTATGACCTGTGTACTCATTAATTTGACTCCTGTCAGCGATGATTAAATTTCTGCGCTTTCGCGCTGTGTCAATTGCCTCTCTGGGGTTATATATTCTGCCTTTTTTAGTAGCACCTACCAACATGACATATTGACTAACTTCCGTGAGAAAAAAGCCGAAAACTCTATGCTGTAACTGATTGGCAAAGAACCGTATTTCGCTTATTTGAGGATCGAACGGAGCATATTCTGGGCGAGTCCACAAGTCGCGCGGGGTAACGGCAAGGACTGTAAGCGTAGCGTGAAATTCAATTTCAGCCTCCATCTCTATTTCTTTATCAACCCACTGAGACAGGACGCCCCGCCCGCCGAGGGTAATAAATTCCATGAATTTCCAAATGTCCTGAGCCATAATCATTATATAGCAAATTTGCTATATAGCAAGCAGATTTTGCTTGCCTTAATATAGCAAATTTGCTATATTGCCTGCAAGTTGTTCATTGACAAGCAAAAAGGCCAGGAAACAAAAGGGTTCGCCCTTTGTTCCCTGACCTTTTGTTCTTTTGGCGGGTTGGCAGAGTGGTTGAATGCAGCAGACTCCAAATCTGTAGAGGGTGGCAGCCCTCCGTGAGTCCGAATCTCACACCCGCCGCTATTTAGAACCCTGACAGAAGCTGAAACTTCCATCAGGGTTGTTACTCCGCACAGCCGAAGCCGTACAGACTAGACACCTGCATAATACGCTTTTGCTGTGTGGACTTCAACACGAAAACAGGAGTCCACAACATGAGCATCAGACAGCAAAAAGGCAAAGAGATTGCCAACCGCATAACCATCGTTCAAGACGGCAACCTCTGGCTAGTCCCTTCACAATCCGGCAAAGGTAAATACCGCGTTAATCCTGAAAAGCAGACTTGCTCCTGTCCTGATTATGACTTTCGCCGTCAGAAGTGCAAACACATCTTTGCAGTTGAAGAGACAATAGAACGCATCAAGATCGTTGTTGTCGAAGACGGCAAGACTACAGTTACCGAGACGGTCAAAGTCACCCGCAAGACTTACGCGCAAGTGTGGCCTGCCTACAACGCCGCTCAGACGCAAGAGAAAAGATTATTCCAGTATCTACTACGCCAGTTGTGCGAAGGCGTCGGAGAGCCTTCACAGACGAACGGCAGACCCCGCTTGCCTATCGAAGACATGCTCTTTGCGATGGCCTTCAAAGTCTATAGCACGGTCAGCGGTCGCCGCTTCATGTCCGATCTTTCCGATGCGCACGGCAAAGGCTATATGTCGAAACTGCCTTGCTATAACTCGGTCTTCAACTACTTTGAAGACGAGATGTTGACGCCACACCTGCAAATGCTGATTGAAGAGAGCGCGTTACCCTTGCAAGCTATCGAGCAAGACTTCGCCATTGATTCGACGGGCTTATCAGGTTGCCGATTCGTTCAATGGTTTAGTGCCAAGTACGATCAACCGCACCTGATGGAGAGCAAAGATTGGATCAAGATGCACTTGATCTGCGGCGTGAAAACCAATGTTGTGACAGCCGTTGAAATGAGCGAAAAGTATCGAAACGATAGCCCGCACTTTAAGCCGCTGGTGGACGCGACAGCGCGAAACTTTCAGATGCGCGAAATCTCAGCCGACAAGGGCTACGATAGCTTTGATAATCGCTGCACGGCTCTCCAAAACGGTGCTGCCCCTTACATTCCATTTCGCACAGGTCAGAAGAACAAACCGAACCCTTCGCACAAAGGCGATCTGTGGAAAAAGATGTATCACTACTTCGCTTTCAATACCGAAAAATTCATGGCGTCATATCACAAGCGTAGCAATGTCGAAACCACGTTCCACATGATCAAGAGTAAATTCGGGGATTCACTCAGGAGCAAGACCAAGACAGCGCAGATCAATGAGGCGTTGTGCAAAGTTCTCTGTCACAACATCTGTTGCCTTATTCAATCTATGTTTGAGTTGGGATTAAAGCCGAAGTTTTGGGCAGAGGCGGCGTAAATGAAAAAGCCCCGATCACAATGATCGGGGCTTTTTCGACAAAGGTTTTCGTTATTCCGATCCTATCCCATCGGAAGTTTCTTGCCAGCGGGTTTCTCCTTGAGAAAGTTTTTAGGTGAAACGATAGATCGCCCAAGTTGTTGCTCAATATCCTTCCGCGTGTTTCCAGCGACACGACCACCCGACCGTGCAGCCTGTGCGTTCTGCTGCAAGCCCTGCGCGTCCGATGTCTGCGTGAATGCGACGGTGGTTTTCTCCCCCAACATCGTCAGCACAAGCTCGAAGTCCGTCATATGATCGCGTAGGTTCTGACTCGTCAGACCTTTCAACTTCTTGTGTTCTTGAGTCTTTAACCCAAAGGTCTCTTTTGAGATGATATTCGTCAGGTAGCCATAATCTGCGCCTTCTTGAATGCCGCGCTTCGCCCATTCAGAGGTTAGTTCGTGCCGCACCACAATGGAGCGTAGCCGTGCCTCGATCCAGTCATCCGTGCGACCCTGAATCTGCCAGTTGATGATCGCGCGCTTAACGGCAATTTCGGGGTTCTGAAATTCTTCGATGCGCTCGTAGCCGACGCGTGCCAGCCACCGCTTGAAGGGTTCGGCCTTTGGCGACGGGACAGACTGGAAGATTCGGAAAAGAGTTTCAACGTTAACGGCGTCGGTTTCGGCCATTCTTCCATCGCTTCTCGGCATTTTCAACTGTGCGATTTTTTCGTGCAGACGAGTAAACCCTTCTTTTGTAGAGAGTTGCCGCTTTAAGTCGCTCCAATAGTTTCTAGCACGTCCTGACTCAGTAATAGCTCCGATAGCATCAACAACGGAGAAATACCATTCATTATTGTGGAAAACCTTGCGAATCTCTTTGCCTCTCCATAGGGTCAGTTGGCATTCACCTTCAAAGGCAATCGTGTCGCCTTCTTTGGGAGCATCTTTAGATTTACCTTCTTGGCCTATAGCTACCACCTTCCGCAAGACCTCTTCTACAGGCATGTCGTTAACCTTCTTAGTGATTTCCCGCTGCTTTTCTTTCATGTCCATCGGCTCGACTCCTAACGCGGTTTCGCCCGCCAACCTTCTCGCTTGTAGCAACCCGCGTGAGTGGGAAGCAAGAAAGATTAACGGGCGAAAAATGTCTCACGGCATCGGCTTGCTACAGCCGTTTCATGAACGCGCACTATATCATATTCGTTGCGCGGGGCGGAAGATGTTTTATCGAAGAAACACGTCCGATCTGACGTGCTGCCCAAAAACTATCTCGCCTGCCCAATATGTGCTTAAACTTTAGGGGGTTTTTAGGCAAAGCCAAAGTCTAGCCCAACGATTCAAATCTGACTCTTCGTTCCGCCCGCAATTAGTAGAACCTCATTCCTACATAAGAAAAGTTATCGGACTCTAGTGATGTAATGACTTGTAGTAGCTGTCCCCGCCGCGACGAGCATCGTAATTTTTTCCCGGCTCGAATCCGATTTCGACGCAATTTGCTCTATCTCACTTAAAATTTCCGAGGCGCGCGCTGCATCCTTGCTATTAGAGAAAAAAACTTGACATGTTAATTTATGAAGCGATTCGCCCATCGACGTCGTAGGTTTGAGCGGCCTTCCACATTCACCGGTTAGGCGGGGTGTCAAATCTTACACCGATCAGTGCCATGCAAGGAGAAAGAATGGAACGCAAAGTAGCATCCGATTATCCGCAGGAGTTGTTAGACCTGTTTCACGAATATCAGCACGGTGACATCGACCGCCGCACATTCCTCGGCCGCGCGGGCAAGTTTGCGGTCGGCGGCCTGACCGTCGCGGCAATCTTCGAGAGCCTGACCCCCAACTACGCCTGGGCGCAACAGGTGCCGCCGGGCGACAAACGCATCAAGGTGGGCTACGAAGTCGTGCAATCCCCGGCCGGAAACGGCTCGATCAAAGGTTACCTGGCTCGTCCGGCACAGGGGAAAAAGCTGCCCGTCGTGCTCGTCATTCATGAAAACCGTGGACTCAATCCTTATATCGAAGACGTTGCGCGTCGCCTCGCGCTCGCTAAGTTCATAGCCTTTGCGCCCGATGGATTGACCTCGGTCGGCGGCTATCCGGGCCACGATGAGAAAGGAGCCGCCGCCTTCCGCACGGTGGACGGAAAGAAGATGACCGAAGATTTCGTCGCGGCGGCACGGTGGCTCAAGGCACGGCCTGATTCCAAAGGCAAACTCGGCGCGGTAGGTTTTTGTTTCGGCGGCGGGATGGTGAATCAATTGGCCGTGCGGATGGGAGGCGATCTGGATGCCGGAGTCGTGTTCTATGGACGCCAGGCGGGCACAGAGGATGTGCCCAGGATTTCTGCGCCGCTGCTGCTGCATTACGCGGGCAACGACGAGCGGGTCAACGCAGGCATCGCGACTTATGAAGCGGCGCTCAAGGCCAATAAGAAGACGTACACGCAGCACATGTACGAGGGCAAACAGCACGGCTTCCACAACGACACTACGCCGCGTTATGACGAGACGGCCGCCAAACTGGCATGGACGCGAACCCTCGAATTTTTCAACAAATATCTGCGATGAAGCCTGCTCACGCCGGCGGCCATCAAGTCAAAGGTGCAATGATGCTCCTCGATGCTTTTCACGATGTGCGATAAGGGATGCCGATACTGATATGCGTTGAAGGGAGGGCAGCGGCACTCGGGTGCTGGTTAATCCGAGTGCCGCCGCTCTCCCTTCAAATGGTCGCACACCTAATTCCGGGGATACTCACCAAAGCCATACTCAACTTCTGCGTCGTGCATCATGGACGCGGCTTGCCCGCGATGCCGACGTGATAGCGCATGAGGCTCGGGCGGCGCGGGTCGGGGCCGGGGAAGAAGGGGAAGGCCGCGTTTGTGATGTAGAGATTCTTCCTGTCCGCTCCCACTCCGAACGCGGCGGCGGTTGGCCCGTCGAGACCATCGGCGGCCGTCAAAAGCACTTCAGTCTGGCCGTCCGGCGACACACGCACCACCGTATTGAAGGGGTCTGTCGTGCCGTAGAGATTACCCTTCACGTCAAAGGCGAAGTCGTCGAGACCGATGCCGGAGACGTGTATGCGTCCTGCTCCGGCCGAACCATCAGCGAGGATCGGGAAGGCGACGACGTGCGCGCGGTCAGAGACGGCGACGTAAACTTCATCGTGGAAGATTTGCAACCCGTTCGGGCCGGGAGTCAGAGGTAGCGGGACGGGCGCGAGCAAAGGCGAATCAGTCCAGACCTGCGCGCCGCCCGCGCCGTCCGAACGGATGCGCCAGACCTCGCCGCGAAGCGTGTCGGCCACGTAGAGCCATCCTGCATGGTAGGCGATGCCATTGGGCGCGGCGTCCGCGGGCAGTTGAGCGAGCAGCGAAGCTTGACCTTCCGGCGTTACTTTCCAGACCCCGAGCTCGGGCAGATTGCAGGAAGTAACCGAAGCATAGATGTTGCCCTGATGGTCGAGGGCTATCGCGCCCATCAGCGGAAGACCGAACCCGTTGCCGCACGGTTGAACGTCTGGGCGCACAGGCAGGAAGGCAAGGCTCGTGTGTGTGCCGTCAGGAGCGACTTTCCGCACCTCGCCGGTCATCGCCATGCTGATGTAGGCATTTCCATGACGGTCGAACTGAATGCTCTCGGGCGTTTCAAACGCCGCCGGGTTAAACAAAGCGACCGTCTCGACGCCGGGCGCAAAGGCGCTCGCGGGGCTAAACAGCGCAGCGCACATCAAGAGGGTTAACAAAAGTTTGGACATGTTCTCTCTCCTTCCGGGGGATGTGGTGATGAACTCCGATGCGAGGGTGAAGACCGGAGCGGGACTGAAAGGATTGCTTCGTGGGGGGTAGTGTTGCAAAACTTGCCGACCACACAAAATATCGAGGGCGCGGCGATCTTCTCGCCGCTGTTTATTGTGGCTGAAATATTGTTTGCAACACTACCGTTTCATAAATCTCTGCGACGGCCGTTCTCACTGTGAGCGTTACGGCTCGGGGCTGTCAGACCTCTCGACGGCCTGCTCCGCCGGGACGGGCGCGACGGTTAATCCTCTTTGACTGGCACGCGCAGCGTCAGCGCGCCGACCCACTGGCCGGGGTTATTCGTCTGCTCGAAGAACTGCGGGGTGAAGTTCGAGTGGCAGAGCGCGCAGCTCGTGTGCATGGCGTTGCTCAGCGCGATTGAGCGGCGATAGTACCAGCGGTTGCCATGGCGTTCGACGGTCGTGTTCGGCTTGCCCTGTAAAGCGAGCGCCAGCGATTCCTGCTCGAACGGGTCGCTCGGGATGTTGTTGTTCCCGCCGAGGAGCGGTTGGAAGTTGCCGATCAGCCTGATGTCCCTGTTCGCGTCGTGGAAGATGAGCGAGACAGCCTGCTTGCCCTGCTCGACGTTCTCCGGCGTCGTCTCGCCGAACTCCTGCAAGAGCGCGGCGAAGACCTCCTTCTGTAGGAGGTCGGCCGTCTGCACGGCGAACTCCTTCTGCTGTTCGGTGGGAGGGTCGTTGTTGACGTGCCCGTAGGCGGCGAGCGCGGCGACGGCGACGAGGATGATCAGCGCGGCGGCGCGTTTTATTTTCAGATGGCGCATTTACTTTCTCCTTTTCGTGTGAAGTCGTTTCCCCTTGTCCGGTGGGAATGCAGACGGCGGTGATGCCGTCATCGGGGGCATCGGCAAGAATTCAGACGCCTCAATTAGGTAACGCGTAATTCGGCGGCAGGAGGGATCAAACTCACGCCCCGGCGGCGAACTTCCTGCTCGGCGCGCTTTGATACGCGGGACGTTACTTGAGTGAAATCACCGGATGGCTCAGGGCGTAGTTAGCGGGCGAGGCGTTTCTGTAGAGGCAGTTTGACGGGAAACGACCGGAGCAAGCTGCATGAGACTCAGGATACTCTGAAAGCGCGTGTGGGAATGTAGCTCGATGTTGGGGATGGTCGTTTTGTTCGTGATGCGGAAATTGGCGGTGTCGAAATCGGCTATTTTGCCGCCCCGGGCGATGAGGAGTTTCGTATTGCGACCGTCGAAGCGACCTGCGTCTGCGTTGTGAGGATGGAGGAAAGCGGGCGTGTATATTGCGCGCTCCGGATTTGCGCCCCATCTTCAACGTCAGTCAACTCCGCACTGATGACCAGAGTTTCGTCCAGCCGGATAGCGCTTCCGCGTAGCACAACTTTCTGCCATACAGGACTTATGATAGAGACGTGAAAATTAGCGGCGGGGTTGCCGAATTTAAAAACGGATTGTGTCAACGAGATTAGCGTGAGGCGCGAAGGCAGTGCTGCGAAAATTATTTTCAGACGCGAAATATCGCCGGTAACGCTTACTCGGGCAGCAAACTGAAACGTTGAGGCGACGAACTTCGCCTGCCCCTGTCAATAGTAGTCAGGCAGACTGCTTTTCTCATCGCGAACAATGATTTTCACATCCTCCTGTTAAGATGTGGCGAAAGGCGGCACAAATTGCCCCAAGGAGTCGAGACTTAAGAGCCTGCGTCCATGAACGATCTGCCACGTCACACCCTCGCGCGAATCATCCTTGAACACGGTCGCGCCATTTGCGACGCGCCGAAACGCGTCGAAGCGCTGCTGCGCGATTTATGTGGCGCACACCGGCGCGAGATTAACATTATCATCGGCGCGCTGGAGGAGCGCGTCGCGGCGGATCTGCTTGCGGCACGCGGCACAGTGCCCAGAGACGCGTTGCTGGCACGACTCGCGGCTCGACTGCGCGATAACCTTGCGTACACGCCCGAGGCGGCGCGCTGGGGAGTTGAAACCTGGGCGCTCGCGCTCGGAACAATATCCGAAGCGGAACTCCGCGAGCGAGCGCGTGCGGAATCGACAGAGGATGGGCGAGGCGGCGCGTCGCCTCAAGCCAGGGACGCGGAACCGCCAGCGGCAAATCCGGCGCGCGTCGCTCCCCCGGCATCTCAGCCCTCACGCGGAACGACCCACGCTCCCCCGCAACAGCCCACGCAATCGCCGAAGGCCAGTCAGCCGCCAACAGTCGTCACGCCGCCCGCACCCGCACCGCGCCGTGCGCCAACGATCCATCCGAGCGCGCCGCCCGTGCCACGAACGCCCCGGCAGAGCGTCGCGCCGCCACCTCCCGCACGAGACGCTTCGCGCCGTGGCCTGACGCTTCGCGGTTGTCTCATCGGCGTTATGTTGATTATCGTCCTCATCGTCGCAGCCGTCTTTGTTGTCCCGGCCGTCATCATGATCTTGAAAGAGGAACAGGCGCAGCCGAGCATCAACGACCCCCGGATCAGGTGATCTGCCACGAAAGACTCCCCCGGCGGGGCGAACGGCTTATTCCCTTCCCCTGCGCCGCGTTTAATTTCAGGCGTGTGCCCCTGTCGCTTCCCGCATCTCCTCACGATGGTGTATCTTTTCTGTAATTTCTGACAACTTGTGACTGGCAAACCCGACTCGATTAGGGGGAGGACTTTCGATTATGAGCAGACGACCGGGCGGCGAACTCGCTTCGCGTCCATTACACTTCATCTGGATCGCCGACGCATCCGGCTCGATGCAGCAGGACGGCAAAATTCAGGCTTTGAACAACGCGATTCGCGAAGCCATCCCGCACATGAAAAAGGTTGCGGACGATAACCCTAACGCGCAGGTGCTGGTGCGCGCCGTCAAGTTTTCCGACGGTGCGCAGTGGCACATCTCGCAGCCGACGCCGGTCGCCGATTTCGCCTGGAACGATCTGCCGGCGGAAGGCGAAACCGACATGGGCAAGGCTCTGTCGCTCGTCGCCGAACAACTCAAAATGCCGCCGATGTCCGAGCGTGCCCTGCCGCCCGTGCTGGTGCTCATCTCCGACGGCCAGCCGACCGATGATTTCGACGCGGGGCTGAAAGCCCTGCTCGATGAGCCGTGGGGTAAGAAGGCCGTGCGCATCGCGATCTCAATCGGGCAGGATGCGGACGCGGAGGTGTTGCAGAAATTCATCGCGCACCCCGAGATGAAACCGCTCGCAGCGAATTCGCCCGAAGCGCTGGTTAAACACATCAAGTGGGCTTCGACCGCCGTGTTGAAATCCGCCTCGTCGCCCGCCGCAGGCGGCACGGATCACCCCGATGCATCGCCCGCCGCCTCGGGTTCGCCGGTCGGTGTGGCCGCACCCGGCGCGAGCACACCCGATCCAAACGCCGCCGCAGGAGGGACGCTTAACAACGCGCCCGCCACAGGAGCCGCCGTGCCGACCGCGACCGATCCGGCCGACGATCAAAAAACGGTTGATGACGTTTGGTAGAGGTATCGCGTCATGACTGACACGACGGAAACCGTGACGGACGGGCAATCCTCCGACGCGCCACGCGATACGAACGGGGCGGAGGCAAATGCGGCACAAGCGGCGGCGACAGAGGCGGCAACGGCCACGCTGCCAAACGATGCCGCGCAGTCGGCGGAGGTCACGCAGACGACAAAAGTCGTTACTGCGCCTTCCGTTGACGGGACGCCCCAACCCGCGCCCGTCAGCGACGCGCTCCTCGCTGCACGCGCTGCGGCCGAGTGGCGCGTGATCGGCGAGACCGTACCCGGCGCGTCGCACCTGCGCGCCGGCATCCCGAATCAGGACGCGATTTTGCACGTCCGGCAGTCGAGCGCGCGGCTGCCCGTTATCGTCTCAATCTCCGACGGCCACGGCAGCAACAAGTGTTTCCGCAGCGACCGTGGCTCGCGCTTTGCCGTGCGCGTCGGTGCAGACCTCCTCGACGAACTCATCAACGGCAGGCACGCCGCGCTTCCGCCCACGGAGATCGAAGGCAGGGTGCGCGCAAGTCTTCCCGCAGAGTTCATCAAGCGCTGGCGCGCGGCGGTCGAGGCTGACCTGAAGCGTGAGCCGTTCAGGGAAGCGGAGTTCACGCGGATGATCGAGCGTGACGGCGAGCGAGCGCGCCGCCTTGTCGAAGCCAATCCGTATCTCGCCTACGGCGCGACTTCGCTCTCCTTCCTTCTCACACCGGCCTACGCGCTCTACCTCCAACTCGGCGACGGCGAGATGATCACCGTCTCCGAACAGGGCGAGATCGCGCAACCCCTGCCCGAAGACGCGCGCCTGCTCGCTAATGAAACCACTTCGCTCTGTCTTGAGAAGGCGGCGGATGACTTTCGCTTCGCGGTGCATCCGCACACTGCCGGCGACTTGCCCGCTCTCATCCTGTTGACGACCGACGGCTACTACAACTCGTTCTCGAACATCGCGGGCTTTCATCAGGTCGGCAGCGACTTGCTGCAAATGCTGCGCGACGAGGACGGCTTCTCTACGGTCAACCGCAGCGTCAAAGGCTGGCTCGAAGAAGCGACCACGGCGGGCAGCGGCGACGATTGCACGCTCGCCATCGTCTGCCGCATGGACGCTCTGAAAGCGTCGCCTTCATCCGGCAACACAACCTCAAACACCGAAACGTCCGACGCGTCGCCTGCCACGCCGACCGAAAGCGCGCCGACGCAAACTCCTTCCACGCCGGGCGACGCGCCACACAGTTCCGTTGCACCCGATGCGTCCGCCGTGTCCGCCGTATCAACTTCCGCCTCGCATGAACAATCTGCCACGCCAAAAACTGATTGAGATTATCCGCCGTCACGGGCGCGATATCATCACCGAGCCACGGCGTTGCGAAGGATTGATGCGCGACAACTTTCCCGCACATCGCCGCGAAATCGCCGTGCTCAACACCGCACTCGAAGAGCGCATCCCCTCCGACCTGCTCGACTCAGGCAAAAGCCTGATGCCGCGCGGGGCGCTGCTCGCACGCCTCGCCGCGCGCCTCCACGACGAGGTGGCGATGGAAACGAGCGCGGCGCGCTGGACGGTTCACACTTGGGCGCTCGCGCTCGGCGTTATCACGCCCGACGAACTCGACGATCTCGAAAGAGCCAACGAACAGGCGGGCGAACAGGCGCACGAACAAGTAAAAGCGCAGACCGATAAACAAGCAACGCGCACGTTGCCACGGCAAGCCCAACCCTCACAGGCTCAACCTTCGCACGCGCCGCAATCCGGCACGCCCGCGCACACTTCGCCGCCTGCAAGACCGGCCGCTTCTTCCGCGTCGCCTGCGCGCCCGTCCTTCGTCGTCGCACTCGACGGCGGCGGTGATTTCCTAACGCTCACGGATGCTGTCCGGCGCGCTCCCGTAGGGGCGCGTCTGCTCGTGCGTCCGGGCATTTATAACGAAGGTGTTCTGCTAGACAAATCGCTCGAAATCGTCGGCGACGGCGCGCTCGCGGAGATCATCGTGCGTGCGACCACGTCGAGTTGCATGGTGGTGAGAACTGACGCGGCGACGATTCGCAATCTGACTTTGCGCGGGCAGTCGCGCGCGGGCGGCGCAAACGACGACGGCTTCTTCGCCGTAGATATATCGCACGGGCGGCCGCTGTTCGACGGCTGCGACATCAGTTCCGATTCGCTCGCCTGCGTGGCGATTCACAATCCGACCGCCGCGCCCGTGATTCACAATTGCCACATACACCACGGCGTAGACTCGGGCGTCTTCGCCTTCGACGGCGCACAAGGGCTGATCGAAGCATGCGACATCGCCGAGAACTCGAACATCGGCATCGCCATCACGGGCGGCGCAAGCACGAGCGTCCGCGACTGTCTCGTGCGCGACGGCGCGGACGCAGGAGTAGTCATCTGGAATGGCGCGAGGAGTACCATCGAGGGTTGCGACATTTACGCGAACCGGCGCGCGGGCGTCGGCATCAGCGACAGAAGCGTCGCCGCCTTACGCCGCTGCCGCATCCATGACGGCGACAACACGGGCGTCTTCGCGCATCGCGAAGGGCAGGCTACGCTTGAAGCGTGCAACATCTACGCTCACGCCGAAGCGGAAATCGCCGTGACGAGCGGCGGTAAAGTGCAACTGCGCAATTGTCAGATTCACGACGGGCAATCGCACGGCGTCTTCGTTCACGATGCAGGCCACGCCTGGTTGGAAGCGTGCGACGTTTTCCGCAACCGCGCTTCGGGCATACACGTCGATGCAAACGGCGTCGCGGTCGCGCGCACATGCCGCATCAACGGTAACGGTCACGTCGCCGTCAGTTGCGAGGCGGGCGGCGCGGTCGAGGTCGAAGGCTGCGACCTGACGGAGAACCGCGTCGCCGCGTGGCTGACGAATCACGGGTCGCGGGTTGAGAGCCGTAACAATCGTCTGGATTAAGAGCACCGATAATCGTTTGTGAGCCGGAAGGGGAAGTTTATGGAAGACGGGCAACAGGTTTTACGCGAAGGCCAGACGGTGCGCACAGAGCCTTCGGGCATGGCGTGCACGGCGGAGAAATTGCTCGGCGCGGGCGGGCAGGGCGAAGTTTATAAAGCTACCCTGGGCGGCGAGGCGGTCGCCCTCAAGTGGTTTTTCCCGCAGATGGCGACGCCGGAACAACGCGCGGCGATTGAACTCCTCGTGCGGAAAGGCGCGCCGAGCGAGCACTTTTTGTGGCCTATCGAACTCGCGGTTGACGAGCGCGTGCAGGGCTTCGGCTACGTCATGGGCTTGCGGCCTCCGCGCTTCAAAAACATCGTTGACCTGATGAAGCGGCGCATCGAGCCGACGTTTCGCGCGCTCGCCACCGCCGGGTTTCACCTCGCGCACAACTACCTGCTGCTCCACACCGAAGGGTTCTGCTACCGCGACATCTCTTTCGGCAACGCCTTCTTCGACCCCGACACGGGCGACGTGTTGATCTGCGATTGCGACAACGTCGCGCCCGACGGTCGTGGCACGCTCGGCGTTCTCGGCACGCCGCGTTTCATGGCTCCCGAAGTTGTGCTGGGCACGGCCGTCCCGAGCACGCAGACCGATCTGTTCTCGCTCGCCGTTCTCATCTTCTACATGCTGACCGTCTCGCACCCGCTCGAAGGCAAGCGGGAGACCGAGATCAAGTGCCTCGACCTGCCGGCGATGAACAAGCTCTACGGCAGCAATCCCATCTTCATCTACGACCCGGCGGACGACTCGAACCGCCCCGTGCCCGGCATCCACGATAACGCCCTCGCCTTCTGGCGCATCTACCCTCAATTCCTGCGCGACACCTTCACGCGCGCTTTCACCGCAGGGCTTCGCGATCCGCTGCACGGGCGCGTCCGCGAAAGCGAATGGCGCGCCTTGATGATTCGCCTGCGCGATTCCGTCATCTATTGCTCACACTGCGGGCTGGAGAATTTCTACGACGCCGAACGCCTGCGTGCGACGGGCGGCAATCCCGGCTTATGCTGGTCGTGCGCCGTGCCGCTCGTCCTTCCGCCGCGCATCCGCGTCGGGAATCAGGTCGTGATGCTCAACCACGACACGCAACTCTTTCCGCATCACACGGACGACGACCGGCTCTACGATTTCTCAAGCCCCGCCGCCGCCGTCACGCGCCACCCGTCGAACCCGAACATCTGGGGTCTGAAAAATCTCTCGGGCAACAAATGGGTCGTCACGACAGCCGACGGCGCGGTGCGCGATGTCGAGCCGCAGCGCAGCGTTACGCTCGCCGTCAAAACTCGCATCCAGTTCGGCAGGGCGGAAGGCGAAATCCGGGTTTGATGGTAACGGCTGACGCCGCGCGTGGGTCTGACTGCCGGGTTGATGACCGTCAACCGGAACTCTTATTTATCTTCCGACACGCTCACGTCGCTTTGCGGTCGATCCGCTCGCTCCTCCCGGCGGAGGCGCGAGTCAAGCGCGAAAGTGCCGAAGGGAATCAACGACGCCACCAGCGCGCCGAATGTCCGTGCGAAGGGCCAGCGTCGCCTGATGGTCACCTCCGCGACGGAGAACAGGTAGAGCATAAACAGTACACCATGAATCCACCCGGCCGTTTTGACGGCCGCAGGGATACCGGCGAAGTACTTCAACGGCATCGCCACTCCGAGCAGCAGGAGGAAGGAGATGCCCTCGATGAAAGCGATGGCGCGCAGGCGGCCGATGGCGGTTCTCAGCAATTTCTCAACTCCAACAGGTAAACGTCAGGGGCATATCACAGTATCACGGTAACACGGCTATACGGGTATTCCGCCGCTCGGCATGACGCCGGTCCGGCTCCGTCCCCTGTGCCCTCGCCCGTGGAGAATCAAGATAAAGCCGCTCATAGAAGCCAACCCCCCTTTCGATAAATTGACCCTCAATTGATTCACGCCGGATACATGAATAATTACGGATTTCTATCGGCTCGGACGCAACCCTCTGGCAACTTCTGCCGTTATCCTGCATCTAATGAGTCCCCTACCACAGTTCGGCATCAAATGACGTTCAATCGGCAAAGCGGCATGTGAGTTAGTTTCGGCTAACGTCAGCAAATAGCGCTTTACTTTGCCGTCTTACCCTTTTTAATTAGCGGACAACCGGATATTCAAAGGAGAGCCCTGTTGAAGCGAAGAACCCACTTTTCCTTACGCCAGACTTCCCTAGTGCTGATGTTTGCCATAGTTATGTTAGCACTCGCCATTCCCACCGATTTTAACAGCGTGACAGCACAGTCGGACAAAACCGAAAAGACGGCCAAAAAGCCGAAGCAATTCGGTTATCGCCCCGAATCCGTTTCCCTTCATGCACCCGGAAAAATCGACCCGTTGACCGGCTCCAAGAATGGTAAACCACTCGACATCGCGTTCGGGTTTATCAAGCAAAGCCGGGAGAGATTAGGTTTGTCCGAGACCGACGTGCTCGATTTGAAGGTGACGGATCAGTACACGGATAGTCATAACGGCGTCACACACATTTATCTCAGGCAGCAGATTGACGGTATCGAGGTCGTCAACTCGGAGATGAGCACCAATGTGGCACGAGACGGAAAGGTGATCAATCTCAACAGCAGTTTCATTAAAGAGTTGCGCGCCGCCGCCAAGCGTAAAAACGTTTCTCTGTCGCCCGTTCAGGCGGTGGAAGCCGTCACGCGCCATCTGGGACTGACGCTGACGGAACCGCTGGAAACGCTTGAAACCAAAGCCGGTGCCGAGCGAGAGACGACTTTCAGCAAGGGCGGGGTGTCCAACGAGGCGATCCGCGTCAAGCTCGTTTTTCAGCCGGTGTCCGGGAATGAGGTGCGTTTGGCCTGGAGCGTCGAGTTGAGCGAAATCAGCGGCCAGCACTGGTGGAATATCAGCGTCGATGCGGAGACGGGTGCGATTCTCGCCGGATACGACTACATCGATCACGATAACTGGGGTCGGGATTTTGCTCCCGACGTGGCGCGGAACAGGAACTTTGCGGCGCGCACCACTGCGACAGCACCGAGCGCGTCCATGGCCGCCGCCACTACGGCGACCGTGACCGACGGGTCTTCATACAATGTTTACGCCTTCCCGTTCGAGAGTCCGAACGACGGGGCGAGCACGCTGGTATGGAATCCTGCGGATGCGCTCGCATCCCCTTTCGGATGGCACGATACGAACGGCGCGGCCGGAGCCGAGTACACCAGAACACGCGGCAACAACGTCCACGCCTATACAGACCTCGACGCGAACAACGCCGTAGACACGGGCAGCGACCCGGACGGCGGCGCGAATCTTCAGTTCAACTACACTTTCGATCCGACCAAGGGGCCGGAACTCAACCGCCCGCCCGCAGTCGTCAATCTCTTCTACTGGAACAACATCATTCACGACGTGTTCTACCAGTACGGCTTCAACGAGGCCGCCGGTAATTTCCAAACGAACAACTACGGCAAAGGCGGCGCGGGCAACGACTACGTTCAGGCCGAAGCACAGGACGGCAGCGGCACCAACAACGCCAACTTCGGCACGCCGCCCGACAACGGAAGCACGACCGGCTCATCTCGCCCGCGCATGCAGATGTTCGTCTGGACGAATCCCTTCCCTAACGCGGTCGTCGTCAACAATACGGCCATCGCAGGCAACTATACCGCTACGGGCGCGGAATCCGGCCCGGCTCTCTCGGCCACAGGCGTCACGGGGGATGTCGTCCTCGGCCTCGACCCGTCAGACGCTGCCGGCGCTTCAACCACCGACGGGTGCAGCCCTCTCACCAACGCTTCGAGCGTGGCGGGCAAGATCGCGCTTCTGGATCGCGGCGGCTGTAGCTTTGTCATTAAAATTAAAAATGCACAGAACGCGGGTGCGATAGCGGTCATCGTCGGTAACAATGCGCCGGGCGACCCGATCACGATGGGCGGCGCGGACAACACCATCAACATCACGTCGGCGATGGTCAGTCTCGATAATGCGAACCTGTATAAATCGAATCTGCCCTTCAACGCTTCGCTCAAGATCAACCCGAATCCGCCCCCCAGCCGCGACAGCGACTTCGACGCGGTCATCATCGGCCACGAGTACGGCCACGGCATCAGCAATCGCCTCACCGGCGGTCGTCTGAACACGTCCTGCCTGGGTAATCAGGAGCAGATGGGCGAAGGGTGGAGCGATTTCGTCGGCCTCGTCCTGACCACCGATCCGCTCGACACGTCCACCACCGCCCGTGGGATCGGCACATACGTCAGCTACCAGCCCGGAACCGGCAACGGTATTCGCCCGACGCCATACTCGACGGATATGGCGGTCAACTCTTCGACCTACAACACGATCAAGACGGCAGCCGTGCCGCACGGTGTCGGCTATGTCTGGGCGACCATGCTGTGGGAGATGTACTGGAATCTCGTCGAGGTGCATGGCTACAACCCGAACGTGTACCAACCGTGGAACACGGGCGGCAACAATCTAGCCATCCAGCTCGTGACGGACGGCATGAAACTGCAACCGTGCAGCCCCGGTTTCATCAACGGGCGCGATGCTATCTTGCAGGCCGACATGAACCTGACGGGCGGGGCTAATCAATGCCTCATCTGGAAGGCGTTCGCCAAGCGCGGTCTCGGCGTCAGCGCAACTCAAGGCAGCAATACCAGCGTGACGGACGGCACGGAGGCTTTCGACATTCCGGCTTCGTGCGAGGCGGTGACGACTCAGACGAGTCTATCAGTCAATGCCGCGAGCGGAATACAGGGTGGCACGGTCAATCTCTCGGCGACATTGACTGACGGCACCAACGGCATCGGCGGCAAGACCGTGAGCTTCACTCTGAACGGAGTCAGCGCGGGCAACGCCGTCACCGACGCTTCCGGTGTCGCGTCGCTTTCTAACGCAAGCCTCGGCAGCATCGCCCCCGGAACTTATCCGAGCGGCGTCGGCGCGAGCTTCGCTGTCGGCGGAGGCTTCGGAGGCAGCAGTGCCACCAACGCGCTCACCGTCATTGCAGGACTGACGCCGGCCGCTCCCAGTGGGCTGATCGTCTCGGTGCCCTCCCAGAACGGGCGGCTCAATCTCAGTTGGACGGACAATTCGACCAACGAGAGCGGCTTCAGGATCGAACGTTGCACAGGGGCAAACTGTACCAACTTCGCCGAGATAGGAACGGTCGGCGCGAACGTTACCACCATCTCCAACAGCAACCTACTTCGCCGCACTACGTACGGCTACCGCGTCCGCGCTTACAACGCTTCGGGGAATTCCGCTTACTCCAACGTCTCTTACGGGACATCGAGATAAACATGACACGGCGGCTTCGGGCTGTCCTCGTAAACCACACCGAAACGGCGGGCTGC
>DATCWB010000584.1:0-5812 GCA_036566625.1 Pyrinomonadaceae bacterium
ACGCGGGACTCGCGCCCATCAAGATCAACGCCGTCATCGTGCGCGGGCACAACGACTCGGAGGTGGCGGACTTCGCCGCGTTCGCGCGCGAGCACGCCGTCTCGATGCGCTTCATCGAGTTCATGCCTTTGGATTCCGGCCACGAGTGGTCGCGCGACGACGTAGTCTCGGGGCGCGAAATCCGCGCCGCGATTGAGGAGCGTTTCGCGCTCGCGCCGCTGCCCGTGCGTCGCGGCGCGGAGACCTCCGCGCGCTACCGTTTCGCGGACGGCGCGCCGGGCGAAATAGGCATCATCGCGCCCGTCACAGAACCCTTCTGCGGCGCGTGCTCGCGCATCCGCCTCACCGCCGACGGCCAGATCAGGACGTGTCTCTTCTCCACCGTCGAGCATTCGCTGCGCGACGTGATCCGCCGCAATGGTGTGACGCGAGCCGAGACCATCGAGTACATCGAATCGGTCGTCCTCAAAAAAGAGCCGCGCCACTACATCAACGACCCCGATTTCCTCCAGCCCGCGCGCACGATGAGTTTCATCGGCGGCTAGAGTCGGTTCGCGCGCGGAAGGTTGTTTGATGGCCGAAGCGAGTTGAGTGATAATTCGCCGTTAGTTTTTTGACAGTCACAGAAAAGTTTTCGGGGGAGCTTCGCCCTAAAGAGCGGCGCGGCTGAGAGTCACGAACGAGTGAGACCCCTAGAACCTGATGCGGTTAGTACCGCCGAAGGGAGAAACGCCGGAAGACCGCTTGCGCCCTTTATGTTTCGCAAGCGGTTTTTCTTTTCAGGCCGGAAGCGGCCGGATGGAAGACAACATGAGTACAACTAAAGAACCGACGGATCGACTTGAAGATCGCCGGAGCGATGAGGTGCAACTGCCGAACTCCGAGCGAGTTTACGTGGAAGGCGCGCGCGAAGGTGTGCGAGTTCCCTTCCGCGAAGTCGCGCTGAACGCGACGCGCAACCCCGACGGCACGCTCGAACAGAACGAGAGCGTGCGCGTCTACGACACGAGCGGCGCGTGGGGCGACCCCGCCGTCAAGTGCGACGAGCGCGAGGGACTCCGGCCGCTCCGGCGTGAATGGATCATCGCGCGCGGCGACGTGGAGGAATACGCGGGGCGCGAAGTGAAACCGGAAGACGACGGCTATTTGACGGCGGGCGCGGCCGAGTACGCGCAACAGAAAACGCGCGGGCGTCTCGAATATTTCCCCGGCCTGCGTCGCGCACCCTTACGCGCGAAGGCGGGCGCGCGCGTCACGCAGATGCACTACGCGCGGCGCGGCGTGGTCACGCCGGAGATGGAATTCATCGCCTTGCGCGAGAACATGGGGCGCGAGATGGCGCTGCACGCCATGCGCGAACACTCGCGCGACGACCGCAGTTCGCTCTACCACGAGCATCGCGGCGACTCTCTCGGCGCGGCGATCCCCGAATTCGTCACGCCTGAGTTCGTGCGCGACGAGGTGGCGCGCGGGCGCGCGATCATCCCCGCAAACGTCAATCATCCCGAATCGGAGCCGATGATCATCGGGCGCAACTTCCTCGTCAAGATCAACGCCAACATCGGCAACTCGGCCGTCGCCTCTTCGATTGAGGAAGAGGTCGAGAAGATGCGCTGGTCTACGAAGTGGGGCGCGGACACGGTGATGGATTTGTCCACGGGCAAAAACATCCATGCCACACGCGAGTGGATTCTGCGCAACTCGCCCGTGCCCATCGGCACAGTGCCGATCTATCAGGCGTTGGAAAAGGTTGGAGGCCGCGCGGAAGAGTTGACGTGGGAGATTTACCGCGACACGCTCGTCGAACAGGCCGAGCAGGGCGTTGACTACTTCACGATCCACGCGGGCGTGCGCCTGCCCTACATCCCCCTGACGGCGAAGCGCACTACAGGGATCGTTTCGCGCGGCGGTTCGATCATGGCGAAATGGTGTCTCGCGCACCACGAGGAGAGTTTTCTCTACACGCGCTTCCGCGACATCTGCGAGATCATGGCGGCCTACGACGTGTCGTTCTCGCTCGGCGACGGCCTGCGCCCCGGCTGCATCGCCGACGCCAACGACGCGGCGCAGTTTGCCGAACTCGACACGCTCGGCGAACTCACCCGGATCGCCTGGGAGTACGAATGCCAGACGATGATCGAAGGGCCGGGACACGTGCCCATGCACCTCATCAAAGAGAACATGGACAGGCAACTCGAAACCTGCGGCGAAGCCCCTTTCTACACTTTGGGGCCGCTCACCACCGACATCGCGCCCGGCTACGACCACATCACCTCCGCCATCGGCGCGGCCATGATCGGCTGGTACGGCACGGCCATGCTCTGCTATGTCACGCCGAAAGAGCACCTCGGCCTGCCCGACAAGAAGGACGTGAAAGAGGGCGTCATCGCTTACAAGATCGCGGCGCACGCGGCCGATCTAGCGAAGGGTCATCCCGGCGCGCAACTGCGCGACAACGCTCTCTCCAAAGCGCGCTTCGAGTTTCGCTGGGAGGATCAGTTCAACCTCTCGCTCGATCCGGAAGTGGCGCGGGAGTATCACGACGAGACGCTGCCGCAGGAGGGCGCGAAGCTCGCGCACTTCTGCTCGATGTGCGGCCCGCACTTCTGCTCGATGAAGATCACGCAGGAGGTGCGCGACTTCGCGGCGCGGAAGGAACTCGAAGAGTCGGACGCGCTCGCCGAAGGGATGCGCGAGAAGGCGGCGGAGTTCGTCTCGACGGGCGCGGAGATTTATCAGGGCACGCTGCCGGAGGGCACGACGCGCGAACACTAAGACTGCGCCCCGGAGATCGAGGCTGAAACACGAAGGGGCGGTGGAATCATTTCCGCCGCCCCTTCGCGTTTCTCACGCGAGCCTTAAACTATCCGGCCGTCGCTTCCTCGTCTACTTGTCCTTGTCCTTCGTCTTGTCCAGACGGACGTAGGCTTCGCCGCGCGGCGTGAGTTCGGCTTTGCGCGCGACGGCTTCGAGTATGGAGGCCAGCATCTCTTTGGTCTCCACCTTGAAACTGGTGATGCCGCGCACCTCCGAGTCGGGGTCGTTGAAATGCATCGTCAGGTAGCGGTATTTCTTTTTGAACAGCAGCGCGGGCAGCGTGTAGAGGCTCGCGCTGCCGATGACGGTGGCGGCCGTGGGGCGGCGCGACTGGGTGTCGGCGTAGGCGACGGCAATCGACTTGTAAGGAATCGAGATGTATTCCTTCTGCGCTTTGTCGCGGAAGACGAGGCGGCTGCCCTCGTCGTCGAACGCCAGCGTGCCCGTCTGCTTTTTGTTATACCCGAAGAGGCCGCCCTCGTATTTGACCTTCACGTTCTGCGGCGCGGGCGCGGTGGCGGGGGTCTGGCCGGTGGCCGCCGGCGCGGTTTTTTTTGCGTCCGCCGGGTCGCTGACGCTGCGCGAGCGTTGCGCCGACGCCCCGCCCGCAAGCGAGGTCAACAACAACAAGGCCGTGATAGACAAAGTTTGATATTTTATTTTCATAAAGTTTTCCCTTCCACGCTAAACTTCTTTTTCCGTTTGATGTCTTTAGAGACGCACGCCGCCGAGCGTGCGTTGCCAGGCGAGCGATCTTTTGAGCACGCAAAACCGCTGCCTCTCCTCTGCCGTGCAGACCGTTTCGAGTTGTTCGAGGATGGCTTCGACGAGCGGCACGGCGAACGCCCCGGCGTGCGCCACGATCTGCGAATAGTAGTGCAACCCGACGCGCCCTTCGTCGTCGCGGTGGAACGCGCCGACCTGCGCCTCGTCCAGACGATACACGTCCTGCCCCACCGGAATCACGCGGCGCGGCACGCCCATGCGCCGCTCGTCGCCCGCGCGCCAGCCGAGCAGGAGAATCCCTGCGAGCACGCCCTGTTCGTTCAGGTAGTCGGGACTCAGGATCGCGAGGTCGGCGGCGGGCGACAGGCGCGGCCCGAACTGCCCGTACTCAGGGTTGACCAACTGCGTGTCGTAGATGACGCCGACGACTTCAAAATTATCCGCCACCGGCAACGACACGAACTGCGCGAAGCCGTAGTCCTCCGCCCCCGGCGGCGCGTCCGCGTCGAGACGATCAATCACGCGCCCGATGTAATCGACGTGCGAATTCGATTTGACGATTTTAGCGATCCTGATCATTTGAAAATTTGACAGTTGACAGCGGGTGGCTGTCAGTTGCCGGTTGTTCGGGGCAATCCTTAGAAGCTCGCGTGATAGTCGTATACCACTGACATGAGTTGAAAAAGTAAGACCTGCGCGCCCCCGATCAGCAAGCCGAAGCCGATGCAGGAGGCGGCGAGCCTCGTGCCGCCCACGCGCGGCTCGAACCACGCCTCGAAGAGTCCGAAGCCGCCGGCGAACACCGCGAACGGGCAGAACAGGATGCCGACGAAAGGCACGAGCGCGGAGAAGACGAGGACGAGCGCGATGCCCGCCGACGTGTTGCCCTCGTTGTCGAACATACGCAGCCGCGCCGCACCCGGCACGGAGACTCCGGCGGCGGCAGTTGATTCAAACAACATCGGCGGGCGGTTGCGCTGTTGGTGATAGGACGCGAAGAGCGAATCGGCCGGGGCGTAGGAGCGTTCACGCAAACCGCGCCCGCACGTCGCGCAAAAGTGTGCTTCAGCGCGCCGCGCCGCCGCGCCGCACGCGGGACAATTCAAGACGACCGCCTCACGACCGCCCGACTTTCCCTGCGTCTCTTTGTTCGTGCGGTTCATAAAACCTCACACCGGCATAAAATTAGAACGGCTATCGGCGGCGCGCCTTGCTGACGGGTTTGCGCGAAACGTGAAAGCCCAGATTTTGTTCGGCGGCAAACTCCTGCATCGCGCGTAAAAACTGCTCGCGGTCGTGCCCGGTGATGACGGCCGCCGCGTCCGCCGTCTCCAACGCGTAAGGATATCCGTTGCCGACGACACATTCGGCGCGCACGGTGTTGACGACCTCGTCCAGCAATCCCTGCTTGTAAACCCATGTGGGGATGTCGAGGCGTGCCGGCTCGCCCTCGCCCGTCGTCTGTAAATAGACGAAGCCGACGAGCGGGTTGCCCTGCTCGTCCTCGAAGTCGGGCGTCAGCCCCTCGCGCACGCAGTCGCAGAAGATCGTGCGGTCGCCCCATGCGGCGAAGAGCGGCGCGGCGGAGGCTTCGCTCGTGGCCGAGAGCAGGCGCGTGTCGAAGACGGTCGCGGCGGGCGGCGCGTCGTGCGAGAAGAGGTCGAGCAGACGCACGATGTCGCGCGCGTAAGATTGATCGATGTAGCCGACGAGCGGCACTTGCGTCTCGCGCGAGAGTTCGACGGCCTCGGCAATCGCTTTAACGTAGCCGCGCGAGAGGTCGAGCGTCGTGGCGAGCGTCTCTGCGCGCGTGCGCGTCGTTGAAAGCAGGAGCGTGCCGTCGAAGAGGGCGACGGGCGTGCGCTCGCCGCGTGCGCGCCAGCCGCGTCGTCGTTCGAGAAATTCCGAGAGCGCGGCGAGTTCCAACTCAAAGCGGCGCAGGCCAACGAGGTCTGCGGCGGTCGCCGCTCCGCCCTCCGCCTGCAACAACTCTTCCGGCGTGATGAGCGCGAACCTCGACTCCTTCAGATAACTGTCCTGTCCGTTCGCGGTGTGCGGGTTCTCGAACCACGCGGCCTGCACCGCCGCGACCGGCAGACTGATCTCACGCCCCGGCAAAATCTGGCTGCCGTCGGCCGCGCACGTCACGCGCCCACGCAACACCTCCAACGCCCAACGCCGAGCCTCCTCGTGCGAATGCCAACGCTCGCCGAAGGGGACGACGAAAGCGCCCGCGCTATCGAGTTCGCCGGTGGGCAGTGCGCCCGCC
>DATCWB010000585.1:0-2639 GCA_036566625.1 Pyrinomonadaceae bacterium
TCCGTCCGCGTCGAACTCGGCTACGCGCCGCTCGCGCCGCCGCCCGTGCTCTACCACGGGACGGCCTCGCACCTGCTGGCTTCGATCAGAGAGGGCGGGCTGTCGAAAGGACGACGCCATCACGTCCACCTCTCGGCGGACGCCGCGACCGCCGCGAAGGTCGGCGCGCGGCACGGTCGGCCGCACGTGATCGAGGTGGAGAGCGGGCGGATGCATGCGGAGGGTTACGAATTCTACCGTTCCGACAACGGGGTGTGGCTGACGGAGCACGTGCCCGCGAAGTATCTCGTTCTTTAAACCGGGTTCTTCCGCTGCGCCGTCCGCTCCATCAATTCGATGAAGCGTAGGAAGTGGTGCGCGGCGTCGTGTGGGCCGGGCGCGGCTTCGGGGTGGTACTGGACGGAGAAGACCGGCAGCTCTTTGTGGCGCATGCCTTCGACGCAGTTGTCGTTGAGGTTGATGTGCGTGACTTCCACGTCTGCGGGAAGTGTGTCGGCCTGAACGGCGAAGCCGTGATTGTGGGAAGTGATCTCGATTGTGCCTGTGGCCTCGTCGCGCACGGGCTGGTTGCCGCCGCGATGGCCGAAGCGTAGTTTGTAGGTCGAGCCGCCGAAGGCGCGCCCCAGGAGTTGGTGACCGAAGCAGATGCCGAAGGTCGGCACACCGGAGGCCGCGACGCGCGCGATCTCCGCGACCACCCCTGTCATCGAGGCCGGGTCGCCCGGCCCGTTCGAGAGGAAGATGCCGTCCGGCTTCAAGGCCAACACATCTGCCGCGGGGCTGGAAGCGGGCACGACCGTCAGGCGACAACCGAGTCGCGCGAACTCGCGCAAAGAATTCAACTTCACGCCGAAGTCGTAGCAGACGACGTGGAAACGCTCCGCGCCTTCGGCCGGAATCGTGTAGGTCTCCTTCGTCGTCACCACGCTCGCCAGTTCCCTGTTCTCCATCGCCTCGGACGCGCGCGCGCGCGCCACCAGGCTCTCTATATCCAGATCAACCGTGGACAGGCAGGCGCGCATCGCGCCCCGGTCGCGTATGTGCCGAACGAGCGCGCGCGTGTCTATGTGATCGATGGCGACGATCCGCCAACGCTTGAGGTAGGCGTCCAGAGTTTCTTCCGCGCGCCAGTTGGACATGGTGCGGCTCGCCTCGCGCACGACGAAGCCCTCGACCCACGGGCGGCTCGATTCGGCGTCCGCCGCGTTCACGCCGTAATTGCCGATCAGCGGGTAGGTCATGCATACGATCTGCCCGGCGTAAGAGGGGTCGGTCAAAACTTCCTGATAGCCCGACATCGAAGTGTTGAAGACCATCTCGCCGCACACCTCGCCATCGGCCCCCCACGAGCGACCGCGAAACGTGCGTCCGTCTTCGAGCGCGAGCAGCGCGGGTTTCTGTTCACTCATAATTAATTCGTCGCCTGTGTGCGCAGGAACTGCTGCGCCTCGTTGAGCCAGTGTTTCTCGGCGCGGTACTTGTAGGCGGGCGCGGTCTTGACGGCTTCGATGCAGGCGCGCATCGAATCGGCGGCCTCGCGCGCCTGCCCCATGCCGAAGAGAGCGCGCCCCATCAGGTACAGCCCTTCGGGATCGACGCGGCGGCGGTCGAGGAAGCGTTCGAGCGCGTCGTGCGCGTCCGCATACTGCCCGGCGGCCAGATAGGTCGCGCCGATCTCGCGCCAGATTTCGTGCTGCGCGTGGCTCTGGTCGCGCGCCACGACCTGCTCGAAGTGCCGGATCGCGCCCGCCGGGTCGTTCTGCATGCGAGCGATGCGGCCGAGTTGGAAGTGGGCATCCAGCTCGTCGGCGTCAATCTCGACGGCGCGCGCGAAACGCTCTTTCGCCTCGTCGAGTTCTTTGCGTTGGAGGTGGATGAGGCCGAGGTTGTAATGCGCGGAAGCGTCGGCCGGGTTGAGCGTGGCGGCTTCGAGGTTCTGCCGGAAAGAGGCGCGCGCGCGTTGCGAGCGCATCACCTCGCCGAAGTGGCCGCGCAAGAGGAAGAACATCAACAGGAGCAGGAACGGCGAAGCGAAGACGGTGCTGAACAGCGCCATCATCACGAACATCGCCGGAATCATCAACAGGCAGCTCACGAATATCACGGCCGCCGAACGCAGCCATGTCAGACGAAACACCTCTCGCACGGACACGACCGCCCAGATCGAAAAGAGCGGAAGCGGTGACAGCACGGTGGCAAAAAACAGAACGAGCGTAACCGCGAACATCTGGCTGACGAGACGCGGATCGGGTTGCTCGGATGCCTTTATCTCCCGCTGCAATTCCTGCCCTCTCGCCGCCGCATCAATGGCCTGCGCTTCCACGCCCGTCAGGCGCGCTAGCAACGCCAGCGGCAAGGCGGCCAGACTCGCAGCCGCCCATGTGTATAACAGCGTCGAGGCGAGCGCGGCGTATTCCTGTTGGATCACCAACCCGAAACTCGCGCGCCGCTCGAACAGATTGGCGACGAAGATCGTGATCGGAACGAAGACGAGCGAGACGAAGAGGACAGACCACGCGGAACCGATGAGTACGTCACGCACAAGCCCGACGCCCGCGATCCCTCGCCATTCGGTATACAGCAAATACACCCCATGAGCCAGAAGCGCCACGAGCGCGGCCGCGCCGAGCGGCGCGCGG
>DATCWB010000586.1:0-4220 GCA_036566625.1 Pyrinomonadaceae bacterium
CCTCTTCGAGCGCGCCGCCGACGAGCGCCGCCGCCGCCTCCTTCACCTCCACGGGCGCGGGCGCGATGCCGCCCAGAATCAACTTCGCTTCGCGCACCGTCCCGTCTTCCTCCATGTCGAGCCGCACGGCCACGCCGAGGACGGGGAAGTCGAACGCGCCGCGCCGCCTGAGCTTCTTATAGACCGCGCGCCAGCCGTTCAGAGGCGGCAAACTGATGTCGGCCAGCAACTCGTCAGGCCGCTTGTGCAAATAGGCGATGCCGTCGTCGTTGTACAACCCTTCGGCCGTCACCTCGCGCTCGCCGAGCGTCGAGACGAGCCGCACGCGCGCGCCGACTGCGACCATCAGGGGCACGAGATCGGCCGACTGCACCGCCCAGCACTTCGACGAACCCGGCGCGACCCAGCACACGTCGCCGTCCTTCTTCATGCAGAAGTTGACGCCCTTGCGCCACTCGTAATTCTGGTTGTAATAATTGCAGCGCGTGTCGAGCAACAGGTTGCCGCCGACCGTCCCCATGTTGCGCAACACGGGCGTCGAGATAGTCCGCGCCGCCGCCGCCACCGACGGGTAATCGCGATTGATCACGGGATGCTCGCACAAATCCGTCAGCGACACGCCCGCGCCGATCCGCACACCGCTTTTGCCGTCGCCCTCGATCCGGTTCAACTCCGCGACGCGCCCCACCGAGATGACCGTCTTCGGCGTCTGCTGCCGCCGCTTCATGTTCGGATACAAGTCCGTCCCGCCCGCCACGAACTGCCCCTGCGGCCCCGCGTCCGCCATCATCCGCGCCGCCTCCGCCGCCTCGCGCGCGACGCGATATTCAAACTTCGGAAGTCTCATCATAACGGTATAAATTTCCCTTGTTCTTAAGAATGAATCGCCACGCGCGGCATCTCGCGCCCGTCGCCGCCTTCGGCGATAGTTTCTGCGTCAGGCGCGCTTTCTATCTTTAATTTTCAACTCGGGGTGGCGTTCGAGAAAGCCGCCGCGTTTCATCTTGTAGCGACCGGGCTTTAACATGTCGTCGTCCGTCCAGCCACGCTTTAAACCTTCTTCGTAGTCCTGCTCTGTGACTTCCAGAATGATCTCTTCCGGTTCTGTTTCGGCTTTTTTATCCTTCACCTTTTTCATATAACTCCCTCTCCCTAGGCGTCGGTTTACGCGCTGAAATGATGCGAATCATATTGCCGATACGTTGGGCAAAAACGACGAACAGCAAGCGGCTAGCAGAATAGCCGATGATGACAAAGCGGTTTTCTCTGTCGGAGTGCTCCGTGTCGAGGGCTTCAAGCGCGTTCGGATCGTAAAAGACCTCTGTGGCCTCTCCAAAAGTGATGCCATGCTTCTCAACATTGCTAATAGCCTTTGCATCATCCCACTCAAATCTCAACGCGATCCTTCCTTCTCACTCTACTGCTCTCTTAAGAATGAATCGCCACGCGCGGCATCTCGCGCCCGTCGCCGCCCTCGGCGGGCGTGGCGACTTTGAGGGGTTCAGGCCATTCGACCGAGGGCACGCCTTTGGGGCCGAAGCGCGCGGGCTTGCCCTGCGCCTTCGAACGGAGCGCGGCGAGTATTTTCTCCGGCGTGATCGGCACTTCGTCCACGCGCACGCCGACGGCATCGTAGACGGCGTTGGCGACGGCGGGCATCACGGGGAGGAGCGGCCCCTGCCCGACCTCTTTTGCGCCGAAGGGACCGTTCGGGTCGGCGTCTTCGATGAGGTAGGTTTTCACGTCGCACATCTCGTGCGTGGTCGGGCTCTTGTAGTCGAGCAGCGACGGTGCTTTGTGGACGACGTTGCGGTTGGCGCGATAGACCATCTCTTCCATGAGCGCTTCGCCGAGTCCCATGTAGACGCCGCCCTCGACCTGCCCCATGACGAGCATCGGGTTGATCGACTGGCCGATATCGTGGCCGATCCAGATGCGCTCGACGCGCACGAAGCCCGTCTCCGCGTCAACGTCAACTTCGGCGATGGCGGCGGAGTAGCTGTAAGCGGGCGAGGGACCGACGCCCGCACCCTTGAACTTGCCCGGAGAGCGCGGCGGCGTGTACGAGCCGACCGTCCCGATGGTGCCGAACTTCGACTCGGCGAGCACCACCGCCTCGGCGAAGGCGACGCCCACCTCCGGGTTCTCCACGTCGAAAACGCGGTGATCGGCGAACGAGAGATTTTCTACGGGGAGGGAGAGCTTTTCGGCGACCGCCGCGCTCAGAAGTTCGCGCGCGCGTTCGGCGGCTTGCAGCGCGGCGTTGCCGGTCATCAAGGTGACGCGGCTCGAATAGCTGCCGAGATCGACGGGCGTGAGGTCTGTGTCGGCGGTCAGGACGCGGATGTCGAAGGGGTCAATCCCGAGCACTTCGGCGACGATGTAGGCGAGGACGGAGTCCGAGCCTTGCCCGATGTCGGTCGAGCCGCACTGGACGCGCACGCCGCCCTGCCGGTCGAGTCCGAGTTGGACGCCCGAGTGCGGCATGTTGTTCCAGTAGATCGGCAAACCCGCGCCGCAGATGTAGCTGCTGCACGCCAGCCCGACGCCCTTGCCGTAAGGAAGTTTTCTAAACTTGTTCTTCCAGTCCGAGCCTTCGACGATCTTTTCGATGCACTTACCCAAGCCCATGCTGCCGATGCGCAGGTAATTGGCCGTCAATGAGTATGGCTTGACGAGGTGTTGCAAGCGCATCTCGGCCGGGTCGAGTTTGAGATCGTCCGCGATCTTGTCGAGTTGGACTTCGAGGCCGAAGCGCGGTTGCGGCGTGCCGTGGCCGCGCTTGGGGCCGCAGGGCGGCTTGTTGGTGAAGGCGCGAAGTCCCCGGAAGCGATAGCGCGGCACTTCGTAGGTGACGGTTTGCAGCGCGCCCGTGTAGAACGTGGAGGCCACGCCGTAAGAGCCGTACGCGCCGCCGTCGAGGAAGGTCTGAAAATCCATCGCCGTGATCGAGCCGTCTCGTTTGACGCCCGTCTTGACGTGCATCAGGACGGGATGGCGGCCGCGATGGCAGTAGAAAACTTCCTCGCGCGTGAGCGTGACTTTCACCGGGCGACCCGTGATCTGCGAGAGTTTGCAGACGGCGACCTCATGGTTGAACGGGTCGCTCTTGCCGCCGAAGCCGCCGCCGTTCGGCGTGGCGATGACGCGTATGTGCGCGGCGGGCAAGCCCAGAACTTTGGTGAGCGCGCGGTGGACGTAGTGCGGCGTCTGCGTGCTGCTCCAGAGCGTCAGCTTGTTGTCGGGGTCGAAATGCGCGACGGCCGCGTGCTGCTCCATCGGCAGGTGCGTGTTGCCCTCGTAGAAGAAGGTGTCTTCGCGGATGTGGTCGGCCGCGGCGAAGCCTTCGTCCATGTCGCCGAATTCGAGGTGGACTTTCTTGTGGACGTTGCCGCTCTCGCCGTAGTCCTGCACGCGCGGCTCGTCGATCATGATGGCCTCTTCGATGCTCGTGATCGTCTGAAGTCGTTCGTACTCGACTTCGATCAAGTTTATCGCCTCGAACGCCGTGTCCTCGTCAACGGCGGCGACGGCGGCGACCGGATCGCCGATGAAGCGCACGCGATCCGTGCAGAGCGCATGCTCGTCCTGACTGACGGGGAGAATGCCGTAACTCGCGGGCAAATCTTCGCCCGTGATGACGGCGTGGACGCCGGGCAGGGCGCGCGCCTTCGACGTGTCGATCTTCACGATGCGCGCGTGCGGCTCGTGCGCCCGCAGGAGCTTGGCGAAGAGCATGCGCGGCAGCACGATGTCGTCGGCAAACCTCGTCTGCCCCGTACATTTCGCGCGCGCGTCAACCTTGCGAAAAGGCTTTCCTACAACCTTCAAATCCTTGCTGTCCTTGTTCTGACTCATAATTGGTTATGACTTTAGACTCGTGTCTGCGTCGCCCATTGCCGGGTAACGACTAAGCGATGATCTCTTTAACCAGTTTATTGATCGCGCTCATCTCCGTTTCAACTTCCGTTTTGACGGCGACGCGCAGGTTGCCCAGTCGTCGGGGCGTGAGCGCGGCAGTTGGCGGGTTGGCGCGCAGGAATGCCGCTGCCTTGTCGTGCGCTGTCTCGCTCAGGCGGGCGAGGCGTGCGTGCCTGTCGTCGCCCTTGACGAATCTTGGAAAGTAAACATCGAGAATTTTTTTTGCTACGTTTCTCGCCCCGAATAACCCGCTTGACTGGAAATCCTTCATCATCGAGTTGGTAATTTCCGAATTTAAA
>DATCWB010000587.1:0-3603 GCA_036566625.1 Pyrinomonadaceae bacterium
TGCTTAGGTTTACAATTGTCTGCACATAAAATTGAATCTTAAATTAAAGGTCTGTGTAGAGTTAATGAGCAAAGCAGCAACCGAACTTTTAAGCGGCACGCCTTTAACCGTCTATTCCGAAGACGAAAACATGTTTCGCGCCAGCGTACGCGAGTTTGCCGAAGGAGAGATCAAGCCCCGCCGCGAAGAGATGGACGAGCACGCCAAAATGGATGCTTCGATCATCAAACACCTCTTCGATCTCGGCCTGATGAGCATCGAGACGCCCGAAGAGTTTGGCGGCGCGGGCGCGTCGTTCTTCTCGGCCATCATCGGCGTGGAAGAACTCTCGCGCGTCGATCCTTCGGTCGGCGTCCTGATGGACGTGCAGAACACGCTCGTCAACAACGCCATCATTCGCTGGGGCAACCCCGAACAGAAGAAGAAGTATCTGCCGCAACTGGCCGAGAATAAGATCGGCGCGTATTGTCTGAGCGAGGCCAGTTCCGGCTCGGACGCCTTTGCCATGCAGACCAAAGCCACGGACGGCGGCGACCATTATTTACTGAACGGGCAGAAACTCTGGATCACGAACGGCGTCGAGGCGGAAATCTTCGTCGTCTTCGCCAACGCCAAACCCGAAGAGGGCTACAGGGGCGTGACCGCCTTCATCGTCGAGAAAGGTTTCGAAGGGATCAGCGTCGGCAAGAAGGAGAACAAGCTCGGCATCCGCGCCTCTTCCACCACCGAGATCATCTTCGACAACTGCCGCGTGCCGAAAGAGAACCTGCTCGGCGAGTTCGGCAAGGGCTACAAAGTTTCCATCGAGACTTTGAACGAGGGGCGCATCGGCATCGGCGCGCAGATGATCGGCCTTGCGCGCGGCGCGCTCGAAGCCGCGCTCGCCTACACGTCGGAGCGCCAACAGTTCGGCCGCGCCATCAACCAGTTTCAGGGCGTGCAGTTCCAACTTGCCGAACTCGCCGTCGAACTCGAAGCCGCGCGCCTTCTGGTCTACAACGCCGCCCGCCTGAAGGACGCCGGGCTGCCCTTCGTCAAAGAGGCCGCGATGGCGAAACTCTATTCCTCGCGCGCCGCCGAAACCATCGCCTCGAAGGCCATCGAACTCTACGGCGGTTACGGCTTCGTCAAGGATTACCCCGTCGAAAAATTCTGGCGCGACTCGAAGATCGGCGCGATCTACGAGGGCACGTCCAACATGCAGTTGCAGACCATCGCCAAGTTGATGATCGACAACCGGCAGCCGAAAGTACAATAGGGGGAATAGTGACAAGTGACGGGTGACAGGTGACAAGTTAAAAACAGAACTTGTCTTCAACCTCTCACTTGTCACCCGTCACTTGTCACTTGAATTATGTCTTCACGCATAGAAGTTTTCGAGCAGATGCTTGAGAGCGATCCGGAAAATACGTTGGTGCTGTTCGGGCTGGCGAAGGAATATGAGAAGGCCGGACGGCACGCAGACGTGGTCGCCTCGCTGACAAAATATCTCCAACTCTTCAACGACGAAGGCAACGCTTACGGTATGCTCGCGCAGGCGCACGAACACCTTGGCAACCGCGACGCCGCCCGCGCGGCCTACCAGCGCGGCATCGAAGTAGCGACCGCCCACGGCCACCCTTCGATGGCGGAAGACTACCGGATGACGCTTGAGAACGACTACGAGGATTAACCGCGACACGGGGCGCGAAGCGCGGAGGCGTGTGAAGCGAGACCCGTCGCCCGACGCCCTGCCGGACGCGCGTTGCCGGTACGGCGCAGGGCGGAGATACTCAGGCTCGCCCCCGTTTATTTAACGCGTGCTTCGCGCGAACGCTTCCATACGCCTTCGAGTCTTTTGTCGGGATGTCCTTAATATGCAATCCTTCGCCACTTCACGCGGCCGCGCGGCCATCGTCTTAGCCCTCTTTCTGCTCGCGCGGATTCCGGCCGCCGGGCAGACGCAGAACCCGCCTCAGAACCGGCCGGATGATCAGGACGAGTTAATCAGGGTCAACACGGAACTGGTGCAGGCGGCCGTCACCGTGCTGGATAAGCAGGGGCATTTCGTCGAGGGACTGGAGCGCGAGCATTTCGAGTTGAAGGTTGACGGCAAGCCGCAGCCGATCTCCTTCTTCGAGCGGGTGCTGGCCGGGAGCGCGAGCGAAGACGCGTTGATGGCGGCGGCGCGCGGCAAGTCTGCTGCGGCGGCGGACAAGAATCAGGCGCGCGTCGGCCTGCCGGATCGTGGGCGCGTGTTCTTCTTTTTCGTGGACGACCTGCACATGCAGACCGACAGCATGATGCGCGCGCGCAAAACGATCCTGCAATTCATCGAGCGGGAGGTGGGGCAAAACGATCAGGTCGCCGTTTCTTCGGCGAGCGGCCAGATCGGCTTTCTCCAGCAGTTGACCGACAACAAAACCGTGTTGCGCGCCGCCGCCGAACGCCTCAAGCCGCTGTCCCGGAATACGAACGACATGCAGAACCCGCCCATGTCCGAGTATCTCGCGCTCGCCATTCAGGAGCGGCATGACCGAGACGTGCTGGAGTTGTTCGTCGAACCGCTGCTCAGGGACATGATGCCGCGCCCTTCCGCCGAAAATTTCGTCAGAGGGCGCGCCGAGCAGATTCTCAGGCAGTCCTCCGCGCGCACGCGGAACACGCTCGCCTCGCTCGACGGTCTGGTGCGCAATGCCGCTCTGCTCCCCGGTCGCAAGGTCGTCTATTTCCTGTCCGACGGCTTCCTGCTGCGCCCGAGCGAGACGAGCCAGAGCGAACAGATGCGCAGGCTGACCGACGCGGCGGCGCGCAGCGGGGTGGTGATTTATACGGCGGACGCGCGTGGCCTCAGCACCGACCCGTCGCTCGACGCAGGCAGCACGGGCATCTTCGACGTGCGCGCCTCGCGTGCGACCGGCGGAGAGTTGTCGGCCACGCAGGAGGTCTTGCGCACGATTGCGGAAGATACCGGCGGGCGCGCTCTGCTCAACACGAACGCCGTGGACGCGGTCATCGGCAGGACGATCAAGGAAACTTCCGCCTACTACGTGCTGGCGTGGCAGCCGGTCGGCGGCGAGCAGAAGGGCTTGAAGTCTCGTCGCGTCGAAGTCAGCCTCAAAGGACGGCCGGAACTGAAAGTGCTGGCGCAGCGCGGCTTTCTCCAAAGGGCGGCCGACGAACCCGTGGCTCAGGCGGGCGCAGCCAGGACGCCGCAGGACAAGGTGAAGACGCCCGCCGAAGAACTGCGTGCCGCCATCTCCGCCGTCTATCCCGCGACCGGCCTGCCGACGTACCTGACCGTCAATTACGTTGACACACCGCAAAACGGCGTGGTGCTGACGGTCTCGATGTCCGTCCCGTTTGAAGCTCTCGCGCTCGACCCGGCGGGCGGGAAGAGCGAGGGCGCGCTCGACTTCGAAGGCCATGTCTATAATGCTCAGGGCAAGTCCGGCTCGCGCTTCAAAGAACGCGTCAGCATCTCGCAGACCACTCCGGCCGAGCAGGCGACGCAGCAGACATCTCAAGGACGGCGCAGCGTTTTATACAACCATCAAGTCGGCCTCGCGCCCGGCCTCTATCAGGTGCGCGTGGCGGCGCGCGACGCTCGCAGCGGGCGCGTCG
>DATCWB010000588.1:0-4666 GCA_036566625.1 Pyrinomonadaceae bacterium
CGGCGATGGGGCCGGCGATGAGCAGTCCGAGGCCGGGCAGGGATACGGTCGTGCCGATGGCGGCGATGGCGGCGAGCGTCGCGCCGACGCCGCTCCCGATGGCCGCGCCTTTACCCGCGTCTTCCCATGCCTTGTCGCCGAGGTCGCTGTCTTTGCCTTCGCCGGAGAAATGTTTTTTACGAGTCTCGTCTGACATAATCAGATTAACGTCATCTTTACTGTAGCCGCGACTGGTCAACGAACCGTAAGCGCGTTCGGCGCTCTCCCTGTCCCTGAACATGCCGGTCATCATGCGCGAACGTCCCGTGCCCGTGCCTGTCGATGTATCCATTGAATCCGCCATTTTTCTGAATCCTCCCTCTCAAGTGAAGCTACTTCCGTAGCATTGAATAAACCCAATATCGGTGAACTGATTTCACACACGTCTGAGCCGAAGACCCAACGCGTGTACGTTTTTTATGTGCCTTAAAGGACTGCCGGCCGACTATATGCAGGAGGCGTGCCACCCTGACGGCCGCCGTCAGTTGAGCCGGGTTTGCAGGCGGCGCAGGGCTTTGGTGGCCTGCGCGAAGTCGGGGGCTTGTTGGAGGGCGAGGCCGTAATGTCTGGCGGCTTGCAGGAGGTGGCCGCGCCGCTCGTAGACGCGCCCGAGATTGAAGTGCGGGAAGGCGTAAGATTCGTAGCGCGTCGCTTCGAGTGCGCGTTTGAACCAGCGCACGCAGTTGTAGAGATCGCCCTTGGCGATGAGATAGCTGCCGATGTCGTTGTAGGGGTTGCCAAAGGTGGGGTCAACGCGGATGGCCGCAAGACAGGCGTCAATCGCCTCGTCGTAGCGTTGCTGAAAACTGTAGACCCAGCCGAGGAAGGTGTGCGCCTCGGCGGTCGGGTAAGTTTCGATGGAGCGGCGGTACAACTCGATGGCCTCGTCGTAAGCTGACGCCTGCTGCGCCTCGTATGCGCGCCGGAACAATTCCACGGCCTCCCGCCTCGCCTCGCCGGAAATGTGCTCTTCGTCAAACATGATAAAGCAGTGACAAGTGACGAGTGACAAGTGACGAGCAAGAATTTAAAACAAGTTTCTGGTTTTCAACTTGTCACCGTCACTTGTCACTCGTCGCTCGTCACTTGTCACTTCGTTGAATGCGGCCGTCAACTGCGGGAGAGATTTCACCGGCGGCGGTGATGATGTTCATGAGCATGGCCGGTTCGACCTGCGCCTCTTCGGGCTTGAGCAGCAGGCGCGCGTCTTTGAACATGGTGTAGCCGTCGCCGCCGCCGAGCACGTAGGTGTTGACGGCGAGCGTATAGGTCTTCGCCGGGTCGAGCGGCGCGGTGCCGACCGTGACGCTTGTGACGCGCGCGCCGGGTGCGCGCCGCCCGTCGTAGCTGAATCGCAGACCCGACACTTGCGGGAACAAGCCCGCCTCCTTTTCCTCGCGGACGCGGCTGACGCCGTGTTCGAGCGCGGCGCGCAGCGTCGCCCCAGTCACCTCGATCTTCACAATCGGGTTCTCGAACGGCAGGATCGAGAGCACGTCGCGTTTCGTGAGCGCGCCGGGGCCGTAGGTGGTGTTCGAGCGGATCGAGCCGCCGTTCAGGAGCGCCACGTCCGCCGACGCGTACTTGCGGTAAGCGTCGGCGATAAAAGAGCCGAGGTTCGTCTCGCCCGCACGGTTCGTCTCCTGCCGCGCGTCCAGTTCGACCGTGGTGCGGCCGACGGGCAGGTCGAGTTCGGCCGAGAGCTTCTTTTCGTATTCGGCGATGACGGCCGCCGATTTCGGCTCTTCCTCCACTCCATCCGTCACGGGGATGATCTCCCAGTCGATGCTCTCAAGCGTACCGTCGCGGCGTTGGATGTTGAGATCGATGCGACCGAGGTTTCGTCCGTCCGACCCCATCTTGAAGATCGGCGTGCGCCCCGAAAGGGATTGCAGCACGGAATGTTCGTGGCCGCCGATGATCACGTCAATGTCGGGGGCGCAGCGCGCCAGCCGCTTGTCGTGCTCAATGGTCAGGTGCGTGATGGCGACGAGGGTGCGCGCTCCGCGCGAGCGCAGTTGCTTCGTCATCTCCCGCGCCGTCTGGCACGGGTCGCGGAATTCCACGTCCGCGCCGGGCGAAGAGGTCTGCTTCGTGTCCACGGTGAGAAGACCGAAGATGCCGACCTTAACGCCGTCGAACTCACGCACGACGAAGGGAGGCATGTCGCCGAAGAGTTTGCCGGTCTTGCGGTCGAAGACGTTCGAGCCGAGCCAGGTGAACTTCGATTCACGCATGCGCTCGCGCAGGACGGCGTCGCCGAAGTCGAACTCGTGATTGCCGAGCACGGCGTAGTCGAGGCCGGTGACGTTCCAGGCGGCGATCATCTGCCGGCCTTTGAAGATGTTCGAGGCGACCGAAGGGCCGAGCGTATCGCCCGCGAGCAGGTAGAGCGTGTGCGGCGATTCCTCCAGCACTATTTTCCTGAGCGTCGCGAGGCGCGCGAGGCCGCCGCGCCTGCCGCGGTCAACCGGCGAAATCTGGTACACGTCGTTGACTTGCAGCAACGTCACGCGGACGGTTTCCCCGCCGGCGCGCTGCGCCCCGCCGGTTTGCGCAAAGGTTGCGGCGGCGAGGCAGAACGTGAAAACGAGGGCGAGCGTCGCGCGGCGTCGCCGTGCGGGCGAGGGATGGAACGATTGCATAAGTAAGATGATTGTCTCCTGGAAAGATTAAGTGAAACTTGGTCGCTTAAATTTTCTCTCGCGCCGCCGCGAAGCGCGCGCCCTGCGCCGGGCGGCGAAAGAGCAGTTAGGTTGCGCCGAAGCGTCTGAATTATACTCGCCGCACACGAGCCGCGCCACACATGACAATTTTCCGCGCGCCTCGTCTCGGAAAGTCTGGAAAGGTCATCCGAAGCGAAGTCAATCATCCGTCTCCACTAATCTCAGAACGATCATTGCATGCCGTCATCGAAAACTCTTCAAGTCGAACTCGCAGACGAACACGCAGACGGCGCGGCCGCCGACGCCACGGCCTTTTGCGTCTTCACGGACGCGCCGCATCTATCCGTCAACGCGAACGCGGACGACGCGTTATGCCGCGCGATTGAGAATTTATTGCGCGCGGAAGAGTTCAAGGGAGAGGCCGGCGATGCCCTCGTCATGCGCGTCTCGGACGCCGGAATGCGGCAGGGCGCGCGGCGCGTGCTGCTCGTCGGTCTCGGCAGCCGGGAGGATTTTTACCCGGACGCGCTGCGCCGCGCGTCGGGCGTCGCCGTGCGTCGTGCGCGAGAGGCGCGCGTCAAACATCTGCGCTTCGTGCCGCCCGATGCGGCGCGTGGCAACGCGTCGGAACTCGTGCGCGTCGTCGCCGAAGGCGCGCGCCTCGGTTTCTACGAGAACGACTTTTATCAACAGCGCGACGAGGAAGACGAGTCAACGCTCGAACACTTCACCATCGTGGCCGCGCCTGACGAACACCTGCGCCTCTCACTCGAACGCGCGCGCATCGTGAGCGAAGCAGCGAACTGGGCGCGCACTCTGGCGGACGAACCCGGCGCGAGTTTGCCGCCACGAGAGTTTGCGCGCCGCGCCGCGGAGATGGCCGCGGAGTTCGGCCTGACGGTCGAGACGCTCGAAGCAGGCGAGATACGCGCGCGAGGCATGGGAGGCTTGTGGGGCGTCGGTCAGGGTTCGGACGAGCCGCCCGCGCTCATCGTCCTGCGCTACGAGCCGGAGGGCGCGACCGCTGAGGACGAGTTGTGGGCATTCGTCGGCAAGGGCATCACGTTCGACACGGGCGGCATCTCGATCAAACCCGCGAAGGGGATGGAGGAGATGAAGTCCGACATGGCGGGCGGGGCGGCCGCGCTCGGCGCGTTGCGCGCCGTCGCCGAATTGAAGTTGAAGCGGCGCGTCGTCGCCGTCGTCCCGGCCGCAGAAAACATGCCTTCGGGACGCGCCCTCAAACCCGGCGACATCGTCCGCACGCTCGCGGGCTACACCATCGAAGTCGTGGACACGGACGCCGAAGGCCGCCTCGTGCTCGTTGACGGCATCGCCTACGCGCGCTCGCTCGGCGCGTCGCGCATCGTTGACCTCGCCACGCTGACGGGTTCGATCATCGTCGCGCTCGGCGATCATCGCACCGGACTCTTCTCGAACGACGACGCATGGGCGGCGCGCGTGGCCGACGCCGCCGCGCGCGCGGGCGAACCCGCGTGGCGCATGCCTGTGAGTGACGACTACAAGAAGAAGATCGAGAGTCCCATCGCCGACTTCAAGAACTACGGCGGACGCCCTGATGCCACCGCCGCCGCGCTTCTTCTCAGCAAGTTCGCGGGCGATACGCCGTGGGTGCATCTCGACATCGCCGCCACCTCATGGCACGAAGAAGAACAGCCGCACGCGCCCGCCGGGGCTACGGGGACGGGCGTGCGCACGCTGGTCGAACTTGTGCGGGGTTAGCACGGCTGCACAAGCTACGGGATGAAGAAAACAGTTCACCGCCGTAGACACTCTAAGGACGCGGAGGCGCACAGAGGAAAACAGATTCAAATCAGAATTTGAAATTATTTGAAAGTTCAAATCAGAATTTGAAATTTTAAATCTTAAATTCCCCGTCAGCTTGCTGCGGGGTCGCCGAATGAGAAATATGGGATTCCAAAGGGAACGGCGTTCCCTTT
>DATCWB010000589.1:0-21974 GCA_036566625.1 Pyrinomonadaceae bacterium
TACTCCGGCGGCAACTCGACGTTCGCGCGCAAAACGATCTCGACGCCGTCGGTCGTCAGGAGCGGCGCGCTCCCGTCATCCGCGACGCCCGCGCTCGCGTGGGCGATTTTGCGCTCGGCCGTGAAATGCTCGATGGTCGCGCCCGTCGGGTGCAGGACGGCCACGCCGCGCCCGGCGTCGATCACGATCTCGTCGCCCGTGCGCGCGTGGCGATAGAGGTCGCGCAGGCCCACGATGGCCGGGATGCCGAGGCCGCGCGCGATGATGGCCGTGTGGGAAGTCCAGCCGCCCGCGTCGGAAGCGATGGCGCGCACGTGAGAGAAATCGAGTTCCGCCGCGGACGACGGCAACAACTCTTCCGCCACGACGATGGCGTCTTCGGTGAGGCGACGCGACTGCGCTTCGCCGCTCAGGGCGACGAGCAGGCGACGCGTCACGTCTTCGATGTCGGAACTGCGCTCGCGCAGGTAATCGTCCTTGATCTCGGCGTAGACGGCGAGCAGTTTGTCGGAAGCGACTTTGACCGCCCACTCGGCGTTGGCGAGTTCCTGCCGGATGTAATCTTCCACCTCGTCGAGCAACTTGCGGTCTTCGAGCATGAGCAGTTGCGCGTCGAAGATGTAGGCGTGCTCCGCGCCGAGCGCGGCTTCGGCGCGGCGTTTGATGGCGAGCAATTGACGACGCGACAGGCGCACCGCCGCCTGAAAGCGACGCACCTCTCGCTTGATGTCTTCGGGCGCGAGCGTGGCGCGATAGATGTTGCCGCGCCCGCCCATGTGAATGCGTAGCGCGCGTCCGGCCGCTACGCCCTCCGAGACGGCCACGCCCCGCCAGCGCATCTCTTTCTTCTCGATCTTCGCCCGCCTGCTCATGCTTCCCGTTCTTCTCCAAACCCGTCCCGGATCAAAGCGCACACTGCGCTCATCGCTTCCGCTTCGTCCGCGCCTTCGACCGTCAGACGCAACTCCGTGCCGCGCGAGGCCGCAAGCAGCAGCACGCTCAAAATAGACTTGGCATCGGCCACTGAGCCGCCGTCCGCGCGTTCGAGGCGCACGCTGCTCCGGTAGAGGCTCGCCGCACGCACCAACTTGGCGGCCGCGCGCGCGTGCAGCCCGAGGCGGTTGACGATCACTATCCGCTGCTCCAGCATTCGGCTCTCTTCCCGCTTCGACCGGCCGGCTATTTCTTCTTCGGCGCGGCGAGCAGTTCGCCCGCGAGATGTATGGCCTGCTGCCCCTGATCGCGGACGCGCCCGGCCACGACCGCGAGCGGTTCGGCGTCGGTCTGGCTCGCCAGTTTGATGACCATCGGCAGATTCACGCCCGTCACCACCTCGACCTCGCCCTCGACGAAGAACATCGAGGCGATGTTGGTCGGCGTGCCGCCGAACATGTCCGTCAGAATGAGGACGCCGCAGCCTTCTGAGACGCGCGCGATGGCGCGCTCGATCTCGGCGCGCGCCGCGTCCACGTCGTCGTGCCAGCCGATGGAGATGGCCGCGATGTGCGCGACGTGGCCGATGATCATCTCGGCCGCCGCGAGCAGTTCGGTCGCGAGTTGCCCGTGCGTCACGATCACGCCTGCCACGCGGCGCGGCGTTTCTAATTTTTCGGCTTCATCCATATTGCGCCGGTCTCCGACATTTTTTTGACTGCCGGCGTATTCACCGGCCGGCCGCACCGGAGCATCGAATTGCTCAGATGTCGTTGGCGATGTTGCCCATCAGGTAGCCGCCGACGGCCGCATTGACGCCCACGATGCGCGCGATGAGTTTCAGTTCGTTCTGGTCGAGCCAGATGCCGCCGCACGTCTCGCACTTATCGATCAACACCAGATCGTAGATGATCAGTTTCTTCATTGTGCGCCCGTCAATCGGGCACACGCGCACCGTCTCGCGCGAAGGGTTGAGATTATCCGTGCAATCGGTGCAGATCAAAAAATCATGCTCGATGGAAACGTCTTCGAGTCTGTAATCACGGCGGCAGCGGATGCAGTCGTCATTTTCGCTCATGCTGTTTCTCCCTGTTGCTTTCAACACCGGAACGAATCAATCGGCAGCGGCGCGGCCATCGCCTTTCCTCGACGCGCGGCGCGGGCGCGTTTTGCTCACGTCGCGGTGGACGGCCGTGGCGTCGAAGCCGGCGCGGCGGAGGCGGCGCGCCAGTGCGTTGGCGACCATCACTGAGCGATGCCGCCCGCCCGTGCAACCGACGCCGACCGTGACGTAAGACTTGCCCTCGCGCCGGTAGAGGGGCAGCAGGTAATCGAGCAGCCCGCCGAAGCGTTCGAGCGTCTCGGTCGTCTCAGGCTGCTGCTTTAAGAACTCGACGACGCGGCGGTCGCTGCCGGACGAGGCACGCAACTCTTCGACGAAATAAGGGTTCGGCAGATGGCGCACGTCGAACAGCAGGTCGAGATCGCGCGGCCCGCCGTACTTGTGGCCGAAACTCAAGACCTGCACGCGCATCGGCGTCCCGGAGCGGTCGGGGCTGAAACGCTCGACGAGGTATCGGCGCAGAGTGTGGACGTTGTGCTCGGAGGTGTCAATGATGAGGTCTGCGTGGGCGCGTATGTGCGCGAGCGCGGCGCGTTCGGCGCGGATGGAGGCGAGCAGGCCGTCGCCCGTATCGGCCGGGTGCGGGCGGCGCGTCTCGCTGAAGCGGCGTTGCAGAACTTCGTCGGAAGCCTCGAAGAAGAGCACGTGGACGGCGAGTCCGCTCGCGCGCCGTAGTTTTTTCAATTGGCTCTCGAACTCGCTGAGGAAGTGGCCTTCGCGGATGTTGATGACGAGCGCGGCGCGTTTGATGCGCGCCTCGCCGTCATCTTCCTCTTCCTCTTCGGGCTGCACGAGTCGCGCGAAGGTGGGCAGGAGCGTGAGCGGCAGATTGTCCACGCAGAAATAGCCGAGGTCTTCAAAAGCATTCGTCGCCGACGACATCCCCGACCCGCTCAAGCCCGTGATGACCACGATGTCGGGTGCACTATTCGCGTCGGCTTTAGCTGCTCTTTTTTTCCGGCTCATCAATTGTCAGTTCCGCTTGCCGCCCTGCTGTTGTTGCCGTCAACGCGTCCGACGCGTCTCGTCTCGAAGAATCTTCCGGCGCGGCCACGCCGCCCTCCGCACCGAGCATGCGCGTGTGGCGCGCGACGAAATTCTCAGCCGCATTGTAACCGCGCAGGCGCAACAAGTGAACGCGCAACGCGGTTTCCACCAGCGTCGAGAGATTGCGGCCGGGGCTGACGGGCAGGAGGACGTGCGGCACGCCGACGCCCAGAATTTCCACCACGCGCTCGTCAATCCCCAGACGCTCAACCTCGCGTGCGTCCTTCCAGCGTTCGAGCCGGATGGTCAGCCCCACCTGCTTCGGGCCGCTGACGGCCGCCACTCCGTAGAGGTCGCGGACGTTGATGATGCCGAGGCCGCGTATCTCCATGTGCTCGCGCAAAAGTTCGGGCGCGCTGCCCAACAGGTAATCCGCGCCCAGGCGTCGCACCTCGACCAGATCGTCGGCGACGAGGCGATGCCCGCGCACGATGAGATCGAGCGCGCACTCCGACTTGCCGATCCCCGATTCGCCTTCGATGAGCACGCCGAGGCCGTAGGCGTCCAGGAGGACGCCGTGCCGCAACTCGCGCGGCGCGAGCGTCTCGCGCAAATAATCTGTGACGACGCTGATGGCGACGGAACTGACGAGCGTGGTTTGCAACAAGGGCAACCCCGCACGTTCGGCCGCTTCGACAAACTCCGCGGGCGGCGTCTGTTCCTTCGTCACGAGGACGCAACTGATCGTCTCCAGAGAGAGGTTGTCGATTGCCTCGCGCCTGCCCTCGGGCGTGAGTTGGCCGAGAAACAGCACTTCGCTCTGGCCGATGATCTGCACGCGCCCGGCGTGTATGTAGTGTGTGAAGCCCGAGAGCGCGAGGCCGAGTTTCTGAATGCGCTCCGAAGTGATGCGACGCGACGCCAAACCCCTGCCGCCCGCCAGCACGCGCAGCTCAAGACGCGCGGGCGCGCGGGCGACAAAGTCGCCCACGTTGATCGAGGGCTGTGCGCTCGTGCCGTTCATTTACCGGGGGTGGCGGCGGCGGGCGTCGCCCCCTCCGGGCTGGCCGCGCGCGTGACGATGTTCAGTTCAACCTCTACCATGTCGCCGAGAAACGTCGGGTTGTCGGGGCGGCTGAAGTTGATGCCGAAGTCTTTCCGGTTGAGCGAAGTGCGCGCCGTCGCGCCGATCTGCGTCTTGCCGGTCTTCTCGTCTTTGCGGATGCCGTTGATGGTGAACGGCAGCGCGATCTCCTTCGCCACGCCGTGCATCGTGAAGGTGCCGTGCGCGATGAAGTTTTTGCCGCGCTTCTCGATGCGGCTGCTGCGGAAAGTGATCTCGGGGAACTTCTCCACGTCGAAGAAATCCGCGTTGCGCAGGTGCTTGTCGCGCCCCTCGATGCCGGTGTCGATGCTCGCGGCTTTGATGACGGCGTTGACCGTGGATTTCGTCACGTCCCCGTCGTCGTAGACGATCTCGACGGTGAACTCGTTGAATTTCCCGCGCACCTGCGACAGGCCGCCGAGGATGGGCATCGAGAAGCCGACGTTGGAATGCGCCGTGTCGGCGACGTACTTCGTCACCGCGCTGTAGACGGGGATGAAGGCGAGGAGGATGGCGAGGAGGGCTGCGGGCAAATGCTTTCTGTTCATTTTTTTCCTTCCAAAGGGATGATGTTTTTCGTCGTTCCGCAAATCGCAAAAAGACGCGGCGATTATAAATCCACCTGTCACGGTAGATAAACACCTCGCCGCGCCCGCGTGCGGTTCAGAGTGTAATTTAGTTTACGGCTGGATGAGGCCGAAGTTTCCGTCCTTGCGTTTGTAGAGCACGCTCAGGCGATCCGTATCCGCGTCGCGGAAGAGGATAAACTGGTTCGAGTCTTCGCCGAGGCGGATGACGGCCTCCTCCGGCGTCATGGGCTTGACGGCATAGCGGCGCGCGCTGATGATGCGCCCCGTCGTGGCGATGGGTGCGGCGTCGGCCTCCGGCTCGGCGCTGCCGTTATCGGGCGCGAGCGACGAGAGCGGCTGCGCGCTTTGCTTGCGGTCGATGATCTTCTTCTTAAGCTTGACGGCCTGCTTCTCGATCTTCGAGATCGCGCGCGACAACGCCTGGTACATGTCTGCGTTCACGTCGCGCGCCGTCAGCGTGTGCTCGCGCCAGTGGAGCAGGACTTCGCCCACATGTCGGTTCTTCTCCACCTCGATGATGATATGCGCGCTCGCCGTCGAGTCGTCGAAAATCTGTTCGAGCTTGCCGAAATGCTCCTCGACGTGTCGCCGGATGGCCTGTGTCACCTCGACGTGCCGCCCCGTGTACTCGAATTTCATGTAAAGAGAATCCTCCCCGCTCGGCGTCAGCAAAAGACTCGTAGGCGAGAGTTAGACGCGCCCGCGCATCCCGGCTGACTCACTTGATTGATGTATAGCTAAACTTTGTCGGCGCATGAACGAAGCGTCACTTTAGACAGGAGCTTTACGTTCGCGCGAGCCGGGAATCTGCATCTGGTCGCGATACTTCGCCACCGTGCGGCGCGACAATTTCATGCCGTCCTTCATCAAAATCTTCACCACCTGATCATCCGTGATCGGGTTGTGCGGGTCTTCGTCCTCGATCAGTTTCTTGATCTTCAGCTTGATGATGCGCGTGGAAACTTCCTCGCCGTCCTCGTTCGTCATGCCCTCGGTGAAGAAGCGGCGCAGTTCGATGACGCCCTGCGGCGTGTGCGCCCACTTGCGGTTGACGACGCGCGAGATCGTGGACAGGTGCATTCCGGTCTGCTCGGCCACGTCCTTGAGCATCATCGGCTTGATGAACTGCACGCCCTTGTCCAGAAACTCGCGCTGGCGGTGGACGATGCACTCGACGACGCGGTAGATCGTCTGTCGCCGGTGCTCGATGTTACGCAGAAGGTCAACTGCCGAACGCATCTTGTCTTTGATGAAGTCGCGCGTCTCCTTCGAGGTGTCGGGCTGGCCGAGCATCTGCTGGTAGCTGTTCGAGAGGCGCAGGCGCGGGCTGCCGTCGTCGGCGAAATAAATTTCGTACTCGTCGTCAACCTTTTCGATGAAGACTTCCGGGACGATCAAGACCGGCTCTTCCGAGGAATACTGTCGGCCGGGGTGCGGGTTGAGCGCGCGGATGAAGGCGAGTTCTTCCAGCAGCGCCTCGACCGACACGCCGATCTGTTTGGAAAGATTGTGGAGTTTGTGTTGCTGCAAATCGGCGAGCGGGTGTTCGCGGATGAGTTGCGCGCCGAGCCTCTGACCTGCGCCCATCGCTTCGAGTTGGACGAGCAGGCATTCGCGCACGTCGCGCGCGCCGCAGCCCACGGGGTCGAGCGAGAGCACGATCCGGCGCGCATCTTCCACCGCTTCCACCGTCCAGCCGCCGAACTCCGCGAGTTCTTCATTGGTCGCGTTCAGCCGCCCGTCAGGATCGAGGTTGCCGATGATCGCCTCGGCGATGGGCAGCACGCTCTCGTCAACGTGGCTCATGCTGAGCTGCCACATCAAATGTTCGGAGAGCGATTCGGGGCGCGTCAGAAACTGCTCGAAGGTCGGCCCGTCTTCCTTGTACTCGAACTCCTGCGTCTTGTAGCCGGGGTCCAGATACTCCTGAAACTCGCGCCCGAAATCTATCTCCTCAAAGGCGTCGGTCACGCCCTCGCCTGCTTCGCCCTCGAATTCTTCTCCGGCGGCAGCCGCGCCTTCCAACGGCGGGGCTTCGCCTGCGCCGAGTCCCGCCTCGATGGCGGCGAGGTCGCCCGCGCCGTTTGAATTGCCGTTGAGATCGGCTTCGAGCGGTTCGCGCGCGGCCATGTCGTCGCGGGCGGCCATGTCGTTGGCGAGATCGGTGTTGCCCCCGGCCAGTTGGTCGATGATGTGCTCTTCGATCTCGCGCTTCTCTTCCTGCGCGACCACCTCTTCGAGCACCGGATTTTCGAGCAACTGTTGCTGGATCAGTTCGCCCAGTTCGATGGTCGTCATCTGCAACATCTCGATCCGCTGGCGCAGTTGGGGCGTCAGCACGAGTCGTTGCGACAGACTGGTTGTGAGCTTAACGGACATAGCTATACTGATGAAAACTAAGCCAAAAACTTTGCCGGGTTGTTAACTTGAAACGCTGTGGCAGCGTGACGGGGAGATTATAACCTAAACGCGCCCTTCCGTGCAGCGACTTCACAGACGGAATTTTTCGCCGAGGTACAGACGCCGCACTTCCGCGTCTTCCGTCAGGGCGAGCGGCGCGCCCGAACGGAAGATGCGCCCTTCGGCCATGATGTAAGCGCGGTCGGTGACGCCGAGCGTCTCGCGCACGTTATGATCCGTGATCAGAATCCCGATGCCGCGCCCCCGCAGGTACAGGATCATCTTTTGAATCTCGTCCACGGCTTTCGGGTCGATCCCGGCGAACGGCTCGTCCAGCAGAATGAACTGCGGCTCGGTCGCCAGCGCGCGCGCGATCTCGGTGCGCCTGCGCTCGCCGCCCGAGAGGGCTTCGCCCCGCGTGTTGCGCACATGCGCGATGCCGAACTCCTCCAACAACTCTTCCAGCCGTTTGAAACGCTCGCGCCGCCTGAGTCCCATCGTCTCAAGGATGGCGAGGACGTTTTCGGCCACCGTCATCTTGCGAAAGACGGAAGGCTCCTGCGGCAGATAGCCGACGCCGAGGCGCGCGCGCAGGTACATCGGGAGTTTCGTGATGTCGCGGTCGCCGAGACGGATGAGTCCGCCATCGGCGCGCTCCAGCCCGATGATCATGTAGAAGGTGGTGGTCTTGCCCGCGCCGTTCGCGCCGAGCAAACCCACTACCTCGCCCGGCTCGACGTGCAGGGCTACGCCGTCCACCACGCGCCGCTTGCCGTAAGACTTAACGAGGCCGCTCGCCGCTAACGCTTGCCGCGAAGGCGACGCCGAAGCACGCGCGCTCGGGTTCGCACGCGCCTCCTGCTCCGTGGCCTCGATAATCTCTTCCGTCTGCATAACGTGGTGAATGGTAAATCGTGAATCGTAAATCGTGAATAGAATAAAACCTTTTCTTTCTATTTACGATTCACGATTTGCGATTCACTGTTTCTTAATCTTATGTGAAGAGCGCACGCGCCCCGTCGAATTCGCGCCGCCGGGGTTGTCCGAGACGACGCGGTTCTCGCGCAGGTAAACCGTCAGGCGGCGGCTCTCGCTGTTGCCCTGTTGCGCGTCCTCGACGCGCGCCGGTTCGCCCGTCAGCATCACGGTCTCGTCTGCCGCGCTGTACTGCGCCCAGTTGCCCGTCGCGCGCTTGCCCGGTTGCGTGACGACGACATTGCGTTCGGCCACCATGCGCTCGACCTCGCCCGCCTCTTTCAACAAATAAACGTCGGCCACCTCGGAGGTGATGCGCTCCGTGCCCTGCTTGATGTCAACGTTGCCGCTGTAGCGCAACAGCCGGTCGGTGTCCGAGTAGAACATGCGGTCGGAGGTGGCGAAGACGGGCACGACCGTGCGCGCGCCGGAAGCCTCTTTGCGCCGCGCCTGATAGAGGCCGCTCTGCACGCGGCCATCCGCTTCCATGCGCCGGTTGTCGCGGCGCAGGGTGATCTTGTCCGCGCTCACGAAATTATCGTCCTGCCAGGCGCGCGCCGCGCCCGTGTAGATGCCGACGCCGGAATCGTGTTGAAACTCGACCGAGTTCGAGACGAGGAAGACGGGACTTTTAACTTTCGAGAACGGCGTCGCGCCGTTCGTCTGTTGCTGGCTGTAATAAGTGGTCTGCGCCTTGCCGCGCGCGTAGGAAATTTTCTTGCGCGTGTCGGAATCAATCTCCGTCGCTTTCAGGCGCGCGCGCGAGTCCCACACGACGGGCGAGCCGCCGCGCAGGCGCACCACTTCGTCGGCGGCCGTGTAGCTGACCGTCTCGGCCTGCCCGTTCTGGTCGGCGGCGTTGAACTGCGCGTCGCCCTCCGCGTCGAGTTTCTCCACGTCCTGCGTGTCGCGCGCGAACGAGGCGACTATCTTTTTTGAAGTGACCGTGCGCACGGAGCGCGGCGTGCCCTGCTGCACGGGCACGAGCACGGCCTTCGCGCCGCCCGTCGCACTGAACTCGCGCGCGAGGTTTCCGGCCTCGAAGAAGGTGCAGTCGAAGCGCGGGGCGTTCAGGGTCTTGCGGTCGGCGAGGGCGGTCTGCTGCACGGGTTCGACGACGAGTTCGGCGTCGCCGACGGCCTCCGCGCGTTCGAGGTCTTTGCCCGTCGCGCGCCAGAACAATTTAACGTCGTTGGCAGTCAACTTTTTATTCGCCGCCTGCGGATCGTTTGCGCGCGAGCGCGGCGCGGCCAGCGTGACGACGGAACGCCCCCCGGCGCGCATCTCTTTGAGCAAGCTCTGCTCGCCCGATGCCGCGAACAAGACGTGTAGCGAGGCCGGGGCATTGAGTTGCATTTCGGCGTCGGCATCGAGCGTGCGCGCGCGCACGTTCTCGTTCGCCAGCGCGTCCTGCAACTGCTGGTTCGCGTCGAAGTTGAAGTCCATGTTGACGGAACTGACTTCGGCCGCGCGCCCCGCGTCCATCGTGCGCAGGTAAGAATTGCCGCGCGCCTCGATGCGCCGCAGGCGTTTTTGCTCGTTGAGGAAGCCGGACAGCGTCTCGCCGCTCATCACGTCCTGTTCCTGCTCGGCGGTCGCCCCGCCGCTGAAGACGAGTTGCATCCGCGCCTGGTCGAAATCGCCGCGCGGCGCGCGAATCTTGACGGGGCGGTTGCGGCGCGCGGCCTCGGGCGTCTGCGCGCTCTGACCGGCGGCGTCGGGCTTGACGTTGATCTCGACGTTGCCACGCAAGGCGAGCCTTTTATTCTTCGCGTCAACCTCCGCGCTGTCGGAACGTCCTTCAACGTTGTCGCGCACGAAGGTCACGGCGACCGGCACGCTCGCGTGCTCGTTCTTCACGTCGTAATTAATCGTCTCGGACTTGACGATCAGGTGGTCGCGCGTCTCGATCTGCACGTTGCCGTTGAAGACCGCGCTCTCCGTCTCGACGAAATAGATCGCCTGTCGCGCGTCGATCTTGTCGGGGCGTTCCTGCCCCGCCGCGAAGTATTCGATGTGCGCGTTTTCGAGTTCGTGATGCCCGTCGGAGTAAGAAGTGGCGACCGTGGCGCGCACGAGCATCGTCAGGCGATTTCCCTCCGTCACGCGCCGCTCGTAATTCTCGATGCGCCGCTCGACCGTGGTTGACAGCTCGGCCTTGCCCGGTATCAGGCGGAACGGGCGATTGTTGCGCCCGCGGTAATAGGCGACGCCCACATAAATCAGACTGCCGGCGAGCGCAAGCGACGCCAGCACGCGCAAAATCAACGGCGCGCGCGCGCGCAACCCGATCAACGTCGGCGCTCTTCTTCGTCTAACTTCCTGCATCGCTAATACAGTGACAAGTGACGGGTGACAGGTGACAAGTTAAAGCAAAAGAAATGTTCTTCATCCTGTCACCCGTCACTTGTCACCCGTCACTCGCTTTCATATCTTGCACGATCAACTGCAAACGTTTTTCGCCGCGCCAGATGTTTGTTTCCACGGCGTAAGCCAGTTCGATGCGGTCGCCCGCACGCGGCGTTGCTGCCGCCTCTTCCGCGCCGCCCCACCAGAGGACTTCGACCGGCCGCGCATCCTGCCCTGCGGCCACTTCAAATTTCAGGTGACGCTCCTTGAGCACGCGCGCCTCTCTGACCACGCGCACGTCGCGCGAGAGGAAGACGGGGCGCGGCCACTCTGCGCCGAAGGGTTCGAGGCGTTCGAGTTCGTCGGCGAGCGCGAGCGTGAGCGCGCGCGCCGGCAACTCGGCGTCAACTTTGACGACGGGCGCGCACTCCGCGGCGTCAGCTAAAAACCGGCTCGCGTGCTCGTGCAGGCGGCGGCGCAGCGCGGGGATGTTCTCGCGGCGGATGGTGAGACCGGCGGCCTGCGCGTGGCCGCCGAACGTCTCGAAGAGTTCGGCGCAGGCGGTCAGCCCGTCGAGCAGGTGGTAGCCTTCGACGCTGCGCGCAGAGCCGTGCCCGATGCCGTTCTCATCGAGCGAGATGACGACGCAGGGGCGCGCGAGTTTTTCCGCGATGCGCGAGGCGGCCAGGCCAATCACGCCGCGATGCCAGCCGTCGCCCGCGATGACGGCCACCGCGCCGCAATCGCCGCTCTGCTCATACTCGGCCACGGCGCGCTGTGTGATCGTGCGTTGCATCACCTGTCGCTCGCGGTTGCGCGCGTCCAGATGCGCGGCCAGACGTTGCGCCTCTGCCTCGTCCGTCGTCTCGAACAGTTCGACGACGGCGCGCGCGGCATCCATCCGCCCGGCCGCGTTGATGCGCGGCCCGAGGCGAAAGCCGAGATCGCTGCAACGCATGTCGCGCCCGTCGCCGCAGCCCGCCACTTCCATCAGCGCGCGCAAGCCCGGATTCGTCGCGTTCACGATGTCGGCCAGCCCGAGCGCGACGATGGCGCGATTCTCGCCGACGAGCGGCGCGACATCCGCGACCGTCCCGATGGCGACCACTTTCAGAAACCCCTTGATCAAACTCTCGCGCCCGCGCCGTCGCAGAACTTCGTGCGCGAGTTTGAAGGCGACGCCCACGCCCGCCAGATGCTTGTCAGGGTAGTTGCAATCGCGCTGGTTGGGGTTGAGCACGGCGAAGGCGGGCGGCGCGCCCTCTTCGGCGTCGGGCAGGTGATGATCCGTGACGATAACGTCGAGGCCGTTGGCGCGCGCCCACTCAAGCGGCTCGTGCGCGCGGATGCCGCAGTCCACGCTGATAACGAGCGTACAGCCTTCGGCGCGCGCGCGTTCGAGCACGTCCTGGCGGATGCCGTAGCCTTCGGTGAAGCGGTGCGGGACGTGGAAGCGCGTCGCGGCCCCGAGCAGTTGCAGCGCGCGGCGCAGGACGACCGTGCCCGTCGTGCCGTCAACATCGTAGTCGCCGTAAATCAGAATCTGCTCGCCCGCGTCAACCGCGCGGAGCACGCGCGTCGCGGCATCGTTCATGCCGAGCATCAGCGAAGGATCGTGCAGTTGGTCGAGGGCGGGGTGTAATAACTTTCGCGCGGCCTCGTCCGTCGAGACGCCGCGCGCCGCGAGCAGCCCGGCGACGACCGTCGAGACGCCGAGACGCGCGGCGAGGGCTTCGGCCTGCGTCGGGTCGTAGCCGCGCACGCTCCACAGCTTGGGGCTGGCGATTTGCATCTCTACTCGGCGAACCAGCCGTTCGGGTCAAGGAGTTTGACGCCGATGCGCTGGCGGCCGTCTTCCTCGTCCTTCCAGACGCCGTTGACTTCGGCGTCGAGCGGGTGGCCGAAGGGCGGCGTGAGGCGCAGTATAGCGCCCATTTCGACGGAGGCTTCGGCGATCAGGGTCGCGCCGCCGCGCGAGACGCGCACGGCCTCGCCGCTCTCCTTGAATGGCGCGCCCGCGGGCGAGCGGCCTTCGAGTTCGACGGGAAAGTTGACGGGGACGCGCGGGCTGCGCGGGCGTTGCGAAGGCGAGTTTTCTATCTCGGTTTTAGTTTCGTCGTTCATCGAATGTCTCTCGAACCCCCTTCTGAAACGGATCAGAAAACAGCACGGCAACTGTGCGGAACAGGGGCGACAGAGAGTGTACCCGAAACACGGGATAACGGCGAATGCCACGCCGGGCATGCTTAATCGCTCCTCAATTCACGCCGCCCAAAGTATTTCTTGACGCCCGCCCGCAACAGGTGTATAGCTTGGCTCGCCTCTGTCTCATGTCTGTTGACGAATCGCTCACCGGTTTCGTTAATCTCACGTCTTATGACACAACTCGTCAATGGGAAGACTCACCATGAAATCTCACATCAGAAAAACCCGAACTCTATTAGTCCTGTGTTTGGTATTTGCCATCGCCATCTGCGCTCTCGGCGTGGCGGCTATTAAACGACAACAGGTGGCAACGCACCTTCCTAAAGTCATTTCAAAAGTCAAAAACCTTGAAGTGGTAGGTGTAACTGTCAAAGGAGAAGGGGGCGCGGGTACAGCAGTTATCGAAATAAGAAACAAGTCTGACAAACCTGTTATTGCTATTACTATCTAATCCGGCGACGCTGATAATGCTGCCGGAGTAACATTCAATGGCTTCAATGACGGGGATGAATCTCCAACCGTCGTGCTCGAACCTCACAGTACAACAACTGTGGATTTTGCGCTTAGCAATGTGATGCACGGCTCCCCCATTAAAATTGGAGCAGTGATGTATGTTGACAACAGCCAGGAGGGAGATGAAATAAGTTTACAGACAATGCGCGGACAGAAGGAGCATTACAAGGCTAAAGATTCTAAGAAGAAAGGAGCACCAGCACAATAATGAAAAGAATACTAATAGTTACTGTATTGATAGCTGCTTGCCTTGGAATATTCCGATTAAAAGTTGATGCCTCTTGTGGTGACACTCAGCAGCCGGAGAGTGCTGACACATTCGGCGGAGGATGCAGCAGTCAGGATGGATATCAACAATAAGCAAAACTTCTCATTGGAGAATCTTCTGGACAGATGGGTATGAGCGTCGCGATGCGCAAGTATCAGAAGATGGAGAATGTTATACAACGACCCCCGACGACTATGTGCTGGCCTGAATTTGATGCTCCGTACTGGCACAGCAATACCAACACGTCAGGTGTATGGAATCAGAGAACTCGCAAGGGATATGCTACTTCCCCAGGGAAGTGCCAGACGTTTTCCAGTGGCAACCATGATCACTTCCAAAGACCCACCTGCTCTACTGCCAGCGGGTGCATCGGAGCAACGGGGACGGGGGCGGGGACGGCTAGTTTCTCTGGTGAGGCGTCAGCATCGCTCTTGCCGGACGGCGAACTGAGTTGTCAGTCAGATTGGTATTGGGATGGCTGCCAGTGCGTGCCTGCCTCACCCGTGGTTGTGGACATCGCAGGCGACGGCTTCCATCTGACAGGTGCCCAGTCCGGTGTGAACTTCGACATCAATGGGGACGGGACGCCTGAACAGATCTCTTGGTCTTCTGCGAACTCCGATGATGCCTGGCTCACGTTAGACCGCAATGACAACGGCACGGTGGACAACGGGCGGGAGTTGTTCGGCAACTTCACGCCGCAGCCCGCGCCGCCAGCAGGCGAGGAGAAGAACGGCTTTCTCGCCCTCGCCGTTTATGACAGCGCGGGCAACGGCGGCAACGGCGATGGCGTGATTGATGCCCAAGACACGCTCTTTGCCAGTTTGCGCTTGTGGCAGGACGCGAATCACAACGGCATCTCGGAGCAGGAGGAGTTGCATACTTTAGCGTCGCTCGACGTGGCTCGGCTGCACGTGAGGTACTAAGAGTCGAAGCGGGCGGACGAGTACGGCAATCAATATCGCTACCGGGCAAAGGTAGAGGGCGACAAAGGCGGGAACGTCAGCCGCTGGGCATGGGACGTGTCCCTCGTCAAAACTCCATAACCGGATTCAACACGCACGCACAAGCGAACCGCCCGCAGATAGTCGTCTGCGGGCGGTTTGTTTGTTGATGACAAGTTGACTCAAGCGATCAGGATAGCAACGACGCGCCGCCTGATGCGTACGAGGTAAATCACGCGGGTTGAATGAAACCGCCCGCCAGCAACAGCAGGATGGCCGCGCCGACGACGAGGCGGTAGCCGATGAAGATGCCCGTCGAGTGGGTTCTGAGGAAACGCAGCAGAAACCAGATCGACGCGTAGCCGACGATGCCGGAAACGACGGTCGCCACGACGAGCGGCAGCGCGCTCCCTGCGGGAAGTTTCTCGACGGCCTCGCGCAGTTCGAGCAGGCCGCTCGCGGCGATAGCCGGGATGGAGAGGAGGAAAGAAAAGCGCGCCGCCGTCTCGCGCGTCTCGCCCGCGAACAGCCCGCCCATGATGGTCGAACCGGAACGGCTCGCGCCCGGTATCAACGCCAGCACCTGCGCGCCGCCAACCGCGAGCGCGTCGCGCAGACCCAGCTCTTTCATCTCGCGCCGGCGCTTGCCCACCCGCTCGGCCAAGGCCAGCAAGAGCGCGACCGCGATCATCATCGTGGCGATGACCCACAGGTTTTTCGTAAAACTCCCCTCGATCTGTTCTTTGAACAGCAGCCCGACGACGGCGACCGGCAACGAGCCGATGATGACCAGCCAGCCGAGCCGCGCGTCGTCCGACAAACGCGTGCGGCGTTCTTTGACGCTGCCGTCGGCCGCGCGCGTCTCCTGCGGTCGCGCGCCGCCTCCGCGCCGTAGCAGCGCGAAATGATCGCGCACGAAGGCGACGGTGATCGCCCAGATGTCGGGCGCGAAATAGACGAGCACGGCGAAGAGCGTGCCGAGTTGGATGACGGCGATGGTGGCCGTCGTCTGCTCGGCGCGAAGCGTCGCCTCGACGCCTTCGTAGAGACCGAGCGCGCGGGCGGCGAAGATTAGATGAGCCGTCGAACTGATCGGGATGAACTCGGTCAACCCCTGCACGATGCCGATGATGATGGCCTGTAGAATGTTCATGTTTTGTTATTCGCGGAAACGAGCGCGGGCGAGCATGCGGTCGTAGAGCGCGGCGGGCAGCCAGCGGCCGACGCGCGCGATTGCAGCGAGTTGCCACGGGAAAGCATAGGTGCGTCGTCTCGCTTCGATGGCGCGCAGCATCAGTTGCGCCGCCCTGTCGGCGTCCTGTAGAAACGGCATCTTTTGGTTACGCCCGCGAGTCATGGGCGTGTCGATGAAGCCGGGATGAATGGTCGTCACGTAAATGTTCGACGGTCGCAGTTCGACGCGCAGGGATTCGAAGAAGGTCGAGAGCGCGGCCTTGCTCGCGCAGTAAGCGCCTGAACCGGGGAAGCCGCGATAAGCGGCGAGGCTTGAGATGCCGACGATCTGCCCCGCGCCGCGCGCAATCATCTCCGGCAGCACGGCCGCCACCGAGTTCATCGCGCCGAGCAGATTCACCGAGAGCACCTGCGTCGCCACCTCTATGTCGAACTCGCGCGCCAGCGTCCGCTCGCCTTGCCCCGCGTTGGCGATGAGCACGTCAACGCGCCCGAAGTCTTCCACTACTTTCGCCACGGCCGACTTCACTTCCCCCGCGTCGCGCACGTCAACCGCGACGGCCAGAGCGCGCCCGCCTGCGGCCTCGACTTTACCCGCGACTTCGCGCAAAACTTCCGCGCGCCGCGCCGCAAGCGCGACCGACGCCCCGCAACGCCCTAATTCCACGGCCAGAGCCTCGCCGATGCCGCTCGACGCGCCCGTGATCAAGACTGTCTTTTTCGACCAGTTCACTTGAAGTCTACACCCTCAGCAGAGTTCCGCCACATGCTCGCCGAGCACTTTCAGCGCGCGCCCGAGATCGTCTTGTTTGACGAGCAGGTGATCGCGCGAGAAGGCCGTGAGCGCGCCGAGCGGGATTCCGGCGGCGGCCAGTATCCCGGTCACGTGCGCCAGAAAGCCCTTGACGTTCCAATCGAGTTTGATGTCGAGCGTGACGAGGCGCCAACCCGTTTCGACGCGCGCCTCACGCAGGGCGTGGCGCATCACGAGCCAGTCCTCTTCTTCGAGCAGGAGCGTCACTTCGTTCGTATCGCGCAGCAGCATGAAGGGCACGGTCGCGCGCGGGCTGAGTTCGGGCTGTTCGAGCAGGCGCGTCCAATCCTCGTGGCGCATGCCGACGAGGACGAACGTCGCGGGCGCGACTTCAACCTTCGTCCGGCCGAGCAACTGCGCCGGCGTTTCGTTTTGCTGTGCGTCAATCATGGAATCTGGATACGAGCCGGGCGGAACGGAGAAAACCTTCGCGCCTGCCTTCGCGCCTTTGCGCCTCCAGCGAGAACTGATCTTCTCGCTGGAGGCGCAAAGTTAAAACCGGAGGCGCGAAGAATTTACCAGACGCTAAACCTGCACGACGACCGGGACGATGACCGGGCGCGCGCCCGTCTGTTTCTGGATGTAGCGTTTGAGATCGACGCGCACGCGCTCCTTCAAGAGCGTCAGGTCGCGCCGCTCGGCGGCCGGGGCTTTTTCAACCGCCTCAGTGACGATGCGCTGCAAGTTTTTGATGAAGCCGTTCGAGCCGTCCGCGCCGACGACGCCGCGCGCCATAATTTCCGGCAGGGTTTCAAGCTCGCCCGTCTCTTCGTTCAACGTCAGGATGGGAGTGAGCACGCCGTCGTATGCCATCTGCCTGCGCTCGCGCACGGTTTCGCGCCCGATCTCCTCGAAGCCGGAATCGTCTATGAAGGTGCGCCCCACGTCGCGTTTCTCGATGACGGTGGCGCTCGTGGCGGTGAGTTCGAGCACGTCGCCATTCTCGATCATGATGACGTTCTCGTCCGCGTAGCCGAGATGATTTTTGACGAACTCCTTATGGCGGTAAAGCATGCGATACTCGCCGTGAATCGGCACGACGAACTTCGGACGGACGGCCTCCGTCATGATCCGTATGTCTTCCTGCGAGGCGTGGCCGCTGACGTGTATGAGCCGTCGTTTTTCGTCGATGATGTTGCCGCCGCGTTTGTAGATGTCGCCGATGAGGCGCGAGATGGCGCGCTCGTTGCCGGGGATGATGCGAGCGGAGAGCACCACCGTGTCGCCCTCCTCGATGCTCAGACCCTTATACGACTGCGACGCCAGTTGCGCCAGCACGGCGCGCGGCTCGCCCTGCGAACCCGTGATGAGATAGACGATCTCGTCGTCGGGCATCTTCCGCGCCTCGTTCAGCGAAACCATCTCGTTCTCGTGCACGTCCAGATAACCCAGCCGTTCGGCGATCTCCACGTTCTTCAACATCGAGCGGCCGAGCACGCAGACCTTGCGGTCGAACTGCTGCGCCACGTCGAAGACGATCTGCAAGCGATGGATGCTCGACGCGAAGGCGGCGACGATGATGCGCCCCTCGGCCTCGTCGAAAATCTCCTCGAAGGCGGGAATGACGGCGCGCTCGGAAGGCGTGCGCCCCGGCACGGTGGCGTTCGTGGAATCCGACAGGAGCGCGAGCACGCCCTCCTGCCCGTAACGGCGCAGCGTCCGCAGGTCGATTGGTTCGCCGATCACGGGCGTCTCGTCAACCTTGTAATCGCCCGTGTGGATGATCGTGCCCGCGGGGGTCGTGATGGCGAGCGAGAAGCAGTCGATGAGCGAGTGCGAGGCGCGTATGAATTCGACTTTGAAGACGCCGATGTTGACCACTTCGCGCGGCTCGACGCGGTGAATCAGCACGTCGTTCAACAGGTTGTGCTCTTCGAGTTTGCTCTCCGCCAGTCCCACGGTGTAGTGGGAGGCGTAGACGGGGACGTTGAATTTTTTGAGGATGTAGGGCAACGCGCCGAGGTGGTCTTCGTGGCCGTGCGTGAGGACGATGGCCGTGATGTGTTCGCGGTACTCGTCCAGAAAATCGAAATCGGGCACGCACACGTCAACGCCGTAGACGCTCTCTTCGGGGAAGCCCATCCCCGCATCGACGATGATCATCTCGTCGCCGTAGCGCACCGCCATGCAGTTCATCCCGAACTCGCCGACGCCGCCGAGCGGGATTAGTTCTATTACCTTGTTCACTATTGTTTCTTACTCTCCAGACTGAAACGATGTTCCCATCGCAGGATACAAACTTTGAGGGAATATTAACTCGACAGTATAACACAGCGCCGCGCATTCCCCCGCAACGGGGCTTGCGAATCAGGATTGATGCCGCGTCTCCGTGTCTGTCAGGTCTAACGCCCCGGCGCGAACGCGGGAGACGAGACCAGACTCGCCCGGACGCGCAGGCCACTCCGCCCCGCGCGCCTCGGCCACGACCACCTGAATTTGACAAACTTCGACCCGGCTTTGCTACTATACCCGGCGGCTTGACGGACTCGCTTCCAGTCCGGCGAAGTTCGAGCGCACGCCCGTAAGATTCCTCTAAAGATCAACACTTTATCGCGACCCGCGCCGGAGTCGGCCGCTAATTTTATGGCAATGACAAACGAAAAGTTTGACGAAATGGTCAAGCGTCTCGAAATTCTGGCAAAGACCGCGCCCGCGAAATACAGGTTTCGCGTCGCGCTTCTCGCGCTGCTCGGCTACGCCTACATCGTGCTGGTGGTGGCGCTTCTGGTCGCGGCCTTCGTCACCATCGTCGGGCTGAGTTGGCAATCCGGCAAGGCTAATTTCTGGGTGTGGAAGTTCGGGTGGGTGCTGATCGCGCTGGCGTGGGTGGTGGTTCGCTCGCTGTGGGTCAAGGTATCGCCGCCCGATGGATTCGAGTTGACGCGCGCCGAGGCTCCGCGCCTCTTCGACCTCATCGAAGAACTCACCGCCTCGCTCGACGCGCCGCGCATTCATCACGTTCTCGTCCTGGATTTCTTCAACGCGGCCGTGGTGCAGGTGCCGCGCTTCGGCTTTTTCGGCGGTTATCGAAACTACCTCCTGCTCGGTCTGCCGGACATGCAGGCGGCCACGCCCGCACAGTTTCGCGCCACGCTCGCGCACGAACTCGGCCACCTGTCCGGCAACCACGGACGCTTCACCGGCTGGGTCTATCGCCTGCGCGAGACATGGGTGCAACTGCTGACGCGTCTGGAGAGAGAGCAACGCTGGGGGTCGTTTTTCTTCACCACGTTCTTCAACTGGTACGCGCCCTACTTTCAAGCCTACTCTTTCGTTTTGGCGCGGACGCACGAGTATGAGGCGGACGAGGCGGCGGCGCGCCTGACCGGCGCGGAAAACGTGGCCGAGATGCTCATCGATACGCGCCTCAAGGGCGGTTATCTCGAAGAAAACTACTGGCCCGAAGTTTACCGCCACGCCGAGACCAGCCCGCGCCCCGTCTCGGACGTTTACGCCAAACTCCCGCAAGCCCTTAACCAGCCGCTCCCACCGGATGCGGTCGCGCGTCAACTCAATTTCGCGCTCGCCCAAACGACGATCTCGGACGACACGCACCCCGCGCTCGCCGACCGCCTGCGCGCGCTCGGCTACCCGTCGCAGCAGGGCGGCGACAACGGCGACTGGACGAAACATTATCGACCCGCCACCGTCGAACAGAGCGCGGCCGATTTCTACCTCGGCCAGCACGCGCAGACGCTCGTCGCGCAGTTCGACCGCGCGTGGCAGGAGGCCGTCGCCGAACAATGGGGCGAGCGACACAGCTATGTCCTGCGCTCGCAAAAGACGCTCGGCGCGCTCGAAGAAAAAGCCCGAAGCGGCGCGCTCCTCTTCGACGAGGCGTGGACGCGCGCCTCGCTCGCCGCCGAACTCAAGACGCCCGAAGAGGCGATCCCCTTGCTCCGCGACGTGCTCGCGCTTCGCGCCGACCACGCAGAGGCAAACTTCCTGCTCGGCCAACTGCTCCTCGGGCAAAACGACAGGGCGGGCGTCGCGCGTCTGGAACGGGCGGCCGAGCGCGACCCCCAGATGCTCATCCCCGCCTGCCAGTTGTTGTTCGCACACTTCACCAGCGCGGGGCAGCCGCAGGAGGCCGAACGATACCGCGAGCGCGCGCAGAAATATGTCGCCAGGTTGGAAGAAGCGCAACCGGAGCGCGCGTCGATCAGTTCGGCCAAAGAATTGATCCCGCAAGAGGCCGCCCCGGCGGAGGTGGAACGCCTGCGCGAACAGTTGAGCCCGTTCCCGCAAATCAAGACGGCCTATCTGGCGCAAAAGAAGCTGGAGAAGTTTCCCGAACAGCCCCTCTACGTGCTCGGCATCCAGACCAACGCGCCGTGGTATCAATTCAATCGCAACGCGTCGAACCGGCAGTTGATCGAGGAGATCGTCTCGCAGGTCTCGTTCCCCGGTGAAACTCTGGTCATCGTTCTGGAGGGAGATTACAAGAAGCTGCTCAAAGGGTTTCGCCAGCTCGAAGGCTCGCAAATCTTCCCCTGACCCGTTCGCGCGATCAACCCGGATATGATTCGAGCGTGCGCGCGAGGGCGACCCATTCGGCGAGCGTCAAAGTCTCGGCGCGCCTCTGCGGTTCGACGCCCGCCACCTCAAGCAACGCGTTTGCGCCGCCCGCCGCTTCGACCCGTGGCAGCAACGCCGGGGGGGCGTGGCGCAGGTTGTTGAAGATCGTCTTGCGCCGCTGCGCGAAACCCGCGCCGACGACGCGCCACAGCAACGCTTCGTCCGTCACCTCAGCCGCCACGCTCTCGCGCACGCGCAGGCGCACGACCGTGCTCCACACCTTCGGCACGGGGCGAAACGCCTCTGGGCGCACCTCGAACAGCGGGCGCGCCTCGCAATAGGCTTCCGTCAACACGGACAGGTAACCGCGCTCGCCCGTGCCCGGCGCGGCCGTGATGCGCTCGACCACCTCGCGCTGGAGCATCAGGATCATCTCGGTCAGGCAACCCCGCTGCTCGAAGAGTCGCTGGAGGATGGCCGTCGAAATGTTGTAAGGAAGATTGGCGACGACGCGCGCCTCTCGCGCGGGTGCAATCGCCGCGCAGAAATCAACGCCCAGCGCGTCCGCTTCCAGGAGCGTGAAATTTTCCCGACCGCCGAATCTCTCCCGCAGCAGCGGAACGAGGTCGCGGTCGAATTCGACGGCGACCAGACGCCCGGCCTGCTCGGCGAGTCGCGCCGTCAAAGCTCCCCGCCCCGCGCCGATCTCAACTACAGTCTCATCCCCGCGCGGCGCAACCTCCCGCACGATACGCGCCACTACGCTCTCGTCCACAAGGAAATTCTGTCCCAGACTTTTTTTTGCGCCCACGGTTTTAAAGCAGTGACAAGTGATGAGTGACGAGTGACGAGATTAGCGACAGGTAACGGGTGACAAGTAACAAGGTTAAGACAAGACCCTTGATTCTAACTTGTCACCTGTCACTCGTCACTGGTCACTGTCATAGGGTATCCGGTGATTTCGACATCGTCGCCGTGTTGCGTGAACTCGACATCGCGGAGGCGCGTGGCGTCGGCGATGCGCGCCGCGCCCGTGCCTTTGACGGCGGCGCGCGC
>DATCWB010000590.1:0-5362 GCA_036566625.1 Pyrinomonadaceae bacterium
AGCGTTCACCGGACGGATCAGGATCACGGAGCAGGGCGAGGTCTTGAATTTCAAATACTCCGACGCGGTGTTGGCCGAACGCAGTTTCGAACTGATGATCGCCGCCTCGCTCGATGCCCTCGCCCGACCCCGCGCTTTTCCCGTGGAAGCGGAATGGGTGGCGGCGATGGAAGAGATGTCCGATGAGGCGTTCGCTTTTTACCGCGCGTCGGTGATGGAAAACGCGGAGACGCTTCGATACTTTCATCAGGCGACGCCGGTGCGGGAATTCGAACTGGCGAAAAGCGGCTCGCGCCCGAGTCGGCGCGCGGCGGAAGGCGAGGATGTGCGCGACCCGCGCGACGAGGTAACAGCCTTGCGCGCGATCCCCTGGGTCTTCGGCTGGATGCAGAGCCGCCACGTGCTGCCCGCGTGGTTCGGCGTCGGGCATGCGCTCGCGCGCTACTGCCGGGCACACGACGGCGGCGAAGATTTGCTCCGCACGATGACGGGGAAGTTTCCGCTCTTTCACGACCTCATCAGCAACGTCGAGAACGGGCTGGCGAAGGCTGACCTCTCGATTGCCCGCCGCTACAGTCTGCTCGTTGAGGACGAAGGGTTGAGAGAGCGCGTGTGGGGAATGATCGCGGAAGAGTTCGGGCGCACGCAGGACATGATCCTGCGCGTCACCGGCCAGCGAAAATTGTTGGAGCACAACCCTGTGCTTGCCCGCTCTATCAAGTTGCGCAATCCTTACGTCGATCCGATGAGTCTGATCCAGATCGAATTGCTCAGGCGACGACGACGGCGCGGCGGCGAGGATGATGAGGAGTTGAAGTACGCGCTCGCCGCGACGATCAACGGCATTTCGGCGGGCCTGCGTAATACGGGTTAGCGACGCGCGCGGCGCGGCTTCCCGAACACGTCTGCTGCGGCGCTCCACTTCCGGTTTCGGGAGGGAGATTGCCCGGCCATTATCTGAAAGCCTCGCAGGGGGCGTTTTCCACCTCGCCGTAAAGCGCCAGAGCCAGCCGATAACCCATGTAGACGCTCATCGGATTCACCTTCGCCAACTTGTCTTCATTGGTATGCAGAACTTTCTTCCATTCGTTAGACAACCCGTGAAATGAGATGGCGGGTATTTTCCTCTGGCGGAATGAACTCGAATCCGAATCCCCCTCCAAAATAAAAGTCTGCTGGAACGGCATCTGCATGCGTTTGGCTAATTCAACGGCTCGCGTCACCAGTGTTTTATTCGATATGCTGGTATCCGCCTGCGGAATGCCTAATCCGAGACTGTCGATATTGATCATCGCGCAGTAGTCATTAAGCCGCTCTTTCTCGATAGCCCTGACCATATCGTTCGACCCTACGAGTCCCTCTTCCTCTCTTCCGAACCCGACGAACAACACACTCTTTTTCAACGGCAGGTCTTTGATGGTTCTGTAAATGTGAGCTATGGCGACGATGCCCGTCCAATTATCCACCGCGCCGCATCCGGCGCTCACTTTGTCGTAGTGTGCGCCGATGACGATCAGCCCCGGCGAGCTGCCCGGTTTTCTGACGACGATGTTCTCCGTATTAATCGTCTTCTCGATGGAGATGTCCGAAGCCGGAGCGCCCATCTTCTCGAACAGAGCCTTGACGGCTTTCAGCCGCTCCGTATTGCCTTTGCACGGAACCGCATTAATGTCCTCTTTGATCTGTTCAGGCTTGGAAAAGACTGGTGTGCGCGCCTGACCCCCGGCCTGCGCACGGAGATTTGAAGCCGTCCCCGCGTTTAAAGAGATGAGCAGAATCAGGACTGATGTGATGCGCTTGAAGCAAGGTGAATTCATGTTTCAACTCCCCTCCGGCCTGAGATTATACGGGTATCATAACTCTCCGCATGAAGTGTGCGAAAGTGTGCATGAAGACCCGGCATTTTTGCTTTCCACGGTGTCGGCGGAGGGGATGAATTGACAGTGCGGCGCAGATAGCCTAAAACTTGCACCGGCCTCCCGTAGTCCGCATCCGGGGTTTCCGTCCGATTTACTGACCGTCAATTATGTCGAACCACGAATTCACACACCTCCACTTACACACCGACTATTCCTTGCTCGACGGCGCGATCCAGATCAAGCCGCTCGCCGAGCGCGTCCGCGAACTCGGCATGACGGCCTGCGCCATGACCGACCACGGCAACATGTACGGCGCGGTCTCCTTCTACAAGGAGATGAAGGCGCACGACGTGAAGCCGCTCATCGGCTGCGAAGTCTATCTCGCGCCCGGCAGCCGCTTCGACAAGCCGGAGACCAAGCGCGGCGAGAAGCCCTACAACCACATGATCCTGCTCGCGAAAAATCGAGAGGGCTATCACAACCTCGTCCGCCTGACCTCGAAGGCGTTCAAGGAAGGTTTCTATCGCAAGCCGAGAATTGATCGTGAACTGCTCGCCAGGTTCGGCGGCGGCATCATCGGCCTCTCGGGGTGTTTGTCGGGAGTGCCGCAGGCGCACCTGAAGAGCGGCAAACTCGACGAGGCGGCGCGCTCGGCCATCGAGTTTCAGGACATTTTGGGGAAGGGCAACTACTTCCTCGAAATTCAGGATCACCAACTCGAAGACCAGATCAAGATCAACAAAGACCTGATCGAACTCTCGAAGCGCACGGCGATCCCGCTCGTCGCCACCAACGACGCGCACTATCTTTTCCGCGAAGACTACGAGGCGCACGACGTGATGCTCTGCATCGGCACGGGCAAGACCGTCAACGACGAGAACCGGATGCGCTTCGGCGGGCCGCAGTGGTACGTCCGCTCGCCCGAAGAGATGGCGCAGATTTTCAGTCATATCCCCGATGCCGTGCGGCGCACGACGGAAGTCGCCGAAATGTGCGACCTCAAACTTCCGCTCGGCGAAAACCAGCTTCCCATCTTCCCCATCCCCGCCTCCGAGGGCGACATCACGATTGACGAATACTTCGAAAAGGTGGTGCGCGAGGGTTATGAGAAACGACGCGAGACGGTCTGGGAGCCGATGCGCTCGAAGAATTGTTTGAAGCACGGTCTCCACGAATATCAGGAACGCGTGTCGAGCGAGATCGCGATGATCAAGCGCATGGGCTTCTCCAGCTACTTCCTCATCGTGTGGGACTTCATCAAGTTTGCGAAGGACAGGAAAATTCCCGTGGGCCCCGGGCGCGGTTCGGCCGCCGGTTCGCTCATCGCCTATTGCCTCGAAATCACCGACGTTGATCCGATCCAGTACGACCTGCTGTTCGAGCGTTTCCTCAACCCCGAACGCGTCTCGATGCCGGATATAGACATTGACTTCTGCGTCCACGGCCGCGCCGAAGTGATCAACCATGTGACGCAACTCTACGGGCGCGAATCCGTCTGCCAGATCATCACGTTCGGCACGATGGCCTCGAAGGCCGCGATCAAAGACGTGGGGCGCGCGCTCGACATGCCTTACGCCGACGTGGAGAAGATCGCGAAACTGATTCCGCCGCCCGTGCGCGGGCGCAACATCTCCATCGGGCAGGCTTTGGAGAGCGTGCCCGAACTCAAAGCCGCCGTGGAACGCGACCCGCAGACGAAAAAGGTGATCGAGATCGCACTGCGCCTCGAAGGCTGCGCGCGCCACTCGTCGGTGCACGCGGCGGGCGTCGTCATCTCGCCGCAGCCGCTCGAAGAGTTGATCCCCGTCGCCGTCAACAACAAGCACGAGTTCACGACCCAGTTTGAAATGTCCGATCTGGAAAAGACGGGCATGCTCAAGATGGACTTCCTCGGCCTGACCACGCTCTCGATCATCAACCAGTGCTGCAAGACCATACGCGAGATGCACGGCCGCGAGATCGTCTGGTCGGAGATTCCGCTCGACGACGAGAAGACTTACAAGTTGTTCGGCCTGGGTCGCACGGAAGCGGTCTTCCAGTTCGAGTCCACCGGCATGCAGGAGATTTGCCGCAAACTCAAGCCGAAGTCCATCGAAGACCTCTCCGCTTTAAACGCGCTCTATCGCCCCGGGCCGCTCGACGGAGGCATGGTTGACGACTACATCGACCGCTATCACGGCAAGAAGCCGGTCGAATACCTGACGCCGGAGATGGAAGAGATTCTGTCGAACACCTACGGCATTCTCGTCTATCAGGAACAGATCATGCAGCTCGCGCAGCGGCTCGGCGGCTATAGCTTGGGCGAGGCCGACCTGATGCGGCGCGCGATGGGCAAGAAGAACCGCGAGGAGATGGCCGTCCACGAGCAGAAGTTCATGGACGGGTGCGCGAAGAACAAGATCGCAAAGAAGAAGGCGCGCGAGATTTTTCGCCTGATGGCGCAGTTTGCCGATTACGGGTTCAACCGCTCGCACTCGGTCGCCTACGCGCACGTCGCCTACCAGACGGCCTACCTCAAGGCGCAATACCCGGAACACTTCTACGCCGCCGTGATGACCTACACGGCCGACGACGCGACGAAGATTTTCAAGTATGGCTCGGAACTACGTTCGCAGGGGATCAAGCTGCTGCCGCCCGACGTGAACGAATCCGGTTCGGGCTTCACGCCGGTCGAGGGTGCGATTCGCTTCGGGCTGGCGGCGATCAAAGGCATCGGGCAGTCGGCGGTTGCGCCGATACTTCAGGCGCGCGAAGAGGGGCGTTACACGTCAATTTACGACTTCGCCGAACGCGTCGGCGAAAAGGGCGCGGGCAAGCGTGTGCTGGAAAGTCTGGTCTGCGCCGGGGCGTTCGATTCTTTCAAACCTGCGGGCGAGAATTTGTGCCAGTGGCGCGCGTGCCTGCACGCGACGGTCGAGCGCGCACTGGAGCGCGGCGGGCGCAAGCGGCGCGAGCGCGACAACGGGCAGGGCGACATGTTCGGCTCGGCCTTCGGCTTCGCCGGGGACGGTGACAGCGCGCCGGAAGTGCAACTCAACGCCGCCTCTCTATGGTCACACAAGGAATTGCTCGCCAACGAGAAGGCGGCCATCGGCTTTTACGTATCGGGGCATCCGCTCGAAGACTTCCTCGACAAGATCGAACAACTCAAGTGCGGCACGGTGGCTGACCTCGGTTCCGCCGGGCCTGAGGCGCGTGTCCGTCTCGCGGGCGTCGTCTCCGACTTCACTGTGCGGAACACGAAGAAGGGCGACAAGTACGCCTACTTCCGCCTGGAAGATTTGTCGGGCGCGACCGTGAAGTGCGTGCTCTGGCCGGAAGCCTTCAAGAGCAAGGGGCGCGACGCGGCCAACGACGCGCTGCTGCTCGTGACCGGGCGACTCGACGACAGCGACAGCGCCTCGACCGTGGTTTGCGACGAAATCTACCTGTTGGAAAAGGCGCGCATCCCCGCGCACAACCCCTGGCTGAACCGCAACGACGGCGCGGGTGTCGGCGCGGCC
>DATCWB010000591.1:0-2000 GCA_036566625.1 Pyrinomonadaceae bacterium
ATCTGGTAATAGTTGTGGCCGAGTTCGTGATGGACGACCGAGAAGTCTTCGGCCGTGATCTTGATGCACATCTTGAGGCGCACATCCTGTTTCGCGTCGAGACTCCACGCGCTGGCGTGGCAGACCACTTCCCTGTCCTGCGGTTTGACGAACAGCGAACGCTCCCAGAAAGTCTTGGGCAGCGGGTCGAGTCCGAGCGAGGTGAAGAAGCCTTCGCCGTAGCGCACCATCTGCCGCGCGTCGGTCTTCTTCTCGAGGAGTATCTTCGTCAGGTCGTAACCGGGGTCGCTCCGTTCGGGCTTGAGGAGCGGGTAGATGTTGCTCCACGTCTGGCTCCACATATTGCCCAGCAGGTGCGCCGGGATCGGCTGGTTCTCCGGCACGAGTTGCTTGCCGTACTTTTCCGAGAGCTTCCAGCGCGTGTAGGTGTAGAGCGAATCGTAGAGCGGTTTGACTTGCAGCCAGAGCCGTTCCATCTCGGCGGCGAACTCGTCGGGCGGCACATCGTAGTTGGAACGCCACAGCGCGCCCAAATCCTTGAAGCCCATCTCGCGCGCGCCCTTGTTGCCGAGCGTGACGAAGCGCGCGTACTTATCTTTGAAGGGCGGCGAGATGGCGTGCCAGCCGAGCCAGATGCGTTTCAACTCTTCGGGGTCGCGGCTCTCGGCGAGGATGGGTTCCATCTCTTGCAGCGTGAGGCATTTTCCCTGCGCGCCTTCGGGGCAATACTTGCCCTTGCCGTAGTCGCTCGACAGCGACGCGGTGATCTTCGTCAACTCGTCGCGCTCAGCCGGGTTCGACGGCGCGGGCACGGTCAAGGCGAGTTTCAACATTTTCAGCTTGCGCGCCGTGTCATAAGGGAGTTTGAGATTGTCGAAGCGCGTCGCCTGTTCGGCCAACTGCGTGACGGCGGCCGTCAATTCGTTGTTGGCGTCGGCGGCGAGAGCTTCCGTGTCATCCGTGATGAAGTTCTCCTGCACCCAACTCGCGCGCGCGACTTTGAGGTTGAGTTCCGCGAGCCGCTGCTCGGCGTGCGCGACGAACTGTTGCGCCTCGGCCGCGGTCGCCTTGCCGGGGGTCGTCCTACGCGTCCCGGCCTTGCCGCCTTTCGCGGCAGGCGTCTTCTGCGCGAACGCCGCGCCGTTCGACAGTAAAATTAACGACAGCAACAGGGCGACGCCGCCCGAACGCCGCGCCGCCCGATAAGACAGTTTCATACACTACCTCCGAAGTTGGCCTGAATCAGTTTGCTATTCGATGGGTGAAAATTTAGGGGAGTTGCCGCGAACTATTTTAACGCCGATCCGCGCCGCCCGCATAACCGGCGCGAGGCCGCCCGAGCGCGACTTAATCGCCGAAGCGTTCGCGGAACTCTTTCGCGCGCCGGCGCAGGATGAGCCAGTCCTCGAAGATTTCCGGCTGCCTCAGCCAGACCGTGAACCACTCGGCGATCTCCTCTTTCTCCGCGCGCTTGCGCTCGTTGACCGAAGCGTTGCGCGCGATCATCTGCGCCCGCTGTTTGCCCTTTAAGACCGTCTCCCGCACGCGGCGCAAGCCTTCCTTGTCCTTCTTGCGCGCAAACTGCCGGCGCAAATTATCCAGCCGCCTGATCGAGGCGGCGGCCTCCTCGAAGCTTGCGAACTTGAGGACGTTGCGAAACATCGCATCGTATGGGTCTGCGCTGCGCCAGCGCGCGTCCATCTCCAACACTTCGGCGTGGCGCAACTCCGCACCCTCGTCCGCCAGGAGGCGCGCCACGATTGCCGGACTCTCCTCCGCTCCCTCGCCGAAACGCCCGCGCACCGCCTCGGCAATCGCCTCCAACTCGCTCGCGCCCACCGTCTCGCAATCCAGATGCTCCCACACCTCGATCATCAGGTCGTGTTTCGTCCGCGCTTTCCATTCACCCATTCGATAAAGGGTAAAGGGTAAAGGGTAAAGGGTAAAGGCGTGGAAAGGGTCGGTAGTTAGCGACGGAGCGATGTTTCTCCTTTCGCCCT
>DATCWB010000592.1:0-3795 GCA_036566625.1 Pyrinomonadaceae bacterium
CGGTGGTGCGCATCATCGCGGAGAGACCGGTGCGCTCGTCGAAGCGATCAATGACGTCATAGCGCAAACGCGCGTCGCGGCCTTCCCTGCGCCCGCGAAAGGCGAGGCGGATGAGCACCACGTCGGGTTCGTCTGCGGGCAGGTGGCGCGTGAGCATCTCGCCGAGCAGGCGGCGCGGGCGGACGCGCGTGCCGTCGAGGTCTATTTCTTCGCTCGCCGCGAGTCCGAGGTCTGTGAGTAGTTTGAACTGTTCGCAGTGGCCGGGGTAGCGGATGGTTTTGTAGTCGAGTTCCTGCAAGCGACCGTGGAAGGTGTCGGGCAAGGTAGACGTGCCGCCGGAAGTCTGGAAGGCTTCCATGCGCTCGAAGGGCGCGGAGAACGACAGCGCCTCGATCTCCGTGAGCGATTCGACCTCGACGATCTGCCCGCCGCGAATCACGCGCGCCCGCTCGACGTACTCGTTGATCAGACCTTCGACCGAAAAGACGATCTGGTAGTTGAGCGGCGGGCGCGGGGCTTGCGGCAGGCCGCCGACGCGGATGTGGATGGCTTCGAGTTCGTCGAAGCGCGCCGCGCCGTGCGCCGCGAGGACGGAGACCATGCCGGGCGCGAGGCCGCAGTCGGGGATGATATTGATACCAGCGGCCTGCGCCTCGGCGTCGAGCGCGAGTTCGGAGGCGACGACCGAGTTGTTGCCTCCGAGGTCGCAGAAGTTGGCGCGCGCCTCGATGGCCGCGCGCGCCAGTTGCAGGTTGTGAAAGTAGGTGACGCAACTGATAACCGCGTCGTGCCCGCGCATCAGCGCGACGGTCTGCGCCTGATCGTTTACATCAACCGCAGCGGGCGCGAGCTTCTCGCTTCCCACGGCGGCGACGACGGAGCGCGCGCGCTCCGCATCAATGTCGGCGACCGTGACGGCGCGCACGTCCGCCGAGTTGTGCGCGAGGTCGTAGGCCGCGCCGAGTCCCATGCGCCCCGCGCCTAGTACTAGAATTTTCATCGTGTTTTAACGAGTCGCCCGCCCACGCGGGCTTATTCGGCCGCGCCCGTCGTGGCGACGGGGTGGCTCAGTTTGCTGTGGCCGTAGCCGTACAGGAAATAGAGAACGAGTCCGACGAGGAGCCAGAGGCCAAAGCGCGTCCAGTTAGTGATGCCGAGTTCGGTCATCAGGTAAGCGCAACTCATCAAGCCGAGCACCGGGATCAAAGAGAGCCGCCGCCGGAAACAGAAATAGACCATGACGAACGAGAGGACGATGTAAGCATAGAGCGGAATCTTGTGGCGGAACACTTCCCACGCGCCGAGCGATGCATCCGCCGGGTCTGTGAAACTGAAGAACGCGCGCACCCCGTCCGAGTTGAAATAGAGAAGCGCGCCCCATGCGATGAAGAAGATGGTGGGCACGATGTACTGCGAGTTGATGTAGGGGACGAAACTGCGCTCGTTGGCGTTCGTCTCCAGCCCGCGCGTGTGCGCGCCGAGCAGCACGCCGCCGCAGACGAGACAGAAGGCGAAGAGTGTCCCGATGCTGGAGAGATCGGTCACTTCCGTCAAATTCATAAAGAGCGACGGGATGGCGACGACGAGGCCGGTGATGATCGTGGAGAACCAGGGCGTCTTGAAGCGCGGGTGGATGCTTGAGAAGATCGGCGGCAGCAGGCCGTCGCGCGACATCGCCATCCAGATGCGCGGCTGTCCGAGTTGGAACACTAAAAGCACGGTCGCAATCGCAACGACCGCGCTGACCGCCACGATGCCCGACATCCACGGCAGATTCGCGCCTTCCGGGCCGAACACGAACGCCAGCGGATCGCCCACCTGCAACTGTTTATAACTGACCATGCCGGTCAGGACGAGCGTGAGTATGATGTAGAGCGTCGTGCAGATGATGAGCGAGTAGATCATCGCGCGCGGCAGATCGCGCGTCGGGTTCTTGCACTCCTCGGCGGTGGTCGAGAGGGCGTCGAAGCCGATGAAGGCGAAGAAGACCGCCGCCACGCCCTTCAAAACGCCCGACGCCCCGTTCGGCGCAAAGGGCGACCAGTTGGCCGGGTTGACGTAGAATGAGCCGAGCACGATGACGAGGAAGATGACGGCGAGCTTCAACGCGACCATCACGTTCGAGGCGCGCTTCGATTCGCGGATGCCGACGTAGACGATAGCGGTGATGACGAAGACGATGCCAAGCGCGGGCAGGTCGCAAATGATGGGTATGCCGCCCACGCGCGGCGCGGTCGTCCACGCCGCGTAAGCCTCCCTCATACCGCTCGTCACGTCCGGCATCGCATTGACGGCTTCCAGATTACTGCCCTGCGTGATGAGGCCGTTGATGGTGTCGTGGCCGCGCGAGGCGGACAGGAAGTCCATCGTCAGGTAGGCGGGCACGTTGATGCCGTAGCCGGAGAGCAGCCCCGTAAAGTAATCGCTCCATGAGATGGCGACGGCGATGTTGCCGATGGCATACTCCATGAGCAAATCCCAACCGATGATCCACGCGATGAGTTCGCCGAAAGATGCGTAGGCGTAGGTGTAGGCCGACCCGGCGACCGGAATCTTCGACGCGAACTCCGCATAGCAGAGCGCGGAGAAGCCGCAGGCCATCGCCGTGAACATGAACAGGAAGATGACGGCGGGGCCGCCGTTGAAGGCCGCGTTGCCGATCATGGCGAAGATGCCCGCGCCGACGATGGCCGCGATGCCGAGCGAGGTGAGATCGAGCACGCCGAGCGTTTTGCGCAGGTGCGGTTCGCCGTCCGATGCGCCGCCGTGGGCGTCGCTGAAACCGAGTTCGGCGTCGCGCTTGATCTGCACGACACTCTTTTTACGAAACAGGCTTGTGTAGCTCATCGAGTTTTCCGGTTGAGAAGCGCGCTTCGCGCGCTCGAAGCGACCAGCGGGACTGGAAATTGCGCCGCGAAGTCTAACATAAAATGATGAGCGCGGAACGATGAACGATGAAGTGAAGAAGATTGATTCATCGGGTCATCGGTTCATTGAATCAATGAAGAAATGAATCAATGGATCAATCTCTTTTCAGTTCATCGGTCCGCGTTCATCCTTCATCGTTTGTGATAGACTTCTGCGGCAGAATCCTGATGCTTAAATGCGATGACTGACATGCCGGAAAGCCGTGGCGACCGAGGTCGCGCCCTGCACGAAAATCTCGACACAGCTTACGTCAACCTGGCGGCGCTTTTGCGCTACCTGCAACAACGCGACTTCAACGGGCGCGTCCACGTCGAACTCGACGAGTACGACGGCGACATTTACCTGACGGCGCGCGAGGCCGTGCGCGCGAGCGAGAGGGATCATGTCACGGGGCGCGAGGACGTGGGGCAGTCGGCCTTGCAGCGCATCCTTGTGCGCGCGAGCGAGCCGGGCGGGCGCGTCAGCGTCTACGAAGGCGCAGCCGGGGGCGAGACGGGGGGCGCGGCGGGCACTCTCCGAGAGCAGGGCGGAGCGGCGAGCGGGGCAAGCACGCAGGATGAGATCGACCGGCGCAACGTCTTGCAGTTGAGCGGGGAAGTGATCGGGGCGGTGGAGCGCGGCGTGGCGGCGGCGTCGAACGAAAACTTCGCCGCGCACTTTCAGTTGGCGCGGCGCGAGATCGCGGACGACTACCCCTTCCTCGTCTCGCTCGGCAACTGCGTGGAGTATGAGGGGGGCGAGGCGCGGCTCAGGCGCGGCACGGACGTGGAGAAATTCGTGGCGGGCACAAGCGAGTCGCTGCGCCGCGTCGTGGAGCGCGTGGCCGCAACGGGCGAACGCGCGCGGGGCGTGCGTCGCGAAGTGGCG
>DATCWB010000593.1:0-3369 GCA_036566625.1 Pyrinomonadaceae bacterium
ACAGATGAGCAAACTTTCCCATATGGACGCGGAGGGGCGCGTGGCGATGGTGGACACGAGCGCGAAGGAGACGACCGCGCGGCGCGCCGTCGCCTCGGCGCGCGTGTTGATGTCGGCCGAGACCGTCGCGGCCGTGCGCGCGCACCGCACGCCGAAGGGCGACCCGCTGGAGACGGCGCGACTCGCGGGCATCATGGCCGCCAAGCGCACCGCCGACCTGATCCCGCTCTGCCACCCGCTCGCGCTCACGCACATAGAGGTGCGCGCTCAAATCGAGGACGCCGGCGTCCTTATCGAAGCGGAAGCCGCGACGCGCGCAGGGACGGGCGTCGAGATGGAAGCGTTGACCGCCGCCTCGGTCGCGGCCTTGACGGTCTACGATATGTGCAAGGCGTTGGATAAGGCCATGACGATCACGGATGTCAGGCTGGAGCGAAAGACGGGCGGCAAGTCGGGCGACTACGAGAGGCGAAGGAGCGAAGGCGAAGGGTAACGGCGCGCAGCAGTCCATCTGAAAACGGGAGGAACATCGGAAGGCCGCCGGGCGTTTATAGTTTTGCCTTCGGGAGTTCGTGAGCCGCCCCTGCTCTTTCACCTTTTTACTTTTACGTTTTTCCGTCCTTCGTCGTAGAATGAGTCGCAACCGTTGGGCGGAAAAGTTTGGCAGTCGGTCGAGCGGAGAGTTTGAGATGAAAATGATGAGAATGAAGATCGCACACGACGCGCGCCCGCAGGCGCGGACGCTGCTCATTGCCGCGTTGATCACGCTGGCGCTCTGGTTTCTTCCCTACGCCAGCTTTTTGACTTACCCGTTCCGCCTCTTCGTGACCTTCATACACGAAGGCGGGCACGCGCTGGCCGCCATCCTGACCGGCAGTTCCGTGCAAAGTCTGAGCGTCGCCATCGACACGAGCGGGCTGACCGAGACGCTGACGCCGCAGGGCGGATTCTTCTCGCGTTTCTTCATCTCCAGCGCGGGCTATCTCGGCACGATAGCCTTCGGCGCGCTGCTGCTCTGGCTCGTGCGTCGAAAGGTGAAGGCGCGCGTCGTGCTGGTCGGCTCCGCGCTCGTCATTCTCGGCCTGACAGTGGTCTTCGGCTTCATCGCGCCGCTCGCGAATCTGTCGCTGCAACCGTTCACGGTGCTGGCGGGCGTCGGCATCTCGGCCGCGCTGCTGGCGGCGGCGAAATACGCGGGCTTGCGCGCGGCAAATTTCCTCGTCGGATTCCTCGCCGTGCAGTGCGTCCTGAACGCGGTGTTCGACTTGAAGAACGTGTTGTGGATGTCGGTCGCAACCAACCAGCAGACCGACGCGATGAACATGGCGGACGCGACGGGCGTTCCGGCTCTCTTCTGGTCGCTGCTCTGGATCGGCATCGCCGTGCTGATTCTCTCGACGGCGATGCGCGCCTACGCCGTCAGCCGCAACAGCCCGAGCCAACCCGATCTTCCCTTTGAAGACCCGCTCGAAGTGTAGAGACGACGAACTTGAGCATCACATTCGAGAGGCCGCCGGACGACTCAGCCATCGCGCTCGTCGCTACCGGCGGCCTCTCGCCATCTCCGGCAATCGAAGCCGCAATCGAAGCCGCAGCAATGCCAGCGACCCTCGCCGCGCTTCCGCTCGGCGCGCACCTCATCCTGCGCTGTCGCAAAGACTGGCGCACGGCCACGGTCGTCCGCATCGAACTCGAAAAGATCACGCTCTCCGTCAGTTCGCCCACCGGACGCACCTACCGCATGCGCCGCCCGCCCGATGCCCCGCTCACTTTCGACGGCTCCGTCCCACTGCTCGGCGACACCTCTTCCTCCGGCTGGCGCGCGGGACTGGCACGCTACGACGTGCGCTGGTGAGAGGCTTCTTTAAGTAGAAGAACTTTTCACGCCGGAGGCGCAAAGAAAGGCAACAACAAAGAGATTTAGAACTTCAATCTCTATGTATTTTCCTTTGCGTCTTTGCGCCTTTGCGTGAACTCTTTTCTTCCTTTGCTTGAGCTTTTTCTTTTGACCCGTCGGCGTTTCGTTCGCGCGCCGAAACGGGTTATCATGTGTGTTTCGCCGGGCGTTGAAATTGCTCTCTGTGCCGCCCGGCGTGAGCAATGAAACATGACTGAAGAAGCGATCACGGTGCGCGGCGCGCGCGTCAACAACCTCAAGAACGTAGATTTCTCGATCCCCATCGAGCGGCTGACGGTCGTCACCGGCGTCAGCGGCTCGGGCAAGTCGTCGCTCGCCTTCGACACGGTTTACGCCGAGGGCCAGCGCCGCTACGTCGAGTCGCTGTCGTCCTACGCGCGGCAGTTCTTGGAGCGGATGGACAAGCCGGACGTGGACGAGGTGCGCGGCATCCCGCCGGCCATCGCCATCCGGCAGAAGAACTCGACGCGCAACCCGCGCTCGACCGTCGGCACGCAGACGGAAATCTACGACTACCTGCGGCTACTTTACGCGCGCGTCGGCACGACCTACTGCCGCGTCTGCCAGCGCGAGGTCAACAAGGACTCGCCCGAATCGGCCGCCGGGGAAACCCTCAACGCGCTCGCCGAGGGCACGCGCTTCTACGTCCTCTTCCCCGCCGAGGCCGGGATGCGCGTCGAAGAGAACGGCGGCGCGGCGGGCGCGAAGGCCGCGAAGTCGCGCAAGAAAAAGTCGGAGGACGGCGGCGCGGCCGGCCGGCAGATGATCGTCGCGCACCTGATGAGCCTGATGCAGCGCGGCTTCACGCGCCTGTTCAGCCGCGGCGAGACGATTGAGCTGCGCACGCCCGACGACTACACGCGGCCCGACTTCGCGGACGTGTTCGTCCTGATAGATCGCCTCGTCGCGCGCGAGGACGTGCGCGCGCGCCTCGTCGATTCGCTCGAAACCTGCTTCGTCGAGGGCCACGGCGCGGCGTTCGTCCAAACCGCCGAGGAGACCCCGCGCACGCTGAAATTCTCCGAACGCTTCGAGTGCAAGTACGACGGCACCGTCTACGCGCAGCCCGAGCCGCGCCTCTTCAGCTTCAACAACCCGTACGGCGCGTGCCCCACGTGTCAGGGCTTCGGCAACACCATCGGCCTCGATCTCGACCTCGTCATCCCGAACCCGCAACTGTCGCTCGACGAGGGCGCTATCGAGCCGTGGACGAAGCCGCAGTACGACTGGGCGCGCACCGAGTTGCGCCGCTTCTGCAAGCAGGAAGGCGTTCCGACGAACGCGCCCTTCGCGTCGCTCCCGAAGCAGCAGCAGCGCGCCGTCGTCGAGGGCAAAGGCAGTTGGGCGGGCGTCAAAGGTTTCTTCGCGTGGCTCGAAACGAAGAAGTACAAGCTCCACGTCCGCGTCTTCCTCTCCAAGTACCGCGGCTACACGCTCTGCCCCGACTGCGG
>DATCWB010000594.1:0-4116 GCA_036566625.1 Pyrinomonadaceae bacterium
AAGACGCACATGCGTCTTCCCGCTCCCGTTCTGCTTTGAATGTTGTCAGCTACTTTTTAGTAACCGCTGTAGCCGTCGTTGTAGCCGTTCTCGAAGGCCATGCGGAGGTACTGCTGGTACAGCGAGCGGTCGCCGAGACGCGAACTGTAATCCTTCGTGCCGCTGCGGTAGACGCTCTCGTCGCTGAAGTCGTAACGCTCGTTGCGCGAACGATCCTTGCGTCCTTCCTTGATGCCCTCGTTGTAGCCGGCGTTCAAGGCCGTCTGGCGAAGCTGGAACGAACCGCCGTAGTTGGGATAGCCGTCGTAGCTGTTGCCGCGGCGCGCCCTGCGTTCTTCGCGTCGCTCCCACCTGTCGTCGCGTCGCTCGCGCCTGGCTTCGCGCCTCTCACGGCGTCGGTCGCGGCGGTCGTCGCGTCGCTCCCACCTGTCGTCGTCGCGCTGATCCTGACCCCAGCGCCAGTCCTGTGCGGACGCGGCCGTCGGCAAGAGCAAAAACGCGCCCATCGCCAACATCAATGCCTTCGTCTTTATTCCACTATTGCTTCTCATCGTTTATCACCCCTCTACTTTCAACTGAAACTCGCATCATCGCGAACATTCGCCGGAGTGACTTACAACCGCCGTGCCACACGCCCGAAGCGCGGAAATACTCAAAAAATCGCCGCTTCTTTTGCACCATCACGCTCCGCATCGCACGATAAGGTGTCAAAGCGTTCCGTATCGTGTGCATACGCGCAAAATAACCGCCCTGTCAGGCGCGAGGCTTCATTACAGCAGCTCGATTGCAAGGCGCAGGCGCGATGCCGCCGCTTGTTGCTCGGAGGGGCTTGCAAGGGGCGGGGTGGCGTTGAATCGTTCGAGGTCTCCGGCGAAGCGCGGGATCACATGGAGGTGGAAGTGGAATAAGTGCTGGTCGCTGGCCGCCTCGTTGTTCTGCCTGAGCGTCACGCCGTCGGCCTCAAACACGCGCTTCGCCGCGCGCGCCACCTTCGCCGCCGTCGAGAGGATGGGGGCGGCGAGTTCGTCCGGAAGTTCGTACAGATTTTCGATGTGGCGGCGGGGCACGACGAGGGCGTGTCCCGCACTCAAGGAGAACGGGTTAATCAAGACCAGCACATGCTCCGTCTCGGCCACGACGCAGCCGACGGCCTCGCCCGCGATAACGCGGCAAGCCCAGCACGGTTCCCAGAAGCTCAGTTTGTCGTCGTCCAATTTTTTTAACGGCGCGAGGTGTCATCAGCCGCCGGCAACTCGAAAAGGGTTCGCCGTTCGCCCTGAGCGGAGCGGCTTAACTGCTCTATAAATTCTTCCTGCTATCGAGAATCTTGACGAACGAGCCGGAGCGCAGTTCGGGCAGCGTCAGGCTGGAACGCTCCAGGGCTTCCGCTTCCGTGATCGCGCCGCAGTTGATGGCGCGCAGGAAATAGTTGAGCAAGCCCTGACCGGTTGCCGCGTCGTCGAACACGTCTCCGACGAGGGTTGCTTTGGCGGCCTTCTCGACAAAATTGCGGAGGCGTTCGCTCGCGGCATCGAGGCTCTGGAGGAAGAAGGCGTAGACGGCGGCGTAGCGCGTGGGAAGTTGGGCAGGGTGTAAATCCCAGCCCTGGTAGAAGCCGCCGGTCAGAGAGTGTCGGACGTGGTCGTAGTGGATGCGCCAGGCGCGGTGGACGGTGCGGCGGTTCTCCATTTCCTGCGCTTCGCTGAGTGTCGCGCCTTCCTGCGCGCGGTGCGGGGCGACGGGCATGATGTTGGTCGCGCCGTCGGAGAGCCACACGCCCGTGCCCGCGAAGGAGACCTGCATCATGAGCTTGGCGAACTCGCAGGAGTTGTGACGCATGTGCTGGTGCGCGGCGGTGATGTTGCAGCTGGCGGTGTAGTCGTAAGTGCCGAAGTGCGCGGCGGTGCATCGGCCGCGTGCGGCGGCGAGCAGGAGCGGCAGGTTGACCCGGCCGTCGCCGTTGATGATCGATTGCGTGGTCTCGATCATCATCTCCATCTTGAGCGTGCCTGCGGGGAGGCCGAGTTGCGCTTCGAGCAGATCGAAGACCGAGGCGAGCGCGGCGGTCTGTTCGGGAATGGTGATCTTGGGCAGCGTGACGACGAAGTTCGGCGCGAGCCTTGCGCCCGTTTCCGCCGCGAGCGTGGTGACGAAGATGTCGAGCGTGCGCAGGCTGCGCGTGCGCAGTTCTTCGTTGAAGGGCTTGATGCGGATGCCGATGAAGGGCGAGAGCGTGCCGGACTCCAGCCCTCTCGCCACTTCGCGTGCGGCCGCTTCGGCGTGCGCGTCCTCTTCGGCGTCGGGGCGGTTGCCGTAACCGTCCTCGAAGTCTATGCGGAAATCTTCGACCGGCTCGCGGCCGAGTTTCTCTCGCACGCGCTCGTAGATGACGGGCGCGAGCGCGGCTAACGGTTCAACGGCGGACGACTCTTCCGTGCCCGCGAGGCCGACGGCGCGTGCGAAGGTGTCGGCGTCGGGGGCGAACGCGTCGAGGGCGCGCAGGGCGAGCGAGCCGAGGCGTCGGGGCGTGTCCGACTTGAAGAGGTGCGCGCCGCCGTAGACGGTGTGGACGGGCTGGCGGCCTCCGGTCTCGCCGGGGTAGACGCCTGCGAAGTCCCTATTAGCCTGTTCGAGTCGGGCGAGATGGTCGCGCGTGTTTTCGGTCGTGAGCGATGTTTTCATGAAACGCCTCGTTTGAAGTACGGAAGGTCGTGCCTGGTGTGCTTGAACGCGAAAGAGCGGGAGGTGAAACGCCTGCGGGCGCGAAGACGAGTCATGGTATTTGGAACGAGACTCGTCTTCGCACCCTCGCGGCGTGGCGTTTAGGCTTATCGAAAGACCTGCTCGACCGGCGTGATGCGAACCTGTTCGGCGCGCACGTCAATCGGGTAAACCTGAATAACCTTGTCCTCGTCCAGAATCGCCTGCGGCTTGGGCGAGTTATAAGTCATGGGCGAGGGCTTGTTCGCGAGAATGGCATCGCGCAACCCCTCTGCGTCTTTCGTGACGACGACGATGCGCATGCGGTTGGTCGAGAGATACTTCTTGATGGCGGCATTCACATCTTCGAGCGTGAGGCGCGAGAGTTGATCTCGCATGTACCCGTTGAAGTCGCCGATCTTGTAATAGCGGCTGTCGAGCGCGTAGCCGAGCTGTGCGTCCTGCGTGGCGGTCAGGATGTTGGAATACTTGGACAGGAACTCGCGCGTGGCCTCGAAGGCTTCGCGCGAGAGGCCGTCGCGGACGAGTTTGTCGTACTCGTAGAGCGCGGCGCGCAGGACGAAGTGGCCTTGTTCGGGCGGCACGGGGCGAATCCAGATTTGGAAAATCTGCTGCTGGCGCGCGAGGTTCGGATCAGGCTCGAACTGAAACATGCCGCCGGGAAAGTATTCGATATAGGCGTAGTCGCCGTAGTTCAAGCCGCGCGCCTCGCGCAGGCGTTGATAGAGATAACTGTTGGACGAGCGGTGCTGGCCGAAGTAGGAAGCGGCGACGGCGAGGGCAGGCCAATCGCGGTCAGCGCGCGTCACGTCAATCGGGAATCCGAGCGAAATGGCGGTCGAGCGCGTCTCGCGTTTGATGATGTCGATGTGCGTGCCCTGTTCGAGTTTGGGAGTGAAGAAGTTGGAGGGCGTGCGCGTGCCCGCCGGGAGTTTGGCGAAATCGGCCTTGACCTTCGCGGGGAACGTCGCCGGGTAGCCGCCCGCAAGACCGAGCACCATGTTGGCCTGCGTGTAGTGCGTGCGATAGAACTCGCGCACGTCCGCGAGCGTGAGCCGTTCGAGCGCGCCGATGCCGCCGACGTTGTGATGGCCGTAAGGGTGTCCCGCGTAGATGTTGTTGTAGAGTTGTTCCTTGCCCAACTCTTCGTCGTTGCCCTCGCGCAGGGAAACTTTGAGATAGTTGATCGTGTTGGTTTTGATGCGTGTGAAATCGTCTTCGCGGAAACCGGGGTCGAGGAGCATCTGGCTGATGAGCGCGTAGTAACGCGTCAGATTATCGGCGTGCGTCGTCCCGGTGAAGACGGTCATCTCTTTATCAACCTGCGAGCCGAAAGAGGCCGCCATCGGGTAGAAGGCTTCCTGAATCTTCTCGAAGGCGAGCAGGCGCGTGCCG
>DATCWB010000595.1:0-3065 GCA_036566625.1 Pyrinomonadaceae bacterium
CGTGGCCAGCCTGCCCGGCGGCAAGACCGGTACGTCGCTCGACTACAAGTCGAGCGCGGTCGCCAGGCTTCCGGCGCGCGCTCGCCCTCCGCCCCGCGCTGTTCCGCGCCCTGCTCCACAGCACGCGGGGGGTCGCCTCTCTGCGACTCCGCCCCCGCGCGCGGCGACGGCTGCGGCCTCTCGTCCTTCAACACGAACTCGCGCGTCGCGCGGTGAACTTCCACGCCCATCAGGCGCAGCAGGTTCACCATGTCGGCCGCTTCGACCGGCCGGGGCGCGTCGCCCGGCACGACGTAGGCCACAGGCCCTTCGTTCGCAGCCTTCGCCACGGCGCGCTTGCTCTTGAGATAAAAGTTATTGAGGAATCGCTCGCGGTTGTTGGCCGTGAAATTCATCGCCAGCAGGAGCGCCGACTGTTGCAGGTTGACGTTGTTCCTGAGCGACCACTTGACGCGCGGCAGCGGCGGGTTCGGCCTGTACCAGTCGCGCTGCGCCTGCTGCGTGACGGTGCGATCCATCGTGTCCGCGCCGCCGTTGCCGAACGTCTCGTAGAAACGACCGATGGAGTTGTGGCCGTTGGCGACGTAGAACATGTAGTTGGGAGCCCAGCCGTCGTAGAAGCCGTGCGTCCAGACGCCAGGCACGCCGCGCTTCGTCAACTCTTCGACCTCGTGATAGGCGAGCAGGTGCCACTCGTCGATCACGATGGGGTCGAGCCAGGCGTTGTACGGCCCCGTTCCCGTCGAGGTGTAGAGGAACGGCACGGACTCGTGCAGGTCGTGCAAAACCTGCGGGTGATATTCGAGGAACGTGCGCATCATGTTGCGCGTTAAGGCGAGCGCCATCCCGAGGCCGTCGCGGTTGTTGTCGTGCGCCACGTACTTGCCCCAGTAAAGGAGCGACGGCGAGTTTTTGCCGGGGTTGGCCTTGCGATAATTGTAGAGATCGACCATGCGGTCGCGCCCGTCAACTTCGAGCGTCGGCGTGATGAGCACGATCAGGTTGCGGCGGATGTCCTGTATGAAGGGCGACTCCTCGACGGCGAGGCGGTAGGCCATCTCCATCAGCATTTCGGGCGAGCCGGTTTCGGTCGAATGAATCGAGCCGGAAGCCCAGTAGAAAGCCTTGCCCTCGCCGATGAGTTGTTTGGCCTCGGCGTCGGAGGTGCGGCGCGGGTCTGCGAGGCGCGCCGTGATCTCTTTGTAGCGGTCGAGCCGGGCGAGGTTCGCCTCGTCGCTGACGGCCACGAGCAACTGCTCCCTGCCCTCTTCCGACTTCTCCGGCGCGACGAAGACGCGCACGCGCGGGCTGGTGCGCGCGAGCTCGCGCATGTAACGGTGTATGTCTTTCGTGTAGGTCAGACGGTTCGGCGTGCCGACGACGTAGCCGAGCGTCTTCTCCGGCGTGGGCACGCTCGCCGAGGCGGGCAGGTGATCGACGAGTTCGGTCAGAAAATACTTCTCCGTCGTGTATTCTTTGATCTTGGCGGTGTAGGCTTCATCGTTGCGCGCGGCGGCCGCAGTAGTAGTCGCGTTCGCCGCAGCGGCGGGCGTCCTGCTGTCGGCTCTGCGCTGCGCGAGCGCGGGCAGCGAGACGAGCAGCACGGCGGCGCAGGCCAGCAGAGCACACGCAGGGCGCAGCGAGAGCGGGCGACCTCGTTTCATCGAATTTCCTCCGTTGAGTTAAGAGACAGGTTCAAGCGCGGTACGGTCTGTTTGAAATGAAAGCGGAAGGATGATAAATCATCACAGCGTCGGAAGACCAACAATTTTTATGAGGCGACACTACGGAGCGTTTTTAATCGCGCTTGGATTCGCGCTGGCGAGCGGCGCGCCCGCACAGATGCAAACGAATATGTCGAAGAACAACAGGCCGCGCGCGCGTGAGGCGGGCGTCCAGGTAGGCGTCCTCCAGCCGGGAGCGTCGAACGCCATCACGGACGTGGAGGGCGTGCGCGTCGGCCACACGACCATCGTGCGCGGCCGCGAAGTGCGCACGGGCGTCACGGCCATCCTGCCGCACGCGGGCAATCTGTTTCGCGAGAAGGTGGCGGGCGCTGTCTTCGTCGGCAACGGCTTCGGCAAACTCGCCGGCTCGACACAGGTCAACGAACTCGGCGAGATCGAAACGCCGATCCTGTTGACCTCGACTTTGAGCGTGCCGCGCGTCTCGGATGCTCTCGTCGATTACATGCTCGCGCTCCCCGGCAACGAGGACGTGCGCAGCATCAACCCGCTCGTGGCCGAAACGAACGACGGCGGGCTGAACGACATTCGCGGCCGTCACGTCACGCGCGAAGACGTGACGGCCGCGATTAAGAATGCGACGGGCGGCGCGGTCGAAGAGGGCGCGGTCGGCGCGGGCACGGGGACGATTGCCTTCGGCTTCAAAGGCGGCATCGGCACGTCTTCGCGCAAACTGCCGCCCGCGCTCGGCGGCTACACCGTCGGCGCGCTCGTGCAGACAAACTACGGCGGCGTGCTCACGATTAACGGCGCGCCCGTCGGCCGCGAACTCGGCAAGTTTTATCTTAGGGAAGAACTCGAACGCGCCGCCGCTGCGCCCGCCTCTCCGCGCGCAGGGGTCGAGCGAGGGAAGACAAATGCGGACGACGCGGCGGACGGCTCGATCATCATCGTCATCGCGACGGACGCGCCCGTTGATGCGCGCAACCTGCGACGCATGGCGGCTCGCGCGATGATGGGTCTGGGGCGGACGGGCGCTTCGGGGTCGAACGGCAGCGGCGATTACGTCATCGCCTTTTCCAACGCTGCGGAAGTGCGCGTACGCTCCGGCGGCAACGCGAGGCCGGGCGAGACGTTCGCGCCGCGCGAGTTGAAATTGTTATCGAACGATGCCATGTCGCCGCTCTTCCTCGCCGTGATCGAAGCGACGGAAGAGGCGATCTACAATTCGCTTTTCCGCGCGCAGACCATGACGGGGCGCGGGCGTCTGACCGTCGAAGCCCTCCCGCTCGAACGCACGCTCGAAATTCTGCGCAGGTACAACGCGCTCGCACCGAAACCCTGAGCGGACGGAGGCCGATGCGCCCGCGCCCTGCGCAG
>DATCWB010000596.1:0-3915 GCA_036566625.1 Pyrinomonadaceae bacterium
ATCACGCATCACGCATCACGCATCACTTAAAAAAGCTATGGGCAAAGTTATCGGCATAGATTTGGGGACGACGAACTGCTGCGTGGCCGTATTGGAAGGCGGCGCGGTGCAGATTATTCCGAACAAGGAAGGCGGGCGCACGACGCCTTCGGTGGTCGGCTTCACGGATAAAGGAGAGCGTCTCGTCGGGCAGATCGCCAAGCGACAGGCCGTGACTAACGCCTCAAACACGGTCTACGCCGTCAAACGCCTCATCGGTCGTAAATTCGACTCGCCGGAAGTGCAGCGCGCGGTCGAAACCACGCCCTTCGAGATCACCGATTCGCAGAACGGCGACGCGCGCATACGCGTGCAGGGCCGCGTCTACAGCCCGCAGGAAATCTCCGGCATCGTGCTGCAACGCCTCAAAGCGGCGGCCGAAGATTTTCTCGGCGAAGCGATCACGGAGGCCGTCGTCACCGTGCCCGCCTACTTCGACGACTCGCAGCGGCAGGCGACGAAAGACGCGGGCAAGATCGCGGGGCTGCGCATCGAACGCATCATCAACGAGCCGACGGCAGCGGCGCTCGCCTACGGTCTCGGCCGCAGCTCTTCCGAGCGCATCGTCGTCTACGATCTCGGCGGCGGCACATTCGACGTGTCCATCCTCGAAATGAACGACGGCGTCTTCGAGGTGCTCTCCACGTCGGGCAACACTTTTCTCGGCGGCGAAGATTTCGACGAGCGGATCATCAACTGGATGGTCGAACAATTTCGCGAAGAGACGGGCATCAATCTGCGCGAAGACCGTCTTGCCCTCCAACGCCTGAAAGAGGCCGCCGAGCGCGCCAAGTGTGAACTCTCTTCGCTGACCGAGACGAACGTCAATCTGCCTTTTATCGCCGCAGATGCCTCCGGGCCGAAGCATTTCAGCAAGACTTTCACGCGCGACACCTTCGAGGCGCTCGTCGCAGACCTCGTGGAACAGACCATCGAGCCGTGCCAGAAGGCGCTCTGGGACGCGAAGCTGCAACCGGACAACATCGACAAGGTGCTGCTCGTCGGCGGGCAGACGCGTTCGCCCATTATCGCGCGCACGGTGAAGGAGATTTTCGGGCGCGAGGCTTCGTCGGAGATTAACCCGGACGAAGTGGTCGGGATGGGCGCGGCGATACAGGGCGGCGTGCTGACGGGCGAGGTAAAAGACATCGTGCTGCTCGACGTGCTTCCGCTCTCGCTTGGGCTGGAGACGCGCGGCGGCCTCTTCACCAAACTCATCGAGCGCAATTCGACGATCCCCTTGAAGAGTAGTTTGACGTTCACGACCGTCGCGGACAATCAATCAAGCGTGGAGATTCACGTGTTGCAGGGCGAGCGCGAGATCGCGCAGGGCAACCGCTCGCTCGGTAAGTTCGAGCTGGTGGGGATTCCGCCGGGGCCGCGCGGGGCGGCGCAGATCGAGGTGAGTTTTGAAGTGGACGCGAGCGGCCTGCTCAGCGTCTCGGCGCAGGAGAAGGCGACGGGGCGACAGCAGCAGATGCGTATCACGCCGACTTCGGGTTTAAACCCCGACGAGATTGACACCTTGATTGCGGAAGCTGCCACGTCCGCCGGCAGGGATCAACGCGCGAAAGAACTCATCCACACGCGCAACCGGCTCGACAGCCTCTTGCGCAACACGCAGCGCACGTTTAAAGAATTAGCCGCCGCGCTCTCGTCCGAGGAGAGGCAGGACGCCACGCGCGTCTTTGCCGAAAGCGCAGAGGCCGTAGAGTCCACGGACGAAGAGCAGGTTCGGCGCGCGCTCGCAGATGTCGAGCGCATCGCATCCGTGCTCACAAACGCGATGCTCGGCGGCGCGACCCCGGCGGCGGGCACTATCGTCTCGAACAGCAACGATCCCGGTTAATATAGTGACGAGTGATAAGTGGCGAGTGACAAGTTGGAAAGGAAAACCGCTTTAACTTGTCACTCGTCACTTGTCACTCGTCACTTGTCACTGCATTTGAGTTATGAGCAAAAAGGACTATTACGAGATTTTAGGCGTCGGGCGCAACGCGACCGAGCAGGAGTTGAAGAGCGCCTACAAGCGGCTCGCGATTCGTTACCATCCCGATAAAAATCCGGGTGATGCCGAGGCGGAGGAGATGTTCAAGGAGGTGGCTGAGGCTTACGGCGTGCTCTCGAATGCGGAGCAGCGCGCACGCTACGACCGCTACGGCCACGCGGGCGTCTCTAACAGCGCGGGCGCGAACTGGGGCGCGCAAGGTTTCGGCGGCATCGAAGACATTCTCGGCGATCTCTTCGGATTCGGCGACGTGTTCGGCGGGCGCGCGGGCGGCGGACGGCGTTCGAGCGCGCAGCGCGGCGCGGACTTGCGCTACGACCTAGAGATCACGCTCGAAGAAGCGGCCGAAGGCATGACTGCGCAACTGCGCATCCCTCGGCTTGAGACCTGTGAGACCTGCACGGGCACGGGCGCGAAGACCGGCACGCAACCCGAGACTTGCGCAACGTGCGGCGGCGCGGGGCAGGTGCGTTATCAACAGGGCTTCTTCTCCGTCGCGCGCACCTGCGGCGCGTGTCGCGGCACGGGTCGCATGATCAAGAACCCTTGCGAGACGTGCGCTGGCGCGGGTCGCGTGGAGCGCGAGCGGCAGATGGAAGTTAAAATCCCTGCGGGCGTCGAAACGGGATCGCGTCTACGCATCACGGGCGAGGGCGAGGGCGGCACGCAGGGTGGCGGTGCGGGCGACCTCTACGTCGTCATCCGCGTCAAAGAGCACGAGCAGTTTGAGCGACAGGGCAGCAATCTTTACGCGGCCGTCCCCGTGACGTTCGCGCAGGCGGCGCTCGGCTCGGAGATCATGGTGCAGACTCTGAACGGCGAACAGCCGTTGAAGATTCCGGCGGGCACACAGACGGGCACGGTCTTCCGTCTCAAAGGCCACGGCATGCCCGTGCTCGGCGGTCGCGGGCATGGTGACCTCTTCATCTCCGTCGCGCTCCGCACGCCGACCACGCTCACGCGCGAACAGCGTCGCCTCCTCGAAGAACTCTCCAAGATCGAAGACCGCGACCTCGAAGACAAGGGACTCATCGACCGCGTGCGCGACATCTTCGGCTAATCCACGACCCGTTTTGAGCAAAGGCCGCTGCTTCACGCGAAGCAGCGGCCTTTGCTTTTAGTACCCGGCGACGCGCTGTTCGCGCGTCGAACCGCGGGCCGAGCGTTTTGCAACGATACAAACCGCGCGTGTTGTCGCGTAACAATACGGACGGCAAACAGTCACCTGAATTTTAGCGCGCCCGCGACCAAAGGCCGTTTTCAGCGTATTTCCCCGCAAACTTCGCCGCACCGCGCTTGGCCGCGTGAGAGGCACAATGCTTGCTCTGAATGTCGCTGTGAACCGTTAAACGCGTCTCTCCCAAAACAGATGTGACGACGGAGTTAAAAGATGAAAACATTCAACCGCGCAATCTTCGGGGCATTGGCCTTAATGCTCATGTTCGGCGCAAACGCAGCTCAAGCGGCGATTCTCGATGATAACGACGCCGAAGGGCGTCTGGTTAATGTGCGTGTGGTGGAAGTGAGCGACGAACGCATTTCCGTGGTGACGCGTGAAGGCGTCGAACACGTCATCGCCATCTGCCAGCTCAACACGCAGGTGAAGCGCGGCAAGCAGTACGTTAACGGCAAAGACTTGCGCGTGGACGATGTGGTGACGATCCTGCTTGACGAAGAGAAGCCGGTCAAGTTCGCGAAGAACATCGTGGTCAGGGAGATGGTGGCGGAAAACCTGCCCTAGCAATCATAACTCAACGAGTTTGCCGGTGAGATGGAGTCGCCCCTTGCGGGCGTCCCCTCGCGCCCTTGCCGGTGATCAAGAGCCGCTTGGCCTTTACGGGTCGAGCGGCTTTTAGTTTAACGATGAA
>DATCWB010000597.1:0-6400 GCA_036566625.1 Pyrinomonadaceae bacterium
AATTTTCATCTGCAACCTGATGACGCAGCCGGGCGAGACCGACGGCTACACGGCGCGCCAGCACTTGCAGACCGTGAAGCGTTACGCGCCCGCCATCAACTTCGACTACGTTATCGTCAACAACCGTCACATCAGCGTCGAGCAGGCCGAGCGTTACCGCGCCGAGGGCGCGCACCAGATCGGTTTGACCGACCATCTTTTCGAAGAAGAGTTCAGCCACGAGGCCGAGATCGTGCGCGCCGACCTGCTTGACGAGGGCGAGAAGGTGCGTCACAGCCCGGAAAAGCTGGCGCGCGTCATCGTCGCCTGCTATGAACAGGCGTCGTCGTCGGCCGCCGCGCCGCGCCCCTTTCACAGTCTCGCCTGAACGCCTGAGAACATAATGGACAAACAGCAGCCCCCGCCCAACCCACAGGGAACGCCCGCGTCGCCCACTGTGCCGACGAATGCGCCGACGAATGCGCCGACGAACGCGTCGCCCGCAAACGCGAGCGCGCCGCTCGACGTGCTCATTCTCGCCGCCGGACTCGGCACGCGGATGCACTCGCGCACGGCCAAAGTTCTGCATCAACTCGGCGGCCGCCCGCTCATCGCGCACGTCTGCCACACGGCCGCCGCGCTCGTCAAAGAAGGCCGCCCCATACACATCGTCGTCGGGCATCAGGCGGAAGAAGTGAAGGCGGCGGTCGTGCAGGAACTCGGCGAGGGCGGCGCGATCTTCATCACGCAGACCGAACAACGCGGCACGGGCGATGCCGTGATGGCCGCGCAGGGCGCGCTCGCCGGCGCTGGCTCCACGCTGCTCGTGCTTTCCGGCGATGTGCCGCTCATGCACCACGAGACGCTCGGCGCGCTCGTCCACCAGCATCGCACGCATCGCGGGCGCGGCGCGGCCTGCTCCGTGCTGACCGTTAAACTCGAAGACCCTACGGGCTACGGCCGCATTGTGCGCGACGCGGACGGCCGCTTCGAGCGCATCGTCGAACAGCGCGACGCGACCCCGGAAGAGCGGCAGATCAAAGAGATCAACGCCGGGATTTATTGCTTCGAGACGCGCCTCCTGTTCGGTGCGCTCGCGCGCGTGCAGCCAGCCAACGCGCAGGGCGAATACTATCTGACGGACGTGCCCGGCATCCTGCGCGCCGACGGCGAAGACGTGAGCGTCTTCACGCACACGGACGCGCGCGAAGTTTCCGGCATCAACACGCGCGTCGAACTCGCCGAGTTCGAACGCCTGCTGCGCCTGCGCACGCTGCGCCGCCTGATGCTCGACAGCGGCGTCACCATCATCGACCCGGCGCACACCTACGTCTCGGCCGAAGCGCATGTAGGCCACGACACGATCCTCCACCCCGGCGTCCACATCGAAGGGCGCACGCACATCGGCGAGGGCTGCGAGATACGTCCCGGCACGCGCATCTCCAACTCGCGCGTCGGCAGCGGCGTGCAGATCAAAGACCACTCGGTCATCGTTGACTCAGACATCGCGGACAACTGCTCGGTCGGCCCCTTCGCGCACCTGCGCATGAACGCGCAACTCGAAGAACAGTCGGCGGTCGGCAACTTCGTCGAGATGAAGAAATCGCGGCTCGGCCGAAAATCGAAGGCGATGCACCTGACGTATCTCGGCGACGCGGACATCGGCGCGCGCACGAACATTGGCGCGGGCACGGTGACGTGCAACTACGACGGCGTGAACAAACACCCGACGGTCGTCGAACAGGATGTCAAGATCGGCTCGGACACGATGCTGGTCGCGCCGGTCAGGGTCGGCGCGCGCAGTATGACCGGCGCGGGTTCGGTCGTCACGCGCGACGTGCCGCCCGACACGCTCGTCGCGGGCGTCCCCGCCAAGGTCAAAAAAGAGCTTCGCCCCGCCGCCGCGCCTCCCGCCCGAAGCGCGACCGAACCAACAGAGGAAGAGGAAACAACAAAGGCAGTGACGAGTGACGAGTGACGAGTGACGAGTTAAAAACTAAAGCTTTGTCTTTAACTCGTCACTCATCACTCGTCACTCGTCACTGCTTTCCTGAAAGGAAAGCAATTCATGTGTGGCATCGTCGGATACGTGGGTAACAAACAGGTCGTGCCGGTCATTATTGACGGCTTGCGCAAACTCGAATATCGCGGTTACGACTCGGCCGGTATCGCCGTCGTAGACGAGGGGCACACGCTGGACATCCGTCGCGCCGAGGGGAAACTGCGCAACCTCGAAGAAGCGATCCGCCTCAAGCCGCTCGACGGCACTTACGGCATCGGCCACACGCGCTGGGCGACGCACGGCCGCCCGACGGAAGAGAACGCGCACCCGCACCGCGATTGCACCGGCCGGGTCGTCGTCGTCCACAACGGCATCATCGAAAATTACATCCAACTCAAAGAACGCCTGCGCAAGACCGATCACAACTTCGTCACCGAGACCGACACGGAAGTCATCGCCCACCTGATCGAAGAATACCTGCGCGAGGAAGAGAAGTTGGAGATTGCCGTGCAGCGCGCCGTGCGCGATTTGCGCGGCATCTTCGCGCTCTCGATCATTTCGGTTGACGAGCCCGACCTGATTATCGCCGTCAGGCAAGGGCCGCCGGTCGTCATCGGCCTCGGCGACGGCGAGTACTTCGTCGCCTCAGACATCCCGCCCATCCTCCAACACACGCGCGACGTGTTCTACCTCGGCGAGCGCGAGATCGCAGTGCTCACGCGCGACGCCGTGCGCGTCACGGACTTCGACGGCGATTTGCGCGAGCCACACCAGCAGCGCATCACCTGGGACCCGATCATGGCGGAGAAGGGCGGCTTCAAGCACTTCATGCTCAAGGAGATTTACGAGCAGCCGCGCGCCGTACGCGACACCGTGCAGGGGCGCATCTCGCTCGACACGGGGCGCGTCTATCTCGACGAGATGAACATCACCGAGGCCGAGTTCAGAAGTTTCGACCGCGTGATGATCGCCGCCTGCGGCACTTCGTGGCACGCGGGGCTGGCGGGCAAGTACATGCTCGAACAGTTCGCTCGCGTGCCCGTCGAGGTTGACTACGCCTCTGAGTTTCGCTATCGCGATCCGGTCATCAACGAACGGACGCTACTAGTCGTCATCTCGCAGTCGGGCGAGACGGCCGACACCATCGCCGCCCTGCGCGAGGCCAAAGAGCGCGGCGCGAAGATTCTCTCGATCTGCAACGTGCAGGGTTCGATGATCACGCGCGAATCCGACGGCACGATCCTGACGCACGCCGGGCCGGAGATCGGCGTCGCCTCCACCAAAGCCTTCACCGCCCAGATGATCGCTCTCTACCTCTTCGGCCTGCACCTCGGACAACTGCGCGGCGCGCTCTCGGCCGACGAGGCCAAGCACCACGCGCAGGAGTTGGCCGAACTTCCCGTCAAGATCGAACACCTGCTCAGCGAGTCCGATTCGCTCGAAGAACTCGCGCGCGAGTTTCACCGCTCGACGGATTTTCTCTACCTCGGTCGCGGCATTAATTTCCCCGTCGCGCTCGAAGGCGCGCTCAAGCTTAAAGAGATTTCCTACATTCACGCCGAAGGTTACCCGGCCGGCGAGATGAAACACGGCCCGAACGCGCTGATAGACGAACGCCTCCCCGTCGTCGTGATCAACACGCGCGAGGAGGGCAACCGCGCCTCCGAATTGCGCTACGAGAAGACCCACTCGAACATCGTCGAGGTCAAAGCGCGCGAGGGCGTCGTGCTCTCGGTCTTAACGGAGGGCGACGAGATGTCCGCGAACGTCTCCGACCACGTCATCGAGATTCCGGCGTCGAGCGATCTGCTCTCGCCTATCCTCGCCGTCATCCCCCTCCAACTCCTCGCCTACCACATCGCCGTCCGCCGTGGCTGCGACGTGGATCAGCCGCGCAATCTGGCGAAGTCCGTCACGGTCGAATAAAGTTCATCGCCGACAGACACGGAGATAACATGAGAGCGGACAGAGGGCGCACGCAACTTTCTGTGTGCGCCCTCCGTCCGCTTTTTAGTGTGCGCTGGTCGAAGTCTGATCGCCAGATAGGTGATGAACGGATCGTGATGGATTTCGCCGTTGGGTCTTCCGTCTCTTTATATATTGACAACTACGCGTCTTGCGCATATCGTGCCCGCGTTTTACTGCCGGCTTTGTCCTCGCGCGTGCCGGCCTCACAAATCTAACAAAGGAGATAGATCATTTTATGGCGACAAAGAGATCTACGTCTAAGGGCTCGAAAAAAAGCAGCGCTGCGAAGAAAGGCGGCGCGACCAAAAAAGGCGGCGCGACTAAAAAAGGGGGCGCGACTAAGAAAGGCGGCGCGACTAAGAAAGGCAGTGCCACGAAGAAGGGCGGCGCGGTTAAGCAGGCCGCTGCTGCTCAAGGTGCGTCGAGTCAGGGCAAGTGCAGAAATTGGGAGGCCGTGCAGGATAGCATGCCGCCGCGTCCGCCGCGCTTGCGCGTCACGGGTGAATGCACGTTCCCGACGCCCGGTTATAAAGTCACGCTCAAAGAGGCTGCCCCGCAGGGCATCAACCCGCGCATCCTTCTGCTGCGGAAGACCGTGACCGCGCCGAAGGGATTCCAGCCTCAAGTGTTGCAGACGATCCCTGTGCGCTTCGAGAAAAAGAATGCGTTGACGAAGTACACCCACGTCACCATTTTGCCCGAAGGGACGACCATCAAAGTCCAGCAGGTCACCTAAAGCACGCGCTCGCGGCAAGCTAAACGCGTGCGACGACTCCGGCTCACGACAACGTTTTCGCACCCGTCATCTCCGTCGAGAGCGTCCATCGCCTCCCACCGCCGCTCAATATCGCGCCGCCGCTTTCGGCCTCTCGCTTCGTCGCCTCATTGAAGGACGAAGCGAGAGGCTGCAAACTACGTTAAATCCATCACAACAGTAGTCGGAAAAGTTTTCAGTGTGCGGCGTCTCCAATTCCACCCGCGCCGCCGGTCGTGCGCGACTGTGTCTTGGCCTCTGGCTTGCCTTGAGCAGGGACACAAATTTATTTTCTGTTTGGTGGCAAGATTATTCCCCAAAATCCGTGCATTCCCCTGCCGGAGGCGTTATGCAGCGTAGTGAAAACCTACACCGCCGCTGACCGCATTCGATAACACCTTGAGAGAAGTTTTCCGCAGCCGTGGAGGGAAAAGCAAGTGTATAAAATCAGATTAACAATCTCGTGGGCATTGGTGTTTGCGCTCCTGAGCGTCAACCTGTCGGCGTTGGCACAAAGCAGGCGTCCCGCGTCGCCGCCTCGCGCGACGACCTCACGGCCGACGGCTCCGGCGCGCAGAACGCCGGCGCGCACGTCTGTGACAACCGACGCGCGCCTGACCGGACTCTACCGCTTGGACCTCTCGCGCAGCGACGACCCGCGCGCGGCGGCCGAGCGTGCGATCACCTTTCTCCTGCCCGAAGAGCAGGAGCGCGTCGCCGAGAGTTTGACCGCGCGCCTCACTTCGCCCGAACAGATCGCTATCGAGCGGCGCGGGCAGAGCATCAGCATCGGCTCGACCCGCGCGCCGCGCGTCACCTTCGAGGCCGACGGGCGCATGCGCACCGAGCAGGCCGGCGACGGCCACACCGTCACCACGCGCGCCGCGCTCTACGGCGACCAGTTGATGGTCAGTTCCAACGCCAGCCGCGACCCCGACGACGAGTTCTCCGTCAATTTCGATTCCCTTGACAACGGCGCGCGCCTGCGCGTGACGCGCCGCATACGCGATGCGCGCATCGCACAGCCCGTCGTCGTGCAAAGCACCTACAACAAGATTTCTCCCGTCGCGCGCTTCAACATCTACGGCGAGCCGGAAGCGACGCGCACGACGGCGAACGCGCGCCGCAGAGATGTCCCGCGCGGCCGAACGGACTCCCGCAGGGCAGGGCAGATCGAGCAGGCGAGACAGCAACAGCCGCGTCCTGCGCCGCCCGTCATCAGGCGCAACGAGCCGCGCCCGCCCGCGCCCGTGGATGACGGTTTCGTGATCGGCGGTAACACGCAGTTCATCGCCACGCTCGACAACCCTGTGAGCACGTCGAACGCGCGCGAGGGCGACCGCTTCACCCTGACCGTGCGCGAGCCTTCGGTGTTTGCGGGCGCGATCATCGAAGGCACGGTCTCGCGCGTCGGACGCGGCGGGCGCATTTCCGGTCGCTCCGAACTGACGTTTAATTTCGAGCGCATCCGCCTGCGCGACGGGCGCACGGCGGAGTTTGCCGCCGAGATCGAGAGCGTGCGCCCCGTGGGCGGAGAGGACGTGCGCGTGGACAATGAGGGTCAAGGCTCCGTGCAGGAGGGTGATAACCAGACAAGCCGCACGACCGAGCGCGCGGCCATCGGCGCGGCCGTCGGCGCGATCATCGGGGCGATCTCCGGCGGTACGAAGGGCGCGGCCATCGGCGCGGTCATCGGC
>DATCWB010000598.1:0-3148 GCA_036566625.1 Pyrinomonadaceae bacterium
CGCGCCTCCACGACGCGCGCCCGCACCCCGGCCAGTCCGAATCGGCCGCGCACCTGCGCGAACTCCTCAGCCAGAGCGAGATCAGAGAGTCGCACATCGAGAACGACCCCCGCGTGCAGGATGCCTACTCGCTGCGCTGCATGCCGCAAGTTCACGGCGCGGCGCGCGACTGTTTCCGCCACGCGCGCGCCGCCGTCGAAATCGAGACCGGCGCGGCCACCGACAACCCTCTCGTCTTCACGGACACGGCCGAACTCATCTCCGGCGGCAACTTCCACGGCGCGCCGCTCGCCCTCCAGTTCGACTACGCTGCAATCGCGCTCACGCACCTGATGAACATCAGCGAGCGGCGCATTGAGCGGCTCGTCAACCCCGACATGAACGAGGGCTTGCCGCCGTTCCTGACGGCGCACCCCGGCACGTCTTCCGGTTTCATGATCGCGCAGGTGACGGCCGTCGCGCTCCTGAACGAGATGAAGGTACTCGCGCACCCGGCGACGACGGACAACCTGCCGACCTCCGCGGGCAAAGAGGATCACGTCTCGATGGGCATGACCGCCGCGACGAAACTGCGCGCGATTGCTGCGAACGCCGAATACGTCCTCGCCATCGAACTGCTCGCCGCCGCTGAGGGCCTGGAATACCGCGCGCCGCTCAAACCCGGCCGGGGCGTCCGCCGCGCTTACGAACTCGTTCGCGCGCACGCCCCGCGCCTCACGCGCGACCGCGCTCTCTCGCCCGACATCGAACGCCTCGCCGCCGCCGTCCGTCGCGGCGAGTTTGATTTCTGAATCGTCTCAAGACAAAAGCTCATGCTTTACTTTGCGCCTTCGCGTGAGAATAATTTCTCGCCGGAGGCGCACGGGCGCAAAGAAAAGATTTCAACTTTCAGCGTCGCCGGCGTTTAATCATCTCGTGCGGCTGCGAGGCGAAAAACGCATGTTGAAAAAGTTCGTCAACACTTTCTGGGCAAGCGAGAGTTCCGGGTGGCGCATCGCGCGCATCTGCGTGCTGCTCGTCGCGTGCCTCGTGGGGTATGTCATGTTGTTCGAGGACAGTTTCATCTACTTCCCCGCGAAGTATCCGGAGGGCGTCTGGGAGCGACCACCGGCGCGAGCGCGCGAGGGGCAGATCGTCGCACAGGTCGAAGACGTGCAACTGACGGCGGCCGACGGCGTGCGCCTGCACGGCTGGTACTGCACGCCGCAGGTGGGGCGCGCGGGTGGCGCGCTTGAGCCTGTCGAGGCGCGCGCTACTCTCCTCTTCCTGCACGGCAACGCGGGCAACATCTCGCATCGCTACGAGATCGTCGGCGACCTCATGCAACTGCCCGTCAACGTCCTGATCATAGATTATCGCGGCTACGGCAAAAGCGAAGGCCGCCCGTCCGAGGAGGGCTTGTACGCGGACGCGCGCGCGGCCTGGGATTATCTGATCGCGACGCGTGGTGTTCCGGCCACGCAGATCGTTATTTTCGGCGAATCGCTCGGCGGCGCGGTGGCGATTGATCTGGCGAGCAAGACGAACGCGTGCGGCCTCGTCGTCCAGTCGAGTTTCACCTCGATTGCCGATATGGCGGCGGAAGTTTTACCGTTCGTCCCGCGCTTCATCCTGCGCACGAAGATGGACTCGCTCTCGAAGATCGCGTCCGTGTCGTGCCCTAAACTTTTCATCCACAGTCAGGCCGACGAGATCATCCCTTACCGCCTCGGCCGCCGCCTCTTCGACGCGGCGCGCCCGCCGAAGCAGTTCTACGAAGTGAAAGGCGCGTCGCATAATCTCATGTATGAGATCGGCGGCGCGCCTTACTACGAAGCGTTGCGCGGCTTCATCAACTCGTCGTGCAACGCGGAACTTCGTTAAAGTTTAACTGCGCTTCCCTTTCTTCCCCGCAGCCGCTTTGCCCGCGCCGCCCGTGTCTAAAGCGACTGGCGCGGGGTAGCCTTTGCCTTTGAGCGCGGCGAGTTCGATGACGATCTCTTTCTGGCCTTTGACCGTGCGCGTCACCTTCCCGCTCTCGGCGTCCGGTTTCTTGTTCGCATTATCGTTCGCGTTCTTATTGTTCGCGTTCTTATTGTTCGCGTTCTTGTTCGCCTCGGGCGTCGCGCTCGGCGAGGCGTCGGGCGTGCCGTCGGCCGGGTTGCCCCTGGCGTCGCGCGCCATCTGCCTGAGCGCGTCGAGCACCCGCGCGCGCTCCGCCTCGCTCAGGCTGTCGAACGAGACGCCGTTGGCTTCGAGCACGGCGCGCAGGTTCTGTTCCGTGTTCGTGTCGCGGTCGTAGACATCGCGGTAGATGTAGAGCTTGCCGTCTTCGACGACGATGGTTTCGTAGCGCAGTTCGACGGGCACGGGACGTTCGAGTTTGATCTCTTTCGTCTCCTTGCGGTTCTTCGCGTAGGTCGCCATGTCTTCTTCGGTCAACTGCGCGCCGCCGATCTTCGCCATCATGCGCGCCACGTCCTGCACCTGCGCGTTCGTCAGGCCGACGCAGCCGTGCGAGGCGAAGCTGCCGAGCTTGGCCGCCGACTTGCCGCCGTGGATCAGCGAGGGCAGGCCGATGGGAATCTTGACCGGGCCGAGCGGGTTCAGAGGACTGCCCGCTTCCACTTTCTCGCCGACCTTAACTTTGCTCGACGGCGACTCGACCCACGGCTCGTCGGGCGGCGTCCAGGTCGGGTTGAAGATGATCGTGTTCGCCTTGCGCAGTCCCGTCGGCAACGGGAACTCCGGGTAGCCGATGCCCACACGGTAAGTCTTCACGAGCTGGCCGTTGTCGAACACGTCCATGCGGTAGGCGGGCGCGTTGACGACGATGCGCGTGTCGGTCGGCACGGAGTTCGGCTTGCTGCCGCCCGCCGCGTTCGTGCCGCCCTCGCTTCCCGCCCAACGCGCGCTCACGAACCGCGAGAAGCGCGCCGCGCGCTCGTCGCCGAGCACGCTTTTGATCTGTTCGGTGGCGCGCGCCGTGGCGGCCGTGGTCGTGCCGCCGTGCTCGCCCGTCTCGGTCTCGCGCAAACTGCCCGTCTCTTCGCGCGCGACTTTGCGCAGACGCTCGATCTGCTCGTCCGTCAATTGCAACTCCGATTTCAAGTCGGCCGCGAATTTCTCCTCGGCGAACATGGCGTCGAGCACCGGCAGCGTCACCGGC
>DATCWB010000599.1:0-4148 GCA_036566625.1 Pyrinomonadaceae bacterium
TTCGGCCTCACAAGCAACTTAACACACGGCCGCGCGCCGCATCAAGCAGGATTTCCGGCCGGGCGCGCGGGGCGGGTGATTAACGTTTTTTGGCCGTGATTTCCGCTTTCACAGGCACGCGCCCTAGGCTCGCGGTTCGTCCGCGCCGAGGCGTCCCTGGTCGTCGTCGAAGGGCGAGTCGAAACCGGGCGGGAGTTGGACTTCGATATTCGTCTCCGCCTGTTGCGGCCAGATCAGCGAGGCCACGACCGAGCCGGTTAAGACCAGCGCGACGACGCCGAGCGAGATGCCGATGATGGATTCCTTGTCCAGCCAATGATGCACGAACCCCTCGCCGAGCATCTTCACGCCGACGAAGGTGAGGACGATGGCGAGGCCGATCTTCAGGTAGTGGAACTTTTCGACCACGCCCGCCAGCAGGAAGTAGAGCGAACGCAGGCCGAGGATGGCGAAGACGTTCGAGGTGTAGACGATGAAAGTGTTGGTCGTGATACCGAAGATGGCGGGAATGGAATCCACGGCGAAGACGAGGTCGGTCACTTCCACGATGACCAGCACGAGCAGCAGGAGCGTCCCCGTCCGCTTGCCGTTCACGTTGGTGAAGAAATTTTCCCCTTCGTATTTGCGCGAGATGGGGATGAACCGCGTCACGAACCTGACTATCGGGTTGTCTTCCGGCTTCACGTCCGTCTCTTCCTGCCGCATCATCTTGATGCCGGTGTAGATGAGAAACGCGCCGAAGATGTAGATGATCCAGTGGAAGCGTTCGATCAGCGCCGCGCCGATGCCGATCATGGTGATGCGCATGATGAGCGCGCCGAGCACCCCCCAGAACAGCACTCGATGCTGATACTTCGCGGGAACTTTGAAGTAGGAGAAGATGAGCAGGAAGACGAACAGGTTATCCACCGAGAGCGACAACTCGATGAGATAACCGGCGAGAAATTCCTTGCCCGTGAGCGATCCGAGTTTCCAGAACACTCCGGCGGCGAAAATCAAGGCCAGCGTCACCCACACGACGCTCCATGTCGCCGCCTCGCGATAGGAAGGGACGTGGGCTTTGCGGTTGAGCACGCCCAAATCCAGAGCCAGCATGAAAAGGATGAAGACCGCAAAACCCACCCACGCCCAGATTGAATATTCCATGCGCGTAAACATATAGCACCCGCGTTGCGAAGCGCAAGAGGTCAGAGGTCAGAGGTCAGAGTTCGGTTAAAAACGTCTTTCACTGACCTCTGATCGCTAACCTCCGACCTCTTGCTCTGCGGTTGCGACGGCGCGGGAGTGTCCGTTACAATCGGCGATTCATGGGACGAGCCGGAAGGCGGCTATGTGTTTCGACTCGCGGCGAAGTCCGTTTGAACTTTCAGGGCGACGCCTCTGAAACTCCCGCACGCTACTCTTCAAATATTAAAAATCGCACTCGGATTCGGGAAGGATCGAAGATGCTGAAACAATTTAACCGCGCCAAAGGCGCACACAAATATATAATCATTTTCTTCGCCCTGCTGATGGGAGCGAGTCTCGTCCTGTTCTACGCGCCGGGGCGCAACCAGGTGAACGCCAACCCGGCGACGAACACGGAAGTGCTGGCCGAGGTGGGGCGCGACGACATCACAGTCGCCGATCTCTACCGGCAGAAGCAGTCCGCGCAGCAGCGTTTCGGCGGGCAGTTCAGCCTCGCGCAACTCGGACTCAACGACAAGACCATGCTAGAGGGCCTGGTGCGCGGCAAGATCATCGCGCAGGAGGCAGCGCGCCTCTCGCTCGGCGCGTCGGACGCGGAAGTGAACAAGGCCGTTCACGAGCAGTTCGTTGACGCGAGCGGCAAGTTCATCGGCGTGGAAAAGTACAGGGAGCAGGTCGGGCGTGCCTTCGGCAGCGCCGAGCGGTTCGAACAGGAACTGCGCGAGTCCATCGCGGCGGATAAACTGCGCGCCTTCGTCACGGCCGGCGTCAGCGTCTCGGAGGAAGAGGTGCGCGACGACTTCAAACGCAAGAACAGTTCGTTCAACTTAACCTACATCCCCGTGGTCGCAGACAAACTGGCCGCCTCCATCCAGCCCTCCGAAGAGGAACTGCAAAAGTATTACGAGGAGAACAAGGACAGCTTCCGCTACAGCGAACCGCAGAAGAAGATTCGTTACCTCTTCATTAATCAGGAGAAGGTCGGCGAGAAGTTGAACATCCCCGACGCGGACTTGCGCGCCGCCTACGACGCCTTGAAGCCGGAGAACAAAATGGCGGGCGTGCGCGTGCAGCAGATCGTCCTGAGGGTCGCGCGCCCGGACTTAGACCAGCAGGTGCTGGCGAAGGCCACCAAGCTCGCGCAGGACGTGCGCGGCGGGGCGGATGCGACCATCGCCAACGTCCCCGAAGAGAAGTTTGCCGAGGCGGCCAGGGGCAACTCCGAAGACCCGGCGACGGCGACGAAGGGCGGCTGGCTGCCCGCGCCCGTGCGCCGCGACCCGAACCGCAAAAACGATATCACGCAATCCACGCTCGACATGCAGGAGGGGCAAGTCTCCGACCCGGTTTTCACCGCCGGGGCCTACTACATCTTCCGGCGCGGCGCGGTCGTTCCGAAGAGTTTTGAAGAGGCCAAGCGCGAACTGCTCGTCTCGCAGCGCAACACGCGCGCCTACAAGGCGGCGAGCGACATCGCCGCGCGCGCCGTCGCGCGCTTGAAAGAGACGCGCGACTTTCAGAAGGTGGCCGGGGAGTTTGCCTCCGAGGCGAACATGAGCGCGGGCGACATGGTGAAAGAGACGCCGTTCGTCAAGCCGGGCGACAACGTGCCGGACATCGGCAGTTCGCCGCAGTTTGAAGAAGCGATCCGCCCGTTGGAGCAGGCCAACGAGGTGGGCGACCGCGTGAGCGTCAAGAACGGGTTCGCCGTGCCGATGCTCGTCGAGCGGCGCGAGCCGCGCGTCCCCGATTTAGCGGAGGTGCGCGATGAAGTCGTCCGCCGTGCCAGGCAGGCGCGCGCGCAGTCGCAACTCGAACAGACGGCGCGCGAACTCGCGGCCAATAGCGGCAGCCCGGACGCCCTCAAAGCCGCCGCCGAAAAACTGGGACTCGAAGCGAAGACGGCCGACAGCTACAAACTCGGCTCGCCGCTCGAAGGCGCGGGCACGAGCGCAGCCGCCGACGATGCGATCTATAACCTGAAGGAAGGCGAAGTTTACAAAACGCCCGTCAAACTCGGCGATTCATGGGTTGTCGTCGCCTCCACGAAGCGCACCGAGGCCGACCTCGCGGAGTTTGCCAAGCAGCGCGACACTCTGACGCAGAGCCTCCTGACCACGCGCCGCAACGACGTGTTCGAGGATTACGTGAGCGCCACCCGCGCGCGTCTCGACCGCGACGGCAAAGTGAAAATCTACGAGGACGTGCTGGCACGCAACGCCGACGAAGCCGAGTCGGCCGCCCCCCCGCCCTTCGGCGCGATGCCCGGACAGTAGCGCGCCGACGAAGTTCACGCGAACACGTAGGAAGCCCCGAAGGGGAGACACATCCAACCTCGGATGTGTCTCCCCTTCGGGGCTTCTTAACTTGACCTTTATCGTGTCGCCGCCCACGCGCGCGGAGCTGTTATCCGCCGCCGCTTCGCAACCCTATCGCCGCCGCGCGCCCCACGTTTTCCAAACCTCAGAACGCGTCGATCAACGCAGCCACGTCAAGCTGCGCGAGTTGGAGCGAGATGAGCACGTCGTTGCCCTCCGCGGCGATTGAGGTGTTATCGACGAGGCTCTGCAAAGGCCGCGCGCGCGGCGCGGGCATCTGCCCGATGGCGAAAGGCGCGAGCGATTTCAAACCCGTCAGCGTCGAACTCAAAGTCCTGGCCGCGCCCGTGTTTTCCGTCCGCAGCGCGGTCAGCAAGTTGAAGCCGTTCGGCGTCGTGCCGAGCGTGCTGTAGAACTGGCGTACGGAGGCGATGCTTTGAGAGAGGTTGCCGCCGCCGATGTTCAGATTTTGCGTGAGCCACGCGGGGATGTTGCCGCCCGCCCCGACGAGCGCGTTTGCGTCGCGCGTGGCGAGGGCGGCGATGTCGGCCGAGACGCGCCCGCGCCCGCCCTGCGCATCAATCGCGGCGCGCACGCGTTCGAGTTTGCCGAAGGCCAGAGTGTTCGCGTCGAGCGCGACGG
>DATCWB010000600.1:0-13632 GCA_036566625.1 Pyrinomonadaceae bacterium
CGTTCTGCGCGGGCACGGCGTCGCCTATCGCACCCGTCGCCGACAGCGTGTGCACTAACGCGCCGTCGGCATAAGAGTTCTGATTGTCGAAGAGTAAAGCGGCGCGCAAGCGTGTGGGTCTGCGGATGGGTGGCGGATGATACTGCGGATGATGTTCGACAGCATTGTTCAGCCGCTGGGCTGCCGAACACATCATCTCGCATTATCGCTGCCGACTCTCCGAATAATCCTCATCATGCGGAGATGATCAAGGTTAGAGAGCAGGTTCAGCCGTCATCAGCAAGTGTGGGCGAGGGTTTAGTTCTGCATCAGCCCTTAGTATTCTAGCTTCCACAGAAGGAGACATAAGGAAGCTGAGAAAGCACCACATACCACCATCTTCATCGAGGCCAGTTTCAAAGGCTAATGAATAACTGCCCGGGTTTAACTTTAGCTGCTTGCTATCTGCCACACTAGCAACCTCAATTAGGCCATCTTGAGGTACAACGAACGGAAGTTGAAAAGCCCGAATAGTATCCGATCTGAGATTTACTTGTTCTTTCAGTTCGACAAGTACCTTCGCGGAACCGAACTCTTCTAACATGCGAAAACAGACAGAACCTGGTCTCCACGAGAACCCTTGCTTAACGTGCTCATCCGTCCAGTCATTGAACGGACTTTGCAAGTTGGTATGGAAGACGCATATTTGCGAGTACGATACTTCTAGGTCAAAGCTCAACATAGCTTTTCAACTTCCACCGCAAGATTATGGCACTACAACAATTCTGACCCGCGTACCTTTAGGCACGCCTCGGAGTTGATTCCCCATGCTCGCACCTGCCCCCATGTTGTCACCAGGGTTGATGGGCCGCACTGCTGCGCTCCCGCCATTTTCTGCGAACATGGCGGGCGGGTACTCATCCAACTGCTTTCCACTTATTTTGGGGATTCCCGATAATGACTCTGCCCTCCTGGCGGTTGCTCCTGCCTTGTCAAGGGTTAGAAGACTAGGGTATCCAGCCGCTTGAGCCTCTAATATGTGAGCCGCAGCTTCTGGATGCTTTGAACGACTGATTACTACTGTAACAACATCATCGCCACCACCAAAACCGAAGGTAGCCATAGCACCCGCCCCGAGACCCCAAGTGTAGTCGCGCGAGGAGGTATCAATACCGTTCGCTTCGTGGACGGCGCTTAATAGTATGCCGAGCGGCGAGACACCTGCACTAAATCCGGCTACGAAGTTGCGCTCGCCTGTCGTCCCTGAGAATAGCCCTGTATTGCCATTAGTGAATACATCGAATGCGGCTTCAACTCTTTCCAAGCTTGAGTTGACATAAGCCTGATTCCCATTGGGGTTTAGTGCTACCCATTGCCCTGTTCCCGCATGCTGATAGATGTGACTAAATGTGCTATCCCACCTTCTCCAGCTACCCCCTGGGTCACTATCATGCCATATAGGTGTTTGTCCGCCCTCTTCATTGGAATCATACCACCAGTCTAAGCCGCTCGGATCGACACGGTTAAGCGGATTGTTTCCGCAATAGGCATAACGATTCCAAGTCTGAGGATCGACGGCTCTCGCTGAGGCCATCAGCGGGTCGGGACTTGTAAACCGTCCTTGTGTTGGGGAGTGGTAACGGGCCTGCGCGAAATCCAACGCTGTTTCATCATCCCGCTCGTACCCTGTGAACTGTTGCCTGACATTATCCCCCGCAAAGCCCTCATCACTTGTCCTCCCGCCCTGAGTCGTCAGTTCCTCACCGAAAGGTAAATAATCATGCCGCTTAATCTTATCCAACTCCCCCGTTTGGTCTACCACCATGCGCGGCGTCCCCAGATGATCCGTCACCAGCCACCGGATGTTGCCTGACGCCACCGCCAACTCCGCCACATCGCTCGCCGCAAGCGCGCTACGGTAGACCCTCACCTCGTCGATGCGCCCCTGGAAGTGCTGCCCCACGGCCTGCCTGCCTCCCACCCGGAACTCGTTCTGCCCCGGCAAAGTGTCGCCTATCACACCCGTCGCCGCCTGCGTATGCACCAGCACGTTGTTAGCGTAAAAGTTCTGATTGTCGAAGAGTAGAGCGGCGCGCAAGCGTGTGGGTCTGTGGATACGTGGCAGATGATAATGCGGATGATGTCCGAGGGTACTGTTCAGCCGCCGGGCTGCCGAACACATCATCCCGCATTATCGCTGCCGACTCGCCGAACTTCTTTAACGTACTAAAGAGTGAAGAGAGGGACTCAGGACTACTACATCAACGTGGCAGCCGCAATGCTTATGATGCCAGCATTCCACACTAGAACTAAGATACGAAGCCAAAGGAGAAGATGACCTGCTCTATCATCTCGTTGTATCCATTCAGGAGTCGAGAATAACCAGACTAAAGCGCAACGCTTAGAAGCTAATCCGCTACTGGCCTTTACCCTCCACCCACCAAGCGATCTGGACTCTGCCGGAACCCAGAAAAAACCGTGAGGTTTGCCATCTGCTTCCCAGATTCTTCTATAAGATTCATACTCCAAGCGCACAAGCTGATCGAACCGCAAAAACGCCGCGATCAACACGGAAGCAAGAAGAAAGAAAGTAATCACACTAGACATAGCAGCTTTTAGCAACCACCCCCTAGCTTAAGGTATATTCCCACTGACGTTACAGGCGCAATTACGAGAAGGTGATGAGCGATAGCTTGATGAGTTTGTGTTTACCGCCGCATTGGCGCTGGCTCTCCGAGTGCCCGGAGGGTTGGGGTGAGGCGCGCCGAAGACATAGTACACAGTTGCCGATGCCCCCGGAGAGCCAGCCCCAACATTAGTAAAAGAATTCCCGCCTTCGTCTACGCCCACTGCTCCGGCCAGTCCAAAAGCACCTTGTAGCTCTGCATTGAATCCACCAGATACACTGTCAGGGCTGAATGTCACCGTAGTTCCTGGCCCCGGTGTCATAAGCCCACCTCCTATGTATGGGTAGAAGTTTAAGCCATTGTTATTGTCTATCAGCAAGCCGCCGGTGGGGCCTAAGAAAATCGGGGAGCCGAAGGAAAGATTAATGTCCATATACCCGCCAGATGATGGCGGATCATCAAGTGGAGACACGCCACCGGCGCGGTACATACTGAGATAGGCTTCGGGTACTGTGTTCTCAGCCACATAGTCCCATCCACGTCGGTCGAAAGTAGAGTCGTTGGCATTATGGCTTGGGCCGTTCTGATTAAGCCGCACCCAACGACCCTCGTTCGTTTGAAAGAACTCATTCGTGTACTCAGTAGTTCCTTCTCTATCGTCATCTTTGTTGTACCATTTAATTTCACCAGACTTATCATTCCTTCTGTACTCTAAACCACTAGGATCAATAAGTACCAAAGGACTATTCAAGACATAGGCATATCGGTTCCAGCTTTGAGGGTTTATTGGTTTCGCGCTGGTAATTAACGGGTCTGGGCTAGTGAATCGCCCTTGCGCGCTTGCGTAATACCGCGCTTGCGCGTAATCGAGTCCAGTTTCAAAGTCGCGCTCATAGGTCGTGTAGCGGTGGCGCAGATTGTCGCCAACATAGCCTTGCCCCGGCGTCCTGCCGCCTTGTCCAGCAATCAGTTCCTCGCCGAATGGTAAATAATCATGCCGCTTAATCTTATCCAAGTCCCCCGACAGGTCTACCACCATGCGCGGCGTCCCCAGATGATCCGTCACCAGCCACCGGATGTTGCCTGACGCCACCGCCAACTCCGCCACCTCGCTCGCCGCAAGCGCGCTGCCGTAGACCCGCACCTCGTCGATGCGCCCCTGGAAGTGCTGCCCCACGGCCTGCCTGCCTCCCACCCGGAACTCGTTCTGCCCCGGCAGAGTGTCGCCTATCGCGCCCGTCGCCGCCTGCGTATGCACCAGCACGTTGTTAGCGTAAGTCTTCACCCACGCCCCGTCGTAGACCACCGAGACGTGCGTCCACTGGTTGAGCGCAGCCACGTACCCCGTGTTGACCCACGACCACCCCGGTTGGCTGTTCGCCAGCGCCCACGCGATGCTGCCGTCGGCAAAGCGCGCCAACTCGTACTCGCCCTCCTTGCTCAGGATGGCACCCCCGTAGAGGGGGTCCGAGCCTGCGCCCGTCGGGTAAATCCACGCGCTCATCGTCACAGCGTTCGTCGCTACCAGTCCCGCCGGCGCGCCCATGCTCACGTAATCGTTAATCCCGTCGAAGCTCACCGCGCCGTCGAACTGCCCGGCCGCCCACGCCGCCCCCGACAACGTGCCCGTGTGGCCCTTGCCCGACGAGTCGGCCGTCACCGTGCCGCCCGCCTCGTTGAATTTCCAGTACCCGGCCAGTGTCGAGGTGGCCTGTGCCAGCCTGATGTAGTCGAGGTTGCCCGTGTAGCCGTTCGCGGCGTTCGCGTCCGCCACCACGCGCAGCACATGCCGCCCGGCGCTCAACTGCACGCCCGTCTTCGTAATGAGTTGCAGAGACCAGCCGGTATCGGGTATCTGCACGGGGCCGGTCTTATCCACGCCGTCCACCTCGACGTGGAAGGTGCCGCCCGGCCCCCCGCCCGCCGCCACGCGCGCCTCCAGCGTGTAAGTGCCGGCCGCGGCGATGTCGGCGGTGTAGCTCGTCCGGTCGCCGGCCTGCATCACGATGAGATGGCCGTTGCTGTAGACGGCCGTCGAGCGGTAGATATCCACGTCGGTCGGCTGGCGCAAAGCGGGCGGCGGGTAGCCCGCCTGGTCGTAGTCCTGCCCGTGCGAGCCGGGCGTCGTGTCGTGGTAGGCTGTGCCCTGACCGCCCCCGTTGAAATGCTCCGCCTCGATGGTGCCGGGCAGGGCGGCGGGCGTCCCCCCGTAAGGAGTGCCGTCCGGCTGGCTCGCCGCCGTGCCGCTCTCTGCCACCACGAGCAACTCGCCGTTTCTGTAGCCGTACTCCTTCTGCGGCGACGCGGGAGAGGCGTTTGAGGCATACTCTGCGAGCAACTCGCCGTCGAAGCCGTAGACCTGCCAGACGGCCGCCTCGTTGCTGTTCTGCCGGCGCACGCGCTTGCCCGCCGCGTCGTAGGTGTAATAACTCGAACTGTTGATGCCGGTCGTGGCGCTCGTCATCCGGTTTTCGGCATCGTAGGTGCGCACGCCCGCCCCCGTGTAGCTGTCCTCGGTGAGGTTGCCTGCCGGGTCATAAGACATTACACCCACCTGCGTTCCCGGCACGCCCAGTTGATTGGTCTGAGCTGCGACCGTAAATTCTTTGCGCATCTTCGGCGGGAGCGTCTGCGTCGTCGCACCCTGATTGATCGTGCGGTTGCCCCACCGGTCGTACTCGTAGCCCTGCTGGAACTGGAGTCCCTCGTCGAGCCGCGACTCCTGCATGAGCGTCAGACGGTTGAGCGAATCGTAAGAATAGCCCTGCTGATAGCTAGTGCCGGAGGTGACTTCGTCGTTTGCGACCGTGATAGGCACCCAGTTGTGCTGCGACACCAGGTTGCCGTTATTCGATGTCGTGCCGTAATCGAAGATGAGCGCGCCGCGGTTCCAGTTGTAATAGGCGGCCTGCCGCGACCGCGTGCTCAGGCGCACGGCGGTCTTCTGCCCGCGCGCGTTGTACTCCAGTTTGTTGTAGAGCGGCGTCGTGGTGGCGAACTGTTCCTGGAGCAGGCGGCTCGCTTCGTCATATTCGATATTCGTGGAGTAGGGGCGCGGTGTGCCGTCGCCGAGGTTGCCGGCGAACTGCTTGAGCCGCCCGGCCACATCGAACTGGCTGTAGTTAGCGGTATTGCCTGAGGGGTAAGTCTGCTTCGTGACGTGACCCATCTTGTCGTAGAGGCGCGCGTAGGTGTAGGCGGGTCGCCAGCCCGTCCCCTCCAGGTAGAACTCGGTCTTGCCCGCAGTGGGACGCCCCATCGAGTCGTAGGCCTCGACGTAGTTGAGCGTGCCCGAGGTGCTCGACTCGTAGTCGGCGTAGAAGCGGCCGCGCCCGTTCGTCGGCGCATGGTCGTAGGTGCGCAGGGTGTGGGCTGTGCCGCCCGTGTAGTCGGTCTGTTTGAGCCGGTTGAGATTGTCGTACTGATGTGTGGTCGTAACGCCGCGCGCGTCGGTCTTCGTCGCCAGATTGCCGTTCGCGTCGTAAGTGTATTTGAGCGTCCACTGCTTGTTCGGGGCTGCGTCTTCGGGAGCCTTGAAGGAGTCCTGGAGCGCAAGAGCGCCGTTGACGACCTGCTCGGGATTGCGGGCGCGGATGAGGCGCGAGAGCGAGTCGTACATGAAGTAGCGAAGCTGCCCGCCCTGATCGACTTTGCGCAGGTTCCCCAGCACGTCGTAAGCGTAGTTAGTCTGGTAGGCTAACCCCGCCGGGTCCTCGACGACCTGCGTGAGCCGCCCGAGTGCGTCTGTCCCGCTTCGCCTGGACTTGCCCTTCTGGTCCGTCACGGTCACCTGCGCGCCGCTGTAGTCGCTCGTGACGACGGCGTTATCGGGGGTCGTAACCGTCGTCACACGCCCGAGCGCATCGTAGAGGGTTGTCGTACAGGTCGTGCATTCGGAGGGCGCGGGCAGGATGGCGGAGGGCGCACTCACCCGGTAGGGGTTCGAGGTCTTCCAGACCCGCCCCATCGCATCGTAATGCGTATCCGTCACCGCCCAGGGGGTCGAAGCCGTGCCGTCATAGAGGAAGGCGCGCGTCGGTCTCCCCAGTCCGTCGAAGTACTGGCGCGACTCGACCGGGTTGGTCTGATTAGCACCCATGTAAGAGATGGTCTGCGTGTAGAGGTCGCCGGGAGTGTCTGAGTAGTTGTACTTGGTCACGCCCCCGTCCGGGTACTCGACCCGCCGCAGCCGGTCGAGCGGGTCGGCCACGGCGCTGTCGTTCGTGTAGCGCAGGTAAGTGATCTGGTGGTTGGCGTCCGTCGTGGAAGTGACCTTGCCCGTCGAGAGGTCGTAGGTTGTCCAGGTCTCGAGCGGGGTGTTGGAGGCGCGGTTGTTAGACGGGTCGGGGACGGGGGATTTGGTGTGCGTCGGGTAGGCGTGTTTGTAGGCGGCGGAATATTCGATCTCCGTCACCCGCTCGGACTCGTTTTTGTCAGTGCGCGCGTCCCACGCCTTCCTCAGGTTGCCGCACCCGTCATACTGCGCGTGCGTTGCGAGCCACGCATACGTCGTGTCAAGCCAATGTCTGGTCGTCGTCGCGCTCCCGCGCACGACGCCCGCCCCCGGATCACTCCAGCCCGTAGCGGCCCCGCAGGGAAGCGGCGCGTAGTCCGCCTCGTCGTACTTCACTTCGCTCTGCGCCACAGCCGTACCAGCCGCATTCTTCACGCGCGTCGAAGAGGGCAGTCCTATCATGTTGCGCGCGCGGTAAGCCTCACGGGTCGCGGTCGAGATGTTCGGGTCGTTGACCAGATAGGTCGTCTCATCCGTGCGTGTCAGAGCGCCGTTGGGTATTGCGCCTATCGCTCCGGTCTGCGCCGTCGTCTGATTCACCGAGGCGTAATCGTAACTGTGCTTCGCCGTCACGTTCAAATCGGCGTCGTAGGCCATCGTCGTGGTGGACGAGAGCGCGTTCCCGCCCGTGTCCAGAATGAGACCCACGGTTTTAGTAACATGCGGGTCGCGCGGGTGTGTGCTCCCCGAAGGCGTCACCGTTGACCACCCCGTCAGCGTGCGCCGCAACATCTGGTTCGACGAGTTATAGACGCGCTCGTCGTAACTCATGCCTGCCAGCGGCGTCTCGAAGCCGTACTGCGTGCCGAAGCTGTTGGCGTAGATCAACCGCTCGGAGCGCGTCCCGTCCGGTTCCGTCGTCGTCGCCGTGACATACCCCGTGCTCTTCGTGATGGAGTACGACCAGTGATGCGTCGCCTCCTCGGCGCCCGTGCCGCTCGGGCTGACCCAGCGTTTGATGACTCCGCGGTTGGTCTGATCGTAGGGAGCGTTCGCGCGGCTGAGCGTTGCCACCTGGCCGTAGCTGTAACGCTCGTAGCCGCCTCCCGGCGCGGTCACCTGTTCGATCTCGCCCCAGACGTTGTACTTGAAGTCGTAAAACTGACCGTTCGGCAACTCTATCCTGGCGAGCACCACCGGGTTGAAGGGGGCGGGGTCGGCACAGATGTGTTTCGCGCTGCTGCCGCTGAACAGTCCCGGCGTCGTCGGCGTCGCCGTGTAGGTGGTGCCGCAAAAGGTGCCCGACGTGTAGCGTAATGACTGCCAGACCCTCAGGGCATCTTGCAGCGATTTCCAGTGGAGCTTGTAAATAAGTTCGTCCCCGTTGACCCCAGGCACAGGATACTCCGTGATCTGATTGACGGCCGGTTCCTTGAAGAGGGGATTGGTGACGGTGCGCCCGAGCGTGTCCGTCCACACGCCCGTGCTGATGTTGTAGGTCATCGTGTTGCCGTGGCGGTCGATGAATGTCTCCCCCCATCGCCCCTCCACGTAATTACCGTGACGCGTAAAGTACCTGAACTCGCCGAAAACGTAACGGCTGCCGTCGGGCAGATAGAGCACCCCCGCGTCGTAATCGTAGCGCGTCCGCGAGCCGTCCACCGCGTAATACATGCCGGAGAAGTCATAGCTCGGACCGTCCACGTAAAAACAGGGTGTCTCGTCGTCTTTGCGCAATTCGTGGCTGGAGCCGTCGGGCAGGTGCAGTTGAATGCGCCGCACGTAGCAGGCGTAACTTTCGTCGGCCCCGAGAGGTTGGCCGGTCGGGCCGAACAGTTGGTTACCGCCGGTGAACTCGATGCGCGGCGGCTCCAGGCTGCTCGTCCAGCCGGCCACCGAGTTCTCCGAGTACTTCGGATAACCGTAGGTGTGGGAAACTATATTCGGCTGAGAAGGCGACCCCGTTTCCATGCGCCAGAGCTTTGACGAGTAACGAAGCGAGATGGGCAGGCTCACGCCGGCGCGCCCCGCCACCCCGCCGAGCGGCACGCCGAGGCTCATCCCCAAAGTCGAGGGGTCAACGCGCGCATCGCTTTTAAGCGCCTGATCGGGCTTATTATTCGTATATTCCTGCGCCGCAGCCGAGCTCGTCAGGCCGAGCATGAGGGCGATGGCGGCGGTGAACCGAACGGCTCGCCGGCTGACAGCCACCACAACGGCATGGGGCGAAGCGGCATCTCGACGGCAGGTGCGATAGGGTAGAGTAAATCGCATTGGAATCATGAACTAGTGAGGTTTATGAATGAAAATGAATGAAAATCGTAAAAGATGATTTGTGAGACGTTCGCCGGGCGGGCCTGAGGTGTCGGTCTTCAATGCCCGTCCGGCCTGACCGCTCTCATACGCGCCATCAACTCGCGCATGGTCTGAGCCAGATGGCGCAGCTGCGGCTCCCGCTGCCTCTTTTGTATCTCTCGCTCGTAATGTGTGTAATCGGGCCGGTAACGGTCTATGTCGGCGAAGAGGGAAGCGGCGGGTTCGCCGAACTCTATGTTCGATGGCTCCCAGACTTCACGCCTGATCGGCGAGTGTTCGACCCGCCTGACAAGCAGGCCGCCGAGCGCGGGCGCGTGGAACTCCTCCGTGTAAGCTGCCTCGTCCGCCTCTACAGTGCGCATGACGAGAGCGCGCTGCCCGCGCACGTCCTCCTCGCGGTCGAAGCGAGGGTCGGCGCGCAGGGCTGACTCCACAACTGCGGACCGCTCGTAGCTCTGCGGGACGACGAAGACGAGTCTTTGTCGCTTCTCATCGAGGCGGAAGAGGCCGAGCCCGAGGTAGCCAAAGTAGTTCACGACGCGACCTGCATCACCCTCGCGCGCCGGGTAAGTCTGGACGAGCTTGTAGAGACCGTCAGAGCGCTGGTAGCGAGTGGTGGTGTGCAACAGGCGCGAGTGCCCGCCGGCGGAAGTCTCGGTGCGCTCCCATGAAATGATGAAGGCGATATGTCGCGCTGCTTGATCGAGGGGCGGCGAAGCGACCGGCGGAGCGTGTGTCGTGTGAGCTGTGGAGAGAGCCGCGTCTTCGAGTCCTTGCGGGCGGGCCAGCGCGGACCACACGGTAAGCGAACCGACTATCGCGGTCAGCAAGACGAGCGAGACAACGATCAGGAGCAGACGAGTCCCGGCGACGGGGCCGCGATTTGGATCTGACATGAGATATTCTCCCAGAGGACGGGTGACGATCAGGGACAGGTGTGAGCTGTCTTCAAAGTGAAGCGCGGGCAGATTATCTGCGAGATGGGTAATTAGTCAAGGACATTCTTCCGGCTGATGAAGTTGCCAGAGTACCGGAGTCAGATGATTAGAATTATGTAAAAGCGCGGCTTTGCACAAATATTCAGAAGTTGTTGCATACATTACCGCTTTTATTAATTCCATCTGAATATTTGTGCAAAGCCTATCGGAGTAGACGAGCACGCCACTTACCCGGAGGCCTTCGCTGCCTCTGTTAAAGAGAAACTCTTACCGCCTGATTGTAAGCTGAGGCGCGTGAAGTATCTCAACAACGTGAGCGAGCAAGACCACAGAGCGATCCGGAGGATGTGGCAGGCGATGCAGTGCTTCCGCTCGTTCCATACAGCCGAGCGGACTATCGAAGGGGTTGAGTCGTTACACAGGATGAGGAAAGGTCAAGTCAAAGGTTTAGACGGTAGGGATGCGATAGGGCGGGCGAAGTTCGTCACAAGCCTGTTCGATGTGGCCGCTTAAAGGTCAGCTCCGCCCGGCCTCTTCTTACCTCAAAGCAATTCCTGCAACACAAACGATATTTACAGGTCTTTTCGACTTTGATGTATGTCTCATCCACTCGATATGACGTGGCGCTCAACTTCAAATGAGGTCGCGAGCGTTTGCTGATTTCCGGAGTATATTTCCGGACTCAACGAAACACAGTCGAGTGATCTACATCTAGTCCAAACTCACACATTATCTCTTCAACATCTCGATAGGAAAGCTGATAGCGGCAGTACCATCTAACACACAGCAGAATGACATCGAGGGCGTTGTGCCGCCACTTGAAAGACGAGGAGCGATGCTTCATGACCGCCCAACCGAATGGTACGGTTAGTTGAGATCGATGAAGCCCCGGTTGTTGAATTTCGTTTGCAGTTGGGAGCCGTAGGTCTTATCCATCTCATCGAGCTTCTTCGCCTCTTCTATGAACGTCTGAAAACGGCTGGCGTACTTCGTCGTCAAAACGTTCGCGAACTCTGTAGCTGCCATTTTCAGGTAGTAGTCCCGGAATATCTCCCCGGATGAGGAGATGTTCGCCTCCATGTTGTTGATAATGGTGTCGCGCTCGGCGTCTATTTCCGAGAACAGCGTTTTCCACCTTTTGAAAGCCTCCATGGAGTTGATGATGTGCCCGCTCAGTAATGGGTCAACGTTCGTCAGATCAATCTGACCATAGAGATTTGTGGCCTGAAAAAAGCCGCCGGCGAGTTGCTTGAATGTGTCGGGTGCCATCTGCTCCATGTTAGGGAGCGTCGTGTCGTAGTCGGCCTTTTGCAGGGCCTTATATGCACGCAGGGTCGCCTGTTCGTTGCGCTCATACTCGCCCACCTTCTTCTCGGCTTGGCGGGCAAAGACCGTGCCGGAGTGATCTTCGATGATCTTACGGTAGGCGGTGGCCGTCTCGTAGTTGAGGCCGTTGGCCTGCTCCTTATCAGCCACTTCCTGAAAGATGCGCTTGACGGAGGTGCAACTGTTCGTCTTGAGCGCCAGCTGGTTGCGCATTTTCTGGTCTAGACGGTCGCCTACCACCTCCTCGTACTTCGCGCACGCATTCGAGCTGAGCAGACCCTCGGTGCTCTCGATTCCCTGCGCCACGGCGAACAGCCTCCGCGCCTCTTGCTTCTCCTGTTGGAGTTCGTAGAGCTTGTAGCCGCCAATGGAGGTTGCGGATAAGAGCATGATGGCCGCAGCAGCAAAAGCCGCGACACGCTTCTTGTCGGCGAAGCGCGGCGTGGGGGGGGGAGGTGGTGCTGGCGCGATCTGCGAGATATAGCCGTCAGCATCGTTCCTAATGTTGACCTCGATGCGGGAGGTCTTGTTCCTCTCTTGCAGAAGCAACCGACGCAACTCTTGAGTGGACTTGATGCGGTCTTCGCTATTCAGGTGTAAACCCTGTTCAAGCGCCAGCGAGAGGCCAGGGGGGACGTTGGCATTGACCTTGTGCGCCGGACGTAGAGGGTCAGGCTTGCGCTCGATCTTGTTCGCCGCGCGGTCGAGCGCGTCGGCGGGTTTGACGTTGGTGAGCAGGTGGTAGAGCGTCGCGCACAGGCCATACACGTCTGTCTGTACGGAGGTTGGGTCGCCATTGATCTGTTCGAGCGGGGCGTAGCTGTGCGAGTAGCCGTAGACGCTCTGCGAAAAGCTCCCGCCCATCACGCGCGTCGGCGTGTCCTTGACCAGCCCGAAGTCGATGAGGAACAGCTTCCCGGCGTCCGTAATCTTGATGTTTGTCGGCTTGATGTCGCGGTGGACGACCGGGGGCGATTGGTTGTGGAGGTATTCTAGTATGTCGAGTAGCGTATCGACCCAAGGCCAGACCCTCGTTGGCGTGAAAGGCCCATCGTTAAATTGTAGCATCTCACCGAGGTCTTGGCCGTCGATGTACTCCATCACGATATACTGTGCTTGGTCTTCATTGAAGTAATCGAGGATTTTGGGCAAGCTTTCGTGTCTCAGCCTCGCCAGCACCATCGCCTCCGCCTGCGCCGTTTTAAGCAGGTATTCGTTACCGCTGTAGACTACTTTTTTGACTGCCACGTAGCGCGATAACAACTTGTCTTCAGCGAGAAAAACTTCTCCCATTCCGCCCCGGCCGAGCAGCCGGTCGAGTTGGTAACGCTCCTTCAAAATGATGTTCTGTTTGTCCATGTCACTCCTCGGTGGGTTAGGATTTATTCAGGAAATGGCCGGTTAGACCAGGATTCACAGCCCAAGTGGGCCATTTGTCATCCGGCGATGCGTTTAAGCGAAGTCTTGCAAGGTGAGGCAGACGAAAAGAGAAATTCATCTGCGGAACAATTAACGACTCAGGCTGAAAGATACCTGTACGGGAGCTGAGGTTTTAGAACAAGGTACTCAAATTCCCGCTTTACTCATTCAGACACCCTTGCCTCCGAAAAGCGGCGACCTTACCTCTACTAAAGTTCTCGAACGCACTGCGTCCGAGGGCGCTTGGCAAAAATGGTCGTATTTATAGAGAAGGTAAAACGTGTATATACATGCAGGGGTTGCTTAAACGCTAACCAAGGATAATGTGCCGGGGATAGGTAAGACATACTATTAGTGAGGTGTCAGATATTAACGAACCGCCACTGAAATCGAATGTGTGCGAAGTAGATGACCAAAGAGTTTTAAGTCTTTAAATGAGGATAAAACTCGCCGCCGGCACAATTTGGAGCGTTAAAGTAATCCCTTCGGAAATGAATTGTCAATACAAAATTTGTCTGACCGCTCATCACTTTTGGGAAGTGGTGAGCCACTTGAATAATCTCAGGCGTGGTGGCGCGAGATGCTCGCGCACGTATCAAGCCGTGAGTTTCACATTCCTGTTCATCCGCTGCCGGTAGTGGACATGTCATGAAAAGGTAGGTTACCGGCTGCCTCTTCGTATATAGAAGGGTGAATCTGTTAAAAGAATACGCCGCTGGAGTCCGATAACTTATCTCCTTTCCTTCCGACGATGCCCGTAATGAAGAACTTCGCCGCGCCGGTCGCGGTCACC
>DATCWB010000601.1:0-3527 GCA_036566625.1 Pyrinomonadaceae bacterium
GATGGGAAACACGATTTCTGGTGTCTTTGAAGTAATGAAAAACGCCATGAAATTCCTTCAGGCGTATATCCTGCTCCATGCGAGCGAGCAATTGCCCGAACATCTCGTTGACTTGATACACACGCCGAAGAAGCGCCTCCAAAGTGCGCAGTGACATCGCTTCGCTAGCAGTGTAGGCACCTGCGCCAATGCATAACGAAGCTTCACGTAGCGAATGCTGCTCAATCTCAGCGAGGTCATCCCAAACTGGCTTTAGGTCATCAAGACTAGGATTCTTTCTTGCAACCGTACTACCGTTGTTCATGGTCACAGATACTTGAAGTTTCGTGAGACAACCTGGGCACGCAAACTCTCCCAAGTATGGCGTTGAGAACGCATCGATATAAATCTCTTTGGCGCACTCTAAACAATAGATTTTAGGCATATGAGCCTTCCTCTCTGATATACGTCCATCAAACGGCAAGCCATCTAACGCCTATTCTACCGCAGGGTGCGGCGAGAACTACGCAATAGAGCAGCAAATGCCGCACCGCGCGGCATAACACGCTTGAATGCGAGTCAAAAACCGCTCATAGCTTAAGCATGCCATGCTGTAATTGCATTGCCCTATCAGCGACATGCACCCGGCGCGCGGCCACGAAATCTCTCGCGTAGTGTTGCAATAATCAGTCGCCAGATTAAACTTTGCGACACATCACGGCCGACTCCACGAAGAGAGGTGCATCGAGGGCAGATGAAATTCGCGAAAGTCTTATTTCTGATCGCAGGCATCTACGGCCTGCTCGCGCTCCTGCCGCAATATGTTCTGGAAGAGTATAACGGGCGCAATTATCCGCCGCCCATCACACATCCCGAATACTATTACGGCTTCATCGGCGTGGCCGTCGCGTGGCAGGTGTTGTTTCTCATTCTGGCAAAAGACCCTGTGCGTTTTCGTCCGATGATGATTCCGGCCGTGCTGGAGAAACTGAGTTTCGCACTCGCCGCCGTAATTCTATATTTGCAGCAACGCGTTGCGCCCGCCGTGCTCGGCTTCGGCCTGCTGGATTTAACGCTCGCCGCACTGTTCGTCGTGGCCTACGTTAAGACTGCCGCTGTCGCTCAAGAGACGAAACCAAAGTAGAAGCGAATGACCTTTCGCGCGGGGGCGACGATGAAAAAGCGTGACGTTCGCAAAGGCTTATTTTAGTTCCCACAGGGTCGGCGTCTGCGGGTTGAGGGCGCGTTCGATTGCGAGCGCGACGAAGCCCATCGTGTAGCGTGCGTTGATTTCGAGGAGCGGGTGCAGCCCTCGCGCGTGTTCCAACGCGTCCACGCCCGCAGGCCCCGTATAGCCCTCTCGAAACAGTCGCGCGCCGACGATTCGCGCCATGCTTTCGAGTTCCGCCCTGCGCCCCGGATCTATTTTGCGACCGAGCAGATAGCCGGTTCCCGTGCCCGCGCCGTTCGTTTGCAGGTCGCTGATGCCGACGAGATTGACCTCCCCGCCGGATGCGATCTCCAACGTCACGCCGTACTCGCGAACCCGCTCAAGCCACGGCTGAAAGATGAGCGTTTCGCCCCGGGCAAACTGACGCCGCACCCATGTGGCCTGCGCCCCTTCGAGCCGCGCGCCGCGCCCTAGCATGCGCTCACGCGCGGCGAATCCGAACGGGCTTTTAATCACCCACTTGTCATCTTCGCGCGGGCACGCGCGCCCCACGGCTTCCTCCAACTCCGCGAAACTCTCGGCCGCACGTGCGCCGGCCATCTCGACGCCGAGTTCCTGTTCCAGCGCGTGGCTCCACAATTTGGAATTAACCCGCCTGACTGTTTCGAGCGAGACGGCGGGGATGCCCGCGCCTACGCGCTTGCCGAGCGCAACCATGCCGGGCGTCCAGCCCCAGGGCGTAAAGATTCTGTTGGACTGCGGGTGTGCCGTATCAAGCGTCACGAGTTCGACGCCGCGCCGCCTCGCTTCACTGTTGAAAGACTCCGCCGGAGACTCTTCGACGAGCAGCGCGTCTCCCTCTGCGGCGAGCCGGAGCAGGTGCGGGGCGAGTCGCCGGTTGAGCGCGACGAAAGAGAGCGGACGCCGGTAGGAGCCCGTGCCCGTCGCCAGTTCCGTCTCAAAGTCGGCGTTCATGTGCCAGAGTCGCGAAGTCATGTTTATCATTTAGAGCGGCGACGACGAAAAAGAAAGCATCGCGGGCGCGAATCAAACGGATTTCGTTTGCCCTCGCGGCAGCTTTTGCGGCAACATCCTGCGCGTATGAATTTATCAGAACTGCCTACCCCCGCGCTCGTGCTCGACGTGGCGCGCGTGCGGCGAAACGCGGAGCGCATGCGGACGCGCGTCGAGAGCATGGGCGCGCGCCTGCGCCCGCATATCAAGACGCACAAGTGCATTGAGGTGGCGCGGCTGCAAACGTCTGCGCCTGCCACCGCGCTGACCGTCTCCACGCTGGCCGAGGCGCGTTGGTTCGCCGCGCGCAGCTTCGCGGATTTAACCTACGCCGTGCCCATCGAACCGGGTAAGTTCGCCGACGCCATCTCTCTCGCCGGAGATTGCGAGCGGCTCGCGCTGCTCACGGACGACGCGGAAATCCCGGCTCAACTGAACGCGGCGGCACGCGATGCGAAAGTCACGCTCGATCTGTTTTTAAAAGTTGATTGCGGCTATCACCGTTGCGGCGTCGAGCCTGAGACGCCGGAAGCTTTCGAGATTCCGCGTCGCATCTCTGACTCGTCGCACCTGCGCTTCGCCGGAATACTCACGCACGCGGGACATTCTTATCACAGCCGCAGCCTCGACGAGCTGCGCGCCATCGCACGCCACGAGCGCGACGTGATGGTCGAATTTGCTGCCGCCCTGCGCGCCTCCGGTATCGCCGTGCCCGTCGTCAGTATCGGCTCGACGCCGACCATCTCCACCGTCGAACACCTCGAAGGCGTTGACGAAGCCCGACCCGGCAACTACATCTTCTTCGATGCCTTTCAGGCCACGCTCGGCAGTTGTCGCTTTGAAGATTGCGCCCTCACGGTGCTGTCGTCGGTCGTGCATAGAGATTTCACCCGGCGCAAAGTCGTGATTGACGCGGGCGCAATTGCGCTCTCAAAAGATCGCGGCGCGGTGGACACAGACTCGACCTGCGGCTACGGGCATGTGCTCGATCTGGAAGGACGTGATCTCAACCTGCGCATCGCGTCGTTGTCACAAGAGCACGGAATGATCGAAGTGCACGACGACGCGCTATTCGATCAACTGAAAGTCGGCACGCGCCTGCGCGTCCTCGCCAACCACTCTTGCCTGACCGCCGCGCAGCATCCGCACTACAACGTGCTCGAAGCCGGACGCATCGTTGACCGCTGGCAGATTCAACGCGGCTGGTAACACGAAAAAATAGTAGGGGCGAAGACTCACAAGCCCGCCCGCGCCGTGTAGTAAAGGCGCGGGCGGGCTTGTGAGTCTTCGCCCCTGAATCCTTTTGTCAGTCCTTAAAACTACGCGCGCTTGATGTTGCGCGCTGTGGCGGCGGCGCGGGCGT
>DATCWB010000602.1:0-14752 GCA_036566625.1 Pyrinomonadaceae bacterium
TCACGCTGCTTTTCACGGTGCATTCAGGCTCTGCGTCGAGCGGTTGACCTATTCGTGCGCTGCTACAATGCACGGCAACTGAGGAAGCGCAAGCACCCGCGCTACCCTGCGCCTCTTGCTGCTTTGATTTAGACACTCCCCGAGAGAAGATAATAATTGACCCTTAAGCTGAACTCACATATACTCCGCACAAATGCCGCCTCGAGACCGGCGTAGTTCAGTTGCCACTCTCCCATAGTCGAACTCCTCGTCACGCGCCTTTCTCGCAGGTCACATCTCTGTCAACAGTTCATCCCTTGCCGACGGGTGAGAAAGAGAGAAATGTATGAAATGCGATGGCTGCAAAGTCGAACTAGCCCCCGGTGTGAAATATTGCCGAAGCTGTAGGAAGCCCACCTCCGACTCCCCGGAGCACTCCGCAGAAGAATCGGCCGCCAAGCCCGGCTCGCCAGATGAGACGAAGGATTCTCACCTGACATCCAAACTCAAAAATGCCTTTTTCCCTCAACACAGACCCCCGAGACAGGTTGTGGTTTCCCCGAACACTAGTGCGGGCGCGAAGCCGACCGTCAGCCGTGCGCAGTATGGTTGGCCGACAATGCTGCTGGCCGTCATCGTCGTACTGCAACTGGGCTTAAATATATTCCAGTCGGTACAGATACGGAAACTTATGTCTACGGTGCAAACTCAGACTTTCGCAGAAGAGGAACGTGCCAAAGCGAAGGCTATGGAGGAAATCGAGAAGTTAACGCGCACAAAGGCCGAACTCCAGAAGGAGGTCGCCGAGAAAGCGGACGAAAAGGCACAACTGGACAGAGAGATTCATGATGCAAAGCAGGAATTTGCCAGCCTGGATCAGGAATTTACCGACATGGAGCCGGCGCTTGCGAGTCTCAAGCGAGAATTTGCGACCGCAAAGAAAGCACTCGACAACACAAAACATAACCGGGCAAATCTCGATAAGGAGATTACAAAGAAGAGACAACGACTCGATGATCTTCAGGAGAGAATTGCTTTAGCCGAGCACAAACTCAACGAAGTCAATGCGAGCACCAGAAGAGCGGAGGCTCGTCTTAGACAACTCAACGGGAGCATTCAGATCGCCAGGGGCAAACACAGAGAGTCTAAGCCGATGAGCGCTCAGCTAAGTCGCAGGAAGAAAGAAGTGCTTCAACTAAAGCGTGAGGTGAAAGCTCTCAGGCAAGAGTCTGCTCTCACGAAAGCCCTGATTAAAGACCTCAGAAGCGAGGTGGCCGGGATTAGAAACACCGACAGCGGCGGGGGGCAGCGAAAATCGCGGCGAGCGTAAACCTTCGCGTCCCGGCGCACGTTCGCCGTCGCGCCGGACAAATCTCACACAACGCTTCGTTTAAGTAAACTGGCCGCCACCTTCGGGCGACTCTCCGGAGGTGGCGGCTCGCTGATAAATGATATGCCGGTTGACAAGCTGCGGCGACGCGGCTTGTCGAGTAGATCGGGTGCGACGCTCTACGTTGTTTCGCGCCGCCGTCAGGCGGAGGCGAGCAGGGCGCGCACCTTTTTCATGTCCTCCCAGACCTCGCGCTTCTTCGTGGGGTCGCGCAGGAGGTAGGCGGGATTGAAAGTGGGCATGAGTTGGCCGCCCTGATAGGGGTGGAATTCACCGCGCAGTTGCGAGATCGGTTTTTTGGTGCGGAGCAGGGCGCGCGTCGGCGTGTTGCCGAAACTGATGACGACTTCGGGGCGGACGGCGGCGAGTTCGCGGTGCAGGTAGGGCGTGAAAAAGGAGAGCACGTCGGGCGTCAGTTCATCGCCGGTCGAGATCATCTTCACGGTGTTCGTCAGATAGCAATCCTCGCGGCGGAGGTTGATCGAGGAGAGGATGCGGTTGAGCATGTCGCCCGCAGGCCCCATGAAAGGTTTGCCGCTCGCGATGTCGGGCGCGCCGGGCGATTCGCCGACGACGGCGACGCGCGCTCCCTGCACGCCTTCGCCGAAAATGAAGATGCGCTCTTTGTATTGCGGCAGTTGCACGGCGCGCCGCAGGAGTTCGGCGTTGATCTCTTCGGGCGTCTCGTCGGAGGCGGGCAGTACGTCGTCGAAAAGTGAGAACTCAGGCATGTTGGAATAAACCTGTCCGAACCCTGAATAACTTCGCCGTTTAAATCTCTGTCCGTCTTCCCGTGCGACTGCGGCGTGAAGATTCATCTCACGCCGCAGTCGCACAGGTTGAGCGTTCTGCCGGGCGCGAAGTTCACTTGTCGGATTTCGTCTTGTTCAAATACTCGCGCACTTTCTTCATGTCTTCCCACGTCTCGCGTTTCTTCGAGGGGTCGCGCAGCAGGTAAGCGGGGTGGAAAGTGGGCATCACCTTGATGCCTTTGTAGTCCATGAAGTTCCCGCGCAGTTTCGTGATCCCCTCTTTCGTCTCCAGCAGATTCTTCATCGCCGTGTTGCCGAGGACGACGATCACGTCGGGCCTGAGCAGCGCGATTTCGCGCAGCAGAAACGGCTTGCAGGTGGCGGCTTCGGCGGCCGTCGGCGTGCGGTTGCCGGCCGGGCGGCAGCGGTTGACGTTGCCGATGAACACGTCCTCGCGTTTCATCCCGATGGCTTCGACGATCTTGTTGAGCAACTGCCCGGCGCGACCGACGAAGGGGCGACCGCTGGCGTCTTCATCCGCGCCGGGTGCTTCGCCCACGAACATCAGGCGCGCCTTCGGATTGCCCTCGCTGTGGACGACCTTCGAACGCCCCTCGCAGCAGAGCGGGCAGCGCATGCACAGGCCGATGTCGTTGCGTATGTCTTCATATGTCTCGCCCTCGCGCGGCAGGCTGAGTTCGTCTTTTGGCGTGATCTCGCCAAAGAGCGTCTCCTGCGGCGGTGGCGGCACGGGGTCGGGCGTGCGCACGCGTTTTCGTTTCGTTGGCATCTCGGCTCTCTCCGTCGAAGCTGTCTGCGATGACTGATAAAGAACGTTCGGGGGGGTCTCCTCTTCGTGCTTCTCGCGCGGGGTCGGCGGCGCGACAGTTTCCGCCGCCGCGCGCGCAGTGTCCGCCAAGGGCTTTCTCTCCATCCGCGCTTCGGCCTCTGCGTTGCGCTTCAACGCCGAGGAACGCCCGGCGTCGGGCGCGGCGGGCGACCGTCCCGGCGCGTCTCTATGATCAAACTGCGTCGTCGCCGCGCCGGCCTCGATTGTACCCGCAGACTCCAGAAAATCTACGCCCAGTTCGCGCAGGTACGACAAATTCTCGCCGACTTCTTTCGCCAGCGCCGCCAACTCGCCCCGACTCGCTTCATCTCCCATAGCGATCTTCTCAAATTCTTCCCGTGCGGCGGTCGCGTCTAACGGACGGCCGGTTGCGCTGCCCGCGCGTGACGCAGGCGCAAGACCTCATCCAGAATGCGATGCGCCGCTTCGAGTTTCGACATGAGTGGCAGTTCGATTGGCGCGTCGCGGTCGCGCGCGATGAGCGTCACGATGTTGGTCTCGGCGTCGAAGCCCGCGCCGTCGCGCGTGATGTCGTTGGCGACGATGGCGTCGAGTTTTTTCCGCGCCAGCTTTTCGCGCGCATGCGCAACGACGTTCTCGCTCTCGGCCGCGAAGCCGATGACGAGCAGGCCGTCGTGTCTCGCGGCGGCGACCGAGGCGAGGATGTCCGGCGTCGGTTCGAGCACGAGCGTCAGCGCCGCGCCAGTCTTTTTCAACTTCTGCGCGGCGCGTTTCGCAGGACGATAATCCGAGACCGCCGCCGCCCCGATGAAGACGGTCGCATCTCGCACCCCGGCCTGAACCTCTGCGTGCATCTCCGCTGCGCTGAGCGCGCGAATGACGCGAACTCCGGCAGGCGCGTCCGCGCTCGTCGCCCCGGCCACGAGCGTGACCTCGCCCCCACGCGCACGCGCCGCCTCCGCCAGAGCGAAGCCCATCCGTCCCGACGAACGGTTCGAGAGAAACCGCACGGGATCGAGCTCCTCGCGCGTTGCGCCCGCCGTGAGGAGAAACCTCTCGCCCGCCAGGTCGCCCTTCCGTTCATCATTTTCGTCTGCCCGAACGCCGCCGGGAAGAGTCGAAGCGGCGACCTGCCGCCCCGCTTCGCCGGACGCGCGCGTGGTATCTCTCTCAAGTATCTCCAACACAGCCGCGACGATGCGCTCGGGTTCGCTCAGGCGGCCGGGGCCGAATGTGCCGCAGGCCATCTCGCCCGCGTCCGGTTCGATGACGTGGACGCCGTCGTCGCGCAGGCGTTGGAGATTGCGCGCGGTGGCCGGGTGCTGCCACATCGTCGTGTTCATCGCGGGAGCGACGACGACGGGCGCGGTCGAGGCGAGATAAGTCGAAGTCAGAAAATCGTCGGCGACGCCGTTGGCAAACTTGGCGATGATATTGGCGGTGGCCGGGGCGATAAGCAGGAGTTCGACGGTCTGAGAGAAAGTAATGTGCGCGATGGGGTCAGGGTTGTCGGGCGCGTAGTCGTCAACGACGACGTGTTGGCCGGAGAGAGCGCGGAAGGTGAGCGGCGCGATCATCTGCGTGGCATGTTCGGTCATCGCCACACGCACCTCGCAACCGGCGCGTTGCAGCCCGCGCAGAATCTCTGCGGCCTTGTAAGCGGCGATGCCGCCCGAGACGCCGAGCGCGATGCGCCTCCCGGCGGTCTTGGCGGTCATGTCTGTCGCATTGGATGTCATAAAGTGTTGAAAGGCGCGGCAAAAATGTAGCACCGCGAGCGCGGCGGGCGCAAACGGTACTCCGGAGGTTTCGCCATGAGAAGCCGTCAGGAATTTTCGCCCTCTAACCTTTGAGCTGCCGGAAGTGGTAAACTGGCGTGGGGCTTGAAACCGACCTCAAGTTAATAGCCGGAGAGTTTTTCGTGGCGTCGGGGTGCGTGTAAAACGATGAGCCGAGCTGTAGAGAAGATGTTGCGATGTTTGATGCTGGCGGCGTTCGTGTGCCTGGCATCGGCCGATTCCGTGTGGGCGCAGCGCGCGGAGGCTGCCGAGGACGCGGAGTTCGGCCCGGTCGTCAGCACGTATCTCGGTTATTTGCGCGCCGAGCAGGAAGTGGTTGACGACCGCGTGAGCCGCCGCGAGGTCAGCCCGGCGTATTATCGCCGCAACTCGAACCGCATCCGCGCGCTCAGGCAAATGGCGTTGCGCATCGCGCGCGAGACGCAGAACGATTTCCTCCCCGAACTCTACGCCGTGACGCGCGACGAGCTTGGCACGCTGTTCGACCCGCCACCGCAGCCAACGACGTTTCGTGTCGGTGAAGTGGTTGACAACACGTTTCGCTATCTGGGGACGGTGCGCGCCTCCGAGTCGTTCTACACGTTCGCGCGGCTCGACGTTTACGAGCAGGCCGAACTGTTGAAGCAGCAGGAGGCGCAGCAACCCGCCACCGCCGCCGCCGCCACTAGCGCTCCCGACGCTCCGGCGACCGACAATGCCCCGCGCGGCAATCGCCCGACGACGCGCCCGCGACGCGTCCACATCCCTTGAATGAGCGCGCGCGCCGGTTCGCGCGACGCTATTGGCGTGCCTTGATTCACGATGAAGCAGACGGAACTTTTTGCCGGAAAGGAAAGGGCAGACGCGAGCGAACCTGACCGCGTCGTGCTCTACGCCCTCGCAGACTTTCAACTGCGCGGCAAGGCGCTGGTGGAACGTGAACTGCCGCTTGATCGACTGCGCGGCGCGCTGCGTCGCGCGGCCGACGTTCTGGGCGTCGCCGAGTTGAGCGACGAGGATGCGGTCGCGGCGATTCAGACGCTCGGCGGTCGCGTGCGGCGCGTGCCACCCTACGTCGCCAAGCACCCGTTTCGCGTCACCGTCCCCGCCGAAGTTGCCGAGCGCGCGAAGCAGTTTTACAGAGACATGGACGCGCCCGCCACAGACGGCTCACAGGATACCTAGAGGATGCACGGGGCGGTTAATGCCGACCGATGACCCGCCTTTTATCAATCGCCTTTAATTTCTGTTTCCCGTTTTACATTTATTTGCTAGGATGCCCGCACCCTTCAAACGAACTTTCACGACATAAACTTTTACGCGCGGGCGTTTTCGCGTGAGGAGCATTTTTCAGCGAATGAAAACCAACAAGAGTCGCCGCAAGTTTTTGAGCGAGGCTGCCGCGGGCGTGAGCGTCGCCGCGTTCGCTTCAACGTCGTCGCGAATCGAGGCCGCGTGCGTCGAGAGTCAGGCGTCGCAGGCAGCCGCTACCAGACGCGGCACGCCGCCGATCTCCGTGTCGAGCGGGAACGGTCTGCCCGCCGTCAACAAGGCGGTTCAGGTGATGCGTGAAGGCGGCGACACGCTCGACGCGGTGATTGCGGGCGTCAATATCGTCGAACTCGATCCCAAAGATAACTCGGTCGGCTATGGCGGCTTGCCGAATGAGCGCGGCGACGTGGAACTGGACGCCAGCGTGATGCACGGCCCGACGCGCCGCGCCGGAGCGGTCGCTTCCATTCGCGGGGTGCGTGAGCCTTCCAAGGTGGCGCGCATAGTGCTCGAACGCACCGATCACATTCTCATCGTCGGGCAGGGCGCGCGCGACTTCGCCACCGCGCACGGCTTCGAGGACGTAAACCTGTTGACCGAAGAGTCGCGCATCGCCTGGCTGCGCTGGAAAGAGACTTTATCGCCGGTGGACAAATGGGGGCCGAGTCCCTATCCGCCCGCGCCCGCTTCGCCCGCCGGTCGGAAAAAGATCGCGGAAGCCGGGCGCACGGGCGCAAGCTACAGGCTGGCCGAGTCATACGCCAAAGGCGACGCCGGACGGCGCGATGAGTTACTGGCGTGGGCGGATGAAGTCGCGCGACGACCCCCGACCGGCACGATCAACTGTCTCGCGCTCGATGCCGCAAGAGACATTAGCGGCGTGACGACGACGAGCGGGCTGGCGTGGAAAATTCCGGGGCGCGTCGGCGATTCGCCGCTGATCGGCTGCGGTCTGTACGTGGATAACGACACGGGCGCGGCGGGTTCTACGGGTCGCGGCGAGGAAGTGATTTATATCAACGGCGCTCGCACCGTGGTCGAATACATGCGGCGAGGCTCGTCGCCGGAACAAGCCTGCCTCGACGCCCTGCGATTAATCACGGCGCGATACGGCGACGACCGTGAAAAATTGAAGGATATTGACGTGAATTTTTACGCCTTGAACAAGCGCGGTGAGTTCGGGGGGGCGGCCATCTGGAACGGCTCTTTCAACAGTCGCGGGGAACTGCGGCGGCGGCAGTTCGCCGCGCACGACGGCAGGGAAGGGCGTCTCCTGGAGAGCGCTTATCTGTTCGAGCGGCGGGCGTAAGATTTCGCCAAGCGCGCCGGCCACAGGTTCGGGCGGGCGCGCGCACAAAAAAAGCCAAGAATAAGCTGAGATTTTAGGTAGATCTTTGTTGACACCAATACAGGTATTGAGGTAAAAAGATTTGGTCAAAGCAGCCCACAGAGGCTCGCTGACCTGCTTTCTTAAGGAAATGCTACAAGGGCGCAGTCGAATCGGGGCGGGTTTAGCGAGGAAATATTAAAATCCGTCTCTTGCGGAAGTCTCTACCGAGACTCGCGGTGCGCTCTCTACAAAACACTGGTTCAGTCTACTTGGGAGGAGAATAATGATTAGCAGAAATTGGAGCCGTATGGCTATTTCGCTCAGCCTCACGGTCGCCATCTTGAGCACGTTCTCAATGGTTGCCCTCGCAGCTCCGGCACAAGCGCCTTCCGGCGCACTGTCGGTGGTCGGCGAAGTCTCCGTGAACGGCACGAACGCCATCTCGGGTGCGACAGTTTTTTCGGACAGCACCGTCACCACCGCCAAAGGTTCGAGCGCCGTTGTGAGCTTGGGTAAACTCGGCCGCGTCGAACTCTTGCCTGAGTCCACCATTAAACTCAGCTTCACCGACAACAGCGTGACCGGCATGCTCGAGGCTGGTCGCGTTCGCTACTCGACCTCCACGGGTACGGCGGCCAGCGTCGTCACCAAAGACGGCTCGGCCGTGGCCGACACCACCATGCCGAACGTCTTCACCGTGAATGTCGAATGCGGCAACACGGAAGTCGCCACACAGTCGGGTCGCGTGGAACTGCGCGCCGGTAGCAGCGTCAAGCAGATTGCTGCCGGTAATCAGGACACCGCCGGAACGGCTCAACCGGGTTCGCGCTGCACGCGTCTGACCCGCGAAACCAACTTCGGTTCGCTCAGCGGCGGCGCGCTTGCCGGGCTTCTGCTGGCGGCGGGCGGCGCGATTGCGGCGGCCATCATCGCGGCCACCCACGACAGCAACGACCTCGGCACCGGCGGCACCGCTCCGGTTTTCAGCCCGAGCAGAGTGTAATTCGCCGGCAGTTAAGTTGTTAGGCTTTAACGGCTGTGCGATTTTCTCGCGCACGGTAGACGAGAACATTCACTTGCGGGTCACGCGCGGGTTTACCCCGCGTGACCCGCAAACTTTTGCCTGAAAGTACCGCTTCTGCGAAAGGTTCTGTTTTAGCAATGCAGATTGCAGTGATTGGGACGGGGTACGTCGGCCTTGTGACGGGCGCCTGTTTCGCCGAGTTCGGCGTGGACGTGGTGTGCGTTGACATTGACGCCCACAAGATCGAGCGTCTCAACCAGGGTCAGATGCCGATTTACGAACCCGGCCTCGACCAGCTTGTCGCGAAGAATGCGCAGGCCGGGCGTTTGACATTCACGACCGACTTGAAAACCGCGGTCGAACACTCGCTGGTGATCTTCCTGGCCGTCGGCACGCCGCCGCGGGAAGACGGCTCGGCCGACCTAAGCCACGTCGAGGCGGCGGCGCGCTCCGTCGCCCAGCACATGAACGATTACAAAGTGATCGTCACGAAGTCCACCGTTCCCGTCGGCACAGGCGAGCATCTGCGGCGTATCATCGGCGAGCAGAAGAAGAACGCGAAGTTCGGTATGGTCTCGAACCCGGAATTCCTGCGCGAGGGCGCGGCCATCGGCGATTTCATGCGCCCCGACCGCGTCGTCATCGGCAGCCGCGACCCGGAAGCCATCGCCATCATCAAAGACCTCTACCGCCCGCTCTACCTGATCGAGACGCCCTTCGTCATCACTTCGCTGGAGGGGGCGGAACTCACGAAGTACGCCGCGAACGCCTTCCTCGCCACGAAAATTTCCTTCATCAACGAGATCGCCAATCTCTGCGACCGGATCGGCTGCGACGTGCATGATGTGGCGCGCGCGCTCGGCATGGACAATCGCATCGGGAAAAAATTCCTCCACCCCGGCCCCGGCTTCGGCGGTTCCTGCTTCCCGAAAGACACGCACGCGCTCCTCTCCATCGCACGCCAGTTCGACTACGATTCGCTGATCGTTGAGGCGGTGGTGCGGGTCAACGAGCGTCAACGCGAATTGATGGTGCCGAAGATCGAAAAATTAGTGGGCGACCTGAGAGGGGCGACCATCGCCGTGCTCGGCCTCGCTTTCAAACCGGGAACAGATGATATGCGCGAAGCACCTTCCGTGGACATCATTCGCCGTCTGCTCGAACAGGGCGCGAAGGTGCGTGCCTACGACCCTGTCGCGATGGATGCCGCGCGCGCATGTTTGCCGGGCATCGAATATGCTGAGGACGAATACGCCGCAGTGGCCGGGGCGGACGCTCTCGTTTTTATGACCGAGTGGAACCAGTTTCGCGCGCTCAACATGGAGCGCGTGCGCGAACTGATGCGCACGCCGAAGCTCGCCGATTTGCGCAACATCTACGATCCGAATGCCATGATAGAACTCGGTTTCGAGTACGTCGGCGTCGGCCGACAACCCCAACCCGTCCCGAACGACAAGTAACGCGACCGAGCGGTTACGCGTTCCGGCGCATCATCAATAACTACTAATATGAGTCTCTCTGGAATCGTACTCGTGACCGGCGGAGCAGGCTTCGTCGGGTCGCACATCGCGGCGACTTTGGCCGAACGAGGCGCGCGCGTGCGCGTGATTGACGATCTCTCGACCGGCCACGCCGAGAATCTGGAAGAGATCGGCGGCGATATAGATTTCGTGCGCGGGAGCCTGAACGACGAGGCGACGCTCAGACGCGCTCTTGAAGGCGTCGAACTCGTCTACCACGAGGCCGCGATCCCTTCGGTGCCGCGCTCGGTGGACAATCCGCGTGAAACGCACCGCGCCTGCGCCGAAGCCACCTTCTCGCTGCTGCTGGCGGCGCGTGACAGCGGCGTGCGCCGCGTCGTCTACGCGGCGTCGAGTTCCGCCTACGGCGACCAGCCCACCCTCCCCAAAATCGAGACGATGCCGCCCGAGCCGCTCTCACCCTACGCAGCCGCCAAACTCATAGGCGAGTATTACTGCCAGGTCTTCACGCGCACCTACAAACTGGAAACCGTCTGCCTGCGCTACTTCAACGTCTTCGGGCCACGCCAGGACCCGAGTTCGACTTACTCCGGCGTGATCTCCCGCTTCGTTGACGCGCTTTCGACCGGGCAAACACCGCTCATCTACGGCGACGGCGAACAGTCGCGCGATTTCACCTACGTCGCCAACGTCGTTGACGCAAACCTGCGCGCGGCGGAGACCACGCGCGGTGTCGGGCAGATCATCAACGTCGCCAACGGCAAACGCGTGACGCTCAACGAACTGCTCGACATGCTGAAGCGGATTATGGGACACACGGACGTGCAGGCCGAATATCGCGAGGCGCGCATCGGCGATGTGAAACACAGCCTTGCCGATATCACGCGCGCACGCGAATTTCTCGGCTACGAGCCGCAGGTCGAACTGGAAGAAGGCTTGCGCCGCACGATTGATTGGTGGAAGCAGAGCCGCTTTGCTCCCAGGTGAAACGCGAGCGAGACAGTCATCGCTAAACTTCAAAGCCCGCATCTTGAAATTAAGATGCGGGCTTTGAAGTTTAGCAGTGGTTAAAGCAAGTGGCGGCGGGTCGCCGACAGTCCCTCCACGCCAGTTCGCATCAACTTTCAAACAGCTTCCGCAAGGTCTCCGTGTAAGGCGCGCGGGCGACGCCCTTGTCGGTGATGATGGCGGCGATGAATTCGTTGGGCGTCACGTCGAAGGCGAAGTTTTGCACGTTGATGCCTTCGGGGGCGAGGCGGTGTTCGTGCATGTGGGTCACTTCTCTCGTGTTGCGCTCCTCAATCGGTATCTGGTCGCCCGACGGAATTTCGAGGTCAACGGTCGAGATGGGCGCGGCGACGTAGAAAGGGATGTTGTGCTGGCGCGCGAGGACGGCGACCATGTAGGTTCCGATCTTGTTTGCCGTGTCGCCGTTCGCGGCGATGCGATCCGCGCCGACGACGACGGCGTCAACCTTGCCCTGCTTCATCACGTGCCCGGCCATGTTGTCGGTGATGAGCGTGACGGGGATGTCGTCCCGGTCGAGTTCCCAGGCGGTGAGGCGCGAACCCTGTAGGAAGGGGCGCGTCTCGTCGGCGATGACGGCGATGCGTTTGCCCGCGTCGCGCGCGCCGCGAATCACGCCGAGCGCCGTGCCGTAGTCTCCGGCGGTGGCGAGCGCGCCCGCGTTGCAGTGTGTCAGCACGGTCGCGCCGTCGGCCAGCAACTCGCCGCCGAAACGACCGAGCGCGCGATTAGAGGCGATGTCTTCCTCGTAGATGGCCTTGGCCTCGTCAATCAAGCGCCCCTTGATTACTTCGGCGTCCGAGGTCTCGGCTGCGGCGCGCCGGAAAGCCTCGCGCATGCGCTCGATAGCCCAGAACAGGTTGACGGCCGTCGGGCGCGTGCGGCTCATCAGGTCGCACATGTAGTCGAAGTCGTACTGGAGGTCGGGGGTAGAGGTGGCGACCGCCTGTTTGAGTCCGATGGCGAGTCCCATTGCGGCGGCCACCCCGATGGCGGGCGCGCCGCGCACGGCCATCTCCCTGATGCTCTCGGCCACCTCTTCACAAGAGCGCAGCATCAGGTATTTTTCCTCAGTCGGAAGCAGCCGCTGATCGATCATGCGCACGCCTTCGGCAGTCCATTCGACCGTTTTGATCATTTAAAGAGACACTCCTCGGATGATGTTTGAAAGATGAATGACGCCTGTTCCGGACGTTGATACTAATGCTTTCATCTTTGAATTTCGAGATAGGGCATCTTAACCGACGGGACGGGAGGCGGCAAACGGGACGGGAAAAATGAAAGAGAGGTTGCGGAAGGGACGCGCGAACGTGTGCGCGGGCGACGCTTCTCCGCGCGCGCCTCTCCCTCCTGCAACCTCTCTTGCGATCCGTTGACGCCGGTCGTGCCTAGTGGTTATCTCTCGCCGTGTCGTAACCGGCTTTGGTCATCAAGCCCGCGACGATGTAGACAAGTGCGAGCAGGACGTGGAACGTGTGGTCGCTCGTGCCGAGTTCGAGCATGCCCGGAAGCACTTTAAACAGGCGGCTGTCGGCGGCCATGCCGGGCATCGAAGGCGTGCCCTGCGCGCCGAGCAGGAACCCCGCAATGCCGAGCAGCCCGTAGACCGCCCCGAACACGAGGCAGAAGGTGCGCGCGCCTCTAAGCGTCCCGGCCAGGCCGAAGTAGAGCGAAGCCGCACCGGAGATAATGTGGATGAGATTGTGCGTCGTGCTCAGGTGAAAGCCGCCAACGCCGGGCGCGACGAATCCCGTAATCCCCACGAGTAAAAACACCACGCCAATAATAGTCGCAACAGTTTTCGCCATAATCTTATTTCCCCTCCTTTGGGAGAAAAGGTGGATACCTTGTTCGAGACAACCGCCGCCGCTCTGTTGACCGGGGCGCGGTCGCAGCTTCAAAAATCGAAAAGCAGCCTGAGTGCGCGGATTGTATACTAAATTCACCGGCGGGGAGGTAGTTTTTCTTTCACGAAGAGGTGAAATACCTGTCCGTTTCGCCGCGCCTTCGGGCGAATGTTATACTCGGTTCATTCATTCACGAAGGCCGGTCGGTCGAGCGGGCGCGCCGGTCGCCGGGCGGCGGCAGTGCAGTTGAATCGTGCGCCGGATGCGCGGCCGCGTGCCCTCCGGCGCGTCTGAATTTCGTCGGAGGCGGGAAGAAGTTGGGAGTCTTGACAGAGCCGTTGAGAGTCAGCGCGGAAGAGGCGTGGCGGTTGGTTCAGGAGGGGCGCGCGCCGGTCTTTCTCGACACGCGCAACGCACGCCATTATGCCCGCAGCGACGTGCAAATTCCGGGGTCGCTCTACATCCGGCGCGACGAGTTGGAGGCGCGCATCGAGGAAGTGCCGCGTGGCCGTCCCGTCGTCACCTACTGCGCCTGACACTACGAAAATTCCAGCACCCGTGCGGCGCTGATTCTTGAAGAATACGATTTCACGGAACTCTACATTCTCGTCGGCGGCATCGACGCCTGGCGCGACCGTGGGCTTCCGCTCGAACCGAAAGGAGGGTGAGCAGTAAGCGTTGAGCGGCGAGCAGTCGAAACTGCCGCCGGCAAATTTTCCCGGCCGCTTACCGCCCACCGCTTACCGCTCACTATGAAACATGGCTGGGAGGCCGTCATCGGTCTCGAAATTCACGCACAACTCAATACGGAGACGAAGATTTTCTGCGGCTGCTCCACGCGTTTCGGCGACGAGCCGAACGCCAACACCTGCCCCGTCTGCCTGGGGTTGCCGGGCGCGCTGCCGGTGCTTAATCGTCACGCCGTCGAACTCGGCGCGCGCGCCGCGCTCGCACTGGGCCTGCGCATCAACGAGCAGTCCATCTTCGCGCGCAAAAACTATTTCTACCCAGACCTGCCGAAGGGCTACCAGATTTCGCAATTCGACCGCCCGTTCTCCGAGCACGGCGAACTTGAGATCGTGACGGCCACGCGCGACGAGTCGGGGCACGCGCGCGAGTGGCGGCCGATGACCATCCGCATCACGCGCATGCACCTCGAAGAAGACGCGGGCAAGAACATCCATGAGGGTCTCCCCGAGACGGAACGTTATTCCTACGTTGACCTGAACCGCGCGGGTACGCCGCTCGCCGAGATCGTGACGGAGCCGGACTTTCGCACCTCCTGGGAAGCCTACGATTACGTCAACCACGTCAGGCGCGCGCTGCAATGGGTGGGCGCGTCCGAGGCCGACATGGAGAAAGGGAATCTGCGCTGCGAGGCGAACGTCTCGGTCAGGCGCGTGGGCGAAGAGAAATTCGGCACGAAGGTCGAACTCAAGAACCTGAACTCGGTGCGCTTCATGCAGAAGGCCATCGAGTATGAGATCGAGCGGCACATCGAGTTGATCGAGTCGGGCGGACGCGTCTCGCAGGAGACGCGCCTGTGGGACGACCGCGCGAACGAGACGCGCGTGATGCGCTCGAAAGAGGAGGCGCACGACTATCGTTACTTCCCCGAACCCGATCTGCCGCCGCTCGTCGTCACGCCCGCCTTCATCGAAGAAGTGACGGCGCAGATGCCGGAATTGCCGGAAGCGCGCCGCCGCCGCTTCATGGAAGAATACGAATTGTCGTTTGATGACGCCTCGCAGTTCACCGCCGGGCGCGGCCTCGCGGACTATTACGAGCGCGCGGCGCGCGCGGCCGGCAACCCCCGCGCGGCGGCCAACTGGATCAGGTCGGAACTGCTGCGCGAACTCGAAGCGACGGGGCGCACGGCGGAAGCCTCGCCCGTGGCGGCCGAAGAGTTGGGCGCGCTCGTGCGTCTGATTGACTAGGGCAAGATCAGCGGCAAGCAGGGCAAGGAAGTGCTCGTCGAGATGTTCGCGTCGGGCAAGTCGGCCGCCGTTATCGTCGAGGAGCAGGGACTCGCGCAGGTGAGCGACGCGGGCGAGATCGAACG
>DATCWB010000603.1:0-4076 GCA_036566625.1 Pyrinomonadaceae bacterium
AAGGGGCGACCGGAGGTGAGATGCCTCCGGTCGCCCCTTCCGCTTTCCCGGAAGCGCGAAAACTTCTCGCGCCCGCCGTTAGAGCGTTACCGCTGACGGTTAAAGTTTAAAGTACGCCGCACAAGTTCCAGGCGTTGGCGACGGCGTTGTAGTTCGTGCTGCCCGAACCGTAGAGCGCGGCCGCCGCGTTGAGCGTGGCGGTGCGCGCGCCCTTGAAGTTCGTGCTCGAAGTCATGTAGGTGGTGAGCGCGCGATACCAGATTTTGGCTGCCGCGTCCGCGCCGATGCCGGTCATAGAGCCGCCGCGGTGGTGTGTGCCGCCGACGGCCACGAGGTAGAACGCCTTGTTGGCGATGCCGGAGTTGATGTGGACGCCGCCGCTGTCGCCCGTGCCGGTGTAACGCTCGGCGTAGTGGTCGGGGTCGTCGTCGGCGGTGTAGCCGCTGTTGCTGGCGGAGTGCGGGTTATCCATGTAGCGCAGGGCATCACCGGCGATGCCCGGCGTGTAGCACTGCTCGCCGATCTTCCATGTGTTCGAGGTCTGACCCTTGGCGTAGCGTTCGACCATCGCGCCGAACACGTCCGACCATGATTCGTTGAGCGCGCCCGACTCGTTGGCGTAGGTGAGATTGGCGGTGCGCTCCGTGATGCCGTGCTGCATCTCGTGGCCGCAGATGTCGAGCGTGACGAGCGGCGAGAAGGACGAGCCGTCGCCATCGCCGTAGGTCATGTAGCTGCCGTTCCAGAAGGCGTTGTTGTAGCTGACGCCGTAATGAACTTTGGAACTGATGAGGCCGGTCACGCCGTCGGCCGCGGTGTAATAAGCGGGGCCGCCCGCGCCGTCAATGCCGCGCCGCCCGTGCGTGTTGTAGAAGTAGTCATAGACCTTCGCCGCGCCATAGTGTGCGTCAACGCCCGCGCGCTGGCTGGAAGTGTTCCAGACATCGTCGGAGTCGGTGAAGCGATATGTGGAGGTGGTCGTGTTGCGATTGTCGAACGTGCCGATCTTGCGCGAGATGTCTTCCATGTAATAGCTCGGCGACTTGAAGTAGGTGTTGATCGTCACCGTGCCGCTGTAGAGCGAGCTGCCGGAAGCGGTCTGCAAGTTGTTGTATTCCCAGATGACGTTGCCGGTCTTGGCATCCACGAAATAGACGGGCATTGAGGTTTCGTGCGTGCCGTCCTCGCGCCGGAGTTGCACGCGGTAGGTCAGGTAATCGTTGCCGCCGTGGCGGAGGATTTGCATGTCGGCGACGGGCGGCGCGGTCAGGCAGGTCTCGCAGCCGAGATCGCTGATGGCCGTGCGGACGGCTTCGTCGGGCGTGCGATAGGGTTCGGTATCAACCTGCACCGACTCGACCAGATCGTCGGTGACGGCGAAGACCGAATCATCGGGGTTGAGATGCACGATGGCCTCGCCGCCGAAGACGGGTATGCCCCTGTGGGTCTGTTGAAAACGCGTATGCGTTTTTTCCTGGTCGTCGGTGAAGGCGCGCTTGGCCGCGAGGTCGTTGCGGTGGTCGATGCCTTGTTTGCCCGCGCGGGCTTCGAGGACGCGGAGGGAGATGTCTCGGGCGCGCGCGAGTTTGTCGGCCGCCGCAGAAGATTTGCCGCTGCGCTGGGCGGAAACTTCATGGCGTGGGAGTGTGAGGGCGAAGACGAACGCGAGTGAGATCGCGATCAAGAACATGGGCTTTTTCATTGATTCTCCTTAAGTTGTTTCTCTGAGGGTTTGGGGTTGGTGAAGGTGAGGCCGACGCGCATGGCGCAGCCCCGCGAACGGAAAAATGGCGGGAAGGAAGAAGCAGTCGGGCCGATTAAAAAGAATAAATAAAGCACAGAGCACCGCGAGAGAAGTGCGCCATCGCTGATCGATTTGTTACCGCTAACTGAATTGTTGATTGAGAACGCCGGTCGAGAGTTGTTAAGAAATTTGAACGGCGTAAGGTCGAAACAATTTTGATAGCAATCTTATTCCAATTTTGGGGGACGCAATTAGTAACATCTTCTTAAGGCGGAGGCAACAAATTTCTTATGGCGAAAGTTGCGATGGAGCAGAAAAAGAACATCAGCCCGGCAACCCCACGCTGCCCACGGCGCGGCTTAAAGGCGCGGTTCGGCGTTCGGACTCAAGCGTTGATAAAAAGGGTGAATACCCGAAAGGATATCCCCCCGGTTACGTTACGCGTGGAGCGGAAAAGCCTACGGGCAAGCGCTCAACTTGAAAGACGCGCAGTTATCGCCTTTTGCGCTCGTACGCCTCGTCCCACCGGGACTTTCAACGGCTGCGCGGGTTCGCGCCAGTGTCGTCCGGTTGCCAGTCTACGACGGGCTGAATGGCGGGATTATCCCGGCAGACCCAGACGTTGGCGCGCATGCCGTTGATCAAGACTTTCCTTCTTCGCTCGATGCGTCGCCAATCGCCGCGCGTGAAGGGATGGCCGTTGAGTAGATAGAACTTCGAGGGGTCGTCCGTCGCGGGGTGGCGGATGATGACCTCTTCGGTGGTGTCGAAGTTGGTGCGGATTCGCAGGAAAGTGCTGCCCTTGCGGCGGCGGTAGGCGATCACGCGGCCATCATACAAGGTGAGATCGCTGCGGTCGCATTTCAACCCCGGCGCGGGCGCGATGCGGCCTTGTGGCTGTTGCGGGAAATGTGCCCCGGTCGCCGCCGACGCGGAAAGCACCGCCACGCAAAGGAGCGTTGAAAATATACGCATCGGAAATTTCCTCGCGGCTCAAGATAAGAAGGAGCGCCCCCGTGGAAGCGCTCCTTCAATTTTACTACTGTAGGTTTAAACGCCGGAGGGCTTATTTGCCGTTACGGTACGTTGACCACATGCTGTCGGCGCGATCCACCTGACCCGCGCTGAACTTGTACATGCAGGGGTCGTCGGTGTAGTCCATGAAGTTCTCGTAAGGATCGAGACCGGCGAGCGATTTGCAGGTGTCGATGTTGTTGGTGGGGCAGCCGAAAACGTTCGTGCGCTCGGCGGGTGTGTCCGCGACGCCGTCGCCCGCGCCCTGGCAGCCGCCCTGGAAGGTGTGGTAGAGGCCGAGCCAGTGACCGACTTCGTGCGTGCCCGTGTCGCCTTCGTTGTAGGGGGCGTAGTTGGAGCCGGGGAGCGTCGCCCAGTAGCAGATCACGCCGTCCATCTTCGGCTTGGTCGCGTATTCGTTCGGGAAGGTCGCCCAACCGAGGTAGCCGCCGCCGCCGGTGGTGTAGAAGTTCAGGTCGTCGGCCGTGCCCACGCGCAGCGCATTCTTCATCTGCGCTTCCGCCGCCGAGCCGAGTCCGGCGTTATACCAGGTGTCGTTGACCGTGCGCGTCACGCCCGCCCGCACAAAGCGGAACGACATGTTCGCGGCCGTGCCCCTGTAAACCGGGCTGTCCTGACCTGCGTAATGCTCGTTCATCGCCGCGATCTGCGCGTCGAGACGTGAATCGGGGATGTTGCCCGTGCCACTCGCAGTGGAAACAACGTGGAAGTAAACCGGGATGGTGATGGAACCCGCCGTGTAGATGCGAGCGCCCTCGGTGGTGTCGCCACCGCCGCCGCCCTGACCGCCACCGTTGGCCGTGCGGTTTTTCGCGATCTGCCTGTTGACCTGTTCAATTTCGATGTCGTCGGCGTGGCGCGTGCTGCACTTACGGCCGGCATCGAGGAAGGCTTTGTGAGATTCAAAAACCGTGCCGTCGGGAGCGACGATTCTGCCGTCGGCTCTGACCGCTGATTGTTGACCGGGATCGTCAGGACGCCCTTGCGCGCCGACATCTTTGAGGGGGACGCTGGCGAGGAGGAAAGCGAAGCTGAGCGCAAACAGAACTAGACCGAGGGTAAACTTTTTCATTCTTCTTTAGTCTCCAAAGTTTAAACTGACCGGTTGGTGGATGAGGAAGGGCGATGGGGAACCCTTCCAAGAGAGCGGGCACTATACTATTGTTGTGAGATAATTGACAGCTTTTTTTTCGTCGCCGAAATGGAATACCAGCCGAAAAGAGCCCATTTCCGAGCGTGACAAAAAAAGAACAAAAGCCTCAGACCAGGAAATGACGGCCGGCGTGACGCATATCTT
>DATCWB010000604.1:0-6094 GCA_036566625.1 Pyrinomonadaceae bacterium
GGGTCTGAAACCGTCGCAGTTTGGCTTTTTGATGGCGGCTGGCGGCGTTTCGACGGCGCAGCAACCGCTGCCGAATCCCGTCCTCGTCTTCACCGCCCCGGAATTTTTTCAGAGCGGCGGCAAGCAATTGATACGCTACCGCTACAACGTGGCGAACTTCGCCGTCTACCCGAAAGAGCTTTTCGCCGCCGCGCCGGACTTGCCCCCCTGCGGTAAAAACACCAAAGCGGCGCGCACATGGGTGGACATGTACGACGGCACGGGCAAGCGTCTCAACGGATTCTGCGCCTTCAGCAGCCCGGACGACCTCAACCAACTGTGGTTCGCGCTCGACAGCGATGTCGTTCCGCCGAGTTGGGTTTACATCGAGTTGACCGACCGCAAGACCAACATGAAGTATAAATCCGCGCCGGCCGAAACCACGCAGTAGCGGGGCGTCGGAACGGGTGGGCAGGCTCTCGCGTCTTCCCTGCGAGCGACGACCCGTGTGTGTTTGCGCCGGATGCGTCGGGTAAGATACCTTCTCTTATCCGGCGTGCCGGCGCTTTTTCGTGTCGCGGCTAAATATGATTGAACACATCTCAAACATCGTCACCGAAAGCTGTGAGGTCAAGCGGCGTTACTTCGCGGAGCACGCGGCCGAAGTGGTGCGCGCCGCCGAAATCATCGCCGCCGGTTTCCGCGCGGGCGGCAAAGTTTTGCTCTGCGGCAACGGCGGCTCTTCGACCGACGCGCAGCACATCGCGGGCGAATTCGTAAACCAGTTTTCGCGCATCCACAGGCGCGCTCTGCCCGCGCTCGCGCTCTCGACAGATGGCGGCGTCGTCACTTCAATCGCCAACGACACTGGCTTCGAGAATGTCTTCGCGCGGCAGGTCGAAGCCTTCGGCGCGCAGGGCGACGTGCTCTTGGCGATCACCACTTCGGGCACGTCGGCGAACATCGTCGCGGCGGTCGAGCGGGCGCGTGCGCGCGAGTTGAAAGTGATCGGCCTGCTCGGCCGCGACGGCGGGACGGTTGCGCCGCTCTGCGACCTCGCGCTCGTCGTCGAGAGCGCGGACACGCAGCGCATACAGGAGACGCACAACCTGATCGGCCACATCCTGTGCGAACTCGTCGAGCGGATGCTCTTCGAGAAAGCTCAGGATTGAAGAAGGGATGCCCCGCTAACCGTGTCAATTTACGATGAAGATTTGCGCCCGCTCGACCTCGAACGAGTAAACACCTACCCGCTCGCCTCTCGCCCGAGCAAAGTCGCAACGTCGGATTTCGCACGCCCCGTCTCTGCCGATGCGGCGCTCCGCGAGTTTCTCGGCACGCTCCCGAACATTCTCGCCGTGCGTTCGCTCAGAGAGATCGCCGCGCAGGTGCGCCGGGCGCGCGAGTTGGGCAAACCCGTCATCTGGGGCATCGGCGGCCACGTCATCAAAACCGGGCTTGCCCCCGTCATCATCGATCTCATGTCGCGCGGCTACGTCTCGGCCATCGCCGCCAACGGCTCCGTGCTCGTCCACGACGCAGAGATCGCACTCGTCGGTTCGACTTCGGAAGACGTTGACGCCACGCTCGGTGAGGGCGCGTTCGGCGCGGCCGAGGAGACGGGCAAACTCCTGAACGAAGCGGCGCGCGCCGGGGGGCGCGACCAAATCGGACTCGGCGAGGCGATGGGACGCGAACTTTCACAACCCGTTGCGCCGCACGCCGACCTGTCGCTGCTGTGCGCCGCTTACAGCGCGCGCCTGCCCTTCACGGCGCACGTCGCCATTGGCGCGGACATCGCACACTTTCACCCTTCGGCCGACGGCGCGAGCCTCGGTCAAACCTCGCACACCGATTTTCGATTGCTCTCGGAACTCGTCAGGCGTATGAACGGCGGCGGAGTCTATTTGAACATCGGCTCGGCGGTCGTGCTGCCCGAAATATTTTTGAAGGCCGTCACGCTCGTGCGCAATCTCGGCCACCCGCTCGCCGATTTCACCACCGCCAACTTCGACTTCATTCAATCCTACCGCCCGCTCACCAACGTCGTCCGCCGCCCCACCAGCGACGGCGCGGGTCGCGGCTACTCCGTCACAGGCCACCACGAACTCATGATCCCGCTCCTCGCCGCCGAAATTCTCTGCGGCGAATCCTAAAACGCGTTGACAACTCTTTCCACAAACTGCCTTCGATTCATTTCTTTCCACAAGCCGCCTTTAACTCATCCCGGAAAACTTTCGCTTGACAGTAAAACCCCCAAAGGTTTAATTTCTCACTTCGTCTGAAAATGAAAACGACTTTCATTTTCAGACCCCTCTAAGTTTTTTCAGCTCATTCATAGTTCTCTTAAAGGAAGAAGATATGCAGATATGGCCTGTGAAGAGGGGCGCGTCGCTGGCGTTTTTCGGAATCGTCGCCCTCTTCGCGTTGTGGGGGTGCGCCGGGAGCGTGGCGGCGCAGTCGAGCGGAGTCTCGTTGTCGGGGCGCGTACTCGATCAATTCGGGGCGGCGGTCGAGGGCGCGACCGTGACGCTCAGGCGTGAGAGACGGAACGACGAAAGCACTGCCATCACGGACGCGGCGGGAGCCTTCACCTTCGAGCAACTGGCCGCCGGCTCTTACCACCTGCGCGCGACGAGTCGCGGCTTCGCGCTCGTGGATCAGGAGGTGTCGATCAAAGCGGGTGCGAGCCAGAGCAACGTCGAACTCACTTTGCAGGCGGCTTCCCTCGCCGAGGCGGTCGTCGTCACGTCGAGCAGCATCGCTGGTATTCCCGAAGTGGTCGAGCGCATCCCCGGCTCGGTTGACGTGCTCGAACGGGAGATGCTCGAACTGAGCCGCGTCTTCACTTCGAGCGAGGCGTTGCGCAAGGTGTCGGGCGTGAACGTGCGCGACGAAGAGGGCTTCGGCCTGCGTCCGAACATCGGCATACGGGGCTTGAACCCGACGCGCTCAACCAAAGTGTTGCTCCTCGAAGACGGCATCCCGCTCACCTACGCGCCCTACGGCGACAACGCCTCTTACTACCACCCGCCGATTGATCGCTTCGAGAGCGTCGAAGTGCTCAAGGGGTCGGGACAAATTCTCTACGGGCCGCAGACCATCGGCGGCGTCGTCAACTACATCACGCGCACGCCGCCCGAACGGACTTCCGGGTCGCTCACGCTCGTGGGCGGAAACCGCGACTACTTCAACGGACACGCCGACTTCGGCGGCACGTTCGGCAACACCGGACTTCTCTTCGACCTCACGCGCAAGCAGGGTGAGGGCGCGCGCGCGCAGCACCGCACCGGCCTCTCCGACTTCAACTTCAAGAGCGTCACCGCGCTCGGCTCGCGGCAGGCACTCACCGGCAAGTTCAATTTCTACCGCGAGCGTTCGCAGGTCTCATATTCCGGGCTGACCGAGGCCGAATACGCGGCCGACCCGCGCGCGAACCCTTTCTTCAACGACCGCTTCTACGGCGACCGTTTCGGCGCGTCGGCCACGCACGCCTTCGTCTTCAACGCGAACACGACGCTCAAGACCACGCTCTACGGCTCTTACTTTCGACGCCACTGGTGGCGGCAGTCGAGCAATTCCGCACAGCGGCCGAACCGCCTGAACGTCGATCCCGACTGCCGCAGCTTCGCCGATCTCAACACGACCTGCGGCAACGAGGGTCGCCTGCGCGCATACCACTTCTTCGGCGTCGAGCCGCACTTGAATGTCAGGCACAAGCTCTTCGGCGTGCGCAGCGAGACAGACTTCGGCGTCCGCGCTCACTACGAGACGCAGGATCGTTTGCAGAAGAACGGCGACCTGCCCAACTCGCGCGACGGCGTCCTTGCCGAAGATAACGAGCGGCGCAATCAGGCTTATTCCGGCTTCGTCCAGAACCGTTTCCTCTTCGAGAAGTTCACCGTCACGCCGGGCGTGCGCGTCGAGCACATCGAGTTTCAGCGCACTAACCGGCTCGCCAACGCGGGGCGCGGCGTCTCCGGCCGCACCGCGCTCACGCAGGTTATCCCCGGCCTCGGCGTCTCCTATCAACCGGCCGCGCGTCTGACGGTCTTCGCGGGCGTGCATCGCGGCTTCGCGCCGCCGCGCACGGAGGACATCATCAATAACACGACGGGCGGGAGCATCGAACTCGACCCGGAACTGAGTTGGAACTATGAACTGGGATTTCGCGCCGCGCCGCACCGCGGACTCAGGTTCGAGGCCACTCTGTTTCGCATGGACTACGAGAATCAGATCGTCCCGGCCAGTCTCGCGGGCGGCGTCGGCTCCGCGCTCACGAACGGTGGCTCGACCCTGCATCAGGGCGCGGAGTTCACGGGGCGCATAGACTCCGGCACGCTCACCGGCAACCGCCACAATTTTTACCTGCGCGTGGCCTACACGTTTCTGCCCACGGCGAAGTTCACGGGCACGCGCTTCAGCAATATCGCGGGCTTCACGGGCATCCTGATCACGGGCAACCGCCTGCCTTACGCGCCGGAGAATTTGGTGAACGTCAACCTCGGCTACTCGCACCCCTCCGGCGTTGACGCGCTCGTCGAAGGCGTGTACGTCGGCCGCCAGTTCGGGGATGATTTGAACTTACGCACGCCGCCCCCCGGCCGCGCCGACGGCCAACTCGGCCTCGTGCCCGGCTACGCGGTCTGGAACGGGACGGTCAACTACCACGTCGAGCAGTTGCGTTCGACCTTTTTCGTCACCGCCAAGAACCTCTTCGACCGCACTTACATCGTTGACCGCGCGCGCGGCATCCTGCCGAGCAGCCCGCGCCTCGTGCAGGCCGGATTGAAGTTCCGCTTTTAACTCCGCCACCGGGCGGCGAACCCTCGCGGCGAATCGGCGCGCGTTCAAACGCCACGCTTCAAAAACCGTGTGCGGCGAACATCACAGTTCGCCGCACACGGTTTTTATCTGTGTCCGTCTTATGAACTGATCTTGCTCTGCTCGATTTCGTCTTTTTTCGTCGCACCGAGGCCGAGATAATGCTCGCGGTGCTGTTGCGGCGTGAGACCGTAAGTGGCGCGAAAATCTCTGGCGAAATGGCTCTCGTCGTTGAGTCCGACGAGCACCCTGATCTCTTTGACGTTGAGGCGAGTGGTCTCCAGCAATTCCCGCGCGCGTTCGAGCCGCAGGGCTTTGAGATACCTGGCGGGGCTCGTGCCCGTCTCGGCTTTGAAGAGGTGGCAGAAATGAAAAGAGGTTAAGTTGACGGAGCGCGCCATGTCGTTGAGCGTGCGCCTGGCGCGCAGGTCGCGCCGCATGAGAGTCAGAACGTTTTGCACTCGCACGTCCAAGTTGAGAACTCCTTTCCGGCAAAACGCGAGAACAATGTTGCCGCGTCAGGGGTAAAGCCGGCCGTGAGCAGACCGCTTTTCGATTCGGGAGTTGCGCGCAGTATGGGGCACGCCGCTTGAGAAATTCTTGAACCGGCCGCGCATCGCCGGGAGGCGATACAAAATTACTGTAGGCGGCGAAGATTGTAAACCTCAGACTCGTCTTCCAGGAGTTTCCGGCGGCGGCGCGTGCGCGGCCGCGCAGGTGCAAAACTTTAACCACCGGACTGTGGCGGGAGCGACGGGAGGGCGCGAGTCGCGTGTGTTATAATCCCCGCGTTCGAACACACAACATCGACGGAAGCGCACGCGTCTTCCTTTCAGATCAGGGGGCACTACTTTAATGGACGCAGATCGTTTGGAACATTTTCGCGGCATACTCACGAAGCAATTACGCCAGCACACGGAACTTGTGAGGGATAACCAGCAGGCCGCGCTCGACATGATCGCCGACGACGGTGTGAAAGACAGCGTTGACATGTCGCTGCAAGATGTCAACCAGGAACTCCAATTGCGCCTCGGCGAGCGCGAATCGCAGGCCGTGGCCGACATAGATCAAGCCCTCCTCCGCATCGAAGAAGGCTCTTACGGTATCTGCCAATCCTGCGGCAAAGCCATTGACGAACGCCGTCTCGAAGCCGTCCCCACAGCGCGCTACGATGCCCCCTGCCAATCCCGGCTCGAAGAGCAGCAGGGACTCGACGACATCCCCACACTCTAAAAGCAGTGACGAGTGACGGGTGACAAGTTCAAAGCGTGTGGCTTGAACTTGTCACCCG
>DATCWB010000605.1:0-21780 GCA_036566625.1 Pyrinomonadaceae bacterium
TGACAGAGCGTGAGGGTGGGATCAAGCCCGAACGACTATTTTTGCAACACTGCCGAGCGCGCTCGCCGCGTAGTTATTGATTGAGGGCAAGCCGCGCACTCGCGCCTGAGCTGCCACGATTAGTTAAACGCCTTCCTCGAATATGAACAATCATCCACAATTGCTAATACATCGTTAGTCTCTAAGCGCCTGGAATGTGTTTGCCACGGGGGAAATGTTGGAGACGGGCTGCCAGAAATGCTTTATCAGGAACTGTTTGCGACATTCCGCGGTGGATCGATGAGCTTCATTACCGAGATAGTGATACCGGCCTGTTCTATGATAGTAGTAGTCAAAAACTAGCCTATCTCGTGATGCGCCCTTGCCCTTTGAGGGAGCATAGTGTGGCGCATCAACTAAGAGGTAAGAGATGAACTGCCGACAACTAAACCAACATCCGGGACCGCCGGCAGAGAAGGCGTGAGGAATCATCCATGAAAGCTAACACTGAAAAGCTAACGGGGAAAATCGCCGTCGTCACGGGCGGCAGCAGCGGTATCGGTCTCGCCACGGCCGAGCGTTTTGTCGCAGAAGGAGCTTACGTCTTCATCACCGGACGCCGTCAAAAAGAACTCGACGCGGCGGTGAAGCAACTCGGCGAAAACGCGGCCGGGGTGCAAAGTGACATTTCAAACATGGCTGACCTGGATCGGCTGTTCTCGACCGTCAGGGAGCAAAAGGGACGACTCGATATCCTCTTCGCCAATGCCGGTCTCGGAGAATTATCCCCGCTCGGACAGATCACCGAAGCCCACTTCGACAAGGCGTTCGGCGTCAACGTCCGCGGCACACTCTTCACCGTGCAGAAGGCTTTGCCGCTGATGCCTGACGGAGCTTCGATTGTGTTGAATGGCTCCATGGTCTCGATCAAGGGCACGCCGGCCTTCAGCGTCTACGCCGCGACCAAGGCGGCCTTGCGTTCGTTCGCGCGGACGTGGTCGGTTGATCTCAAAGGGCGAGGCATACGCGTCAACGTGGTCAGCCCGGGGGTCATCATCACGCCCGGCTACAAGAATGAACTCGGCCTGAGCGACGAGCAGATCGAGGGGATGAAAGCGGATACGGCCGTGTCCGCCCCGCTCGGGCGCACGGGTACGCCGGACGAGATCGCCAGGGCGGTGGTCTTCCTCGCTTCTGATGACAGCAGTTACATCACCGGCGTCGAGTTGTTCGTGGATGGCGGCACAGCCCAAATCTGAGCGGAACCCCGCGCCACGCCTTGACAGCTTTTCACCTGATGAACCGCCCGACTCGCACGGAGCGTTTTCAAGGCTAACCCTACAGTCGGACAATAGGAGAGTCGAATATGAGAAACAAGTTACTTCCGCAACTGTTAGCCGTCGCCGTCGTGTTCGGAGCCTGTGCCTCTGCGCTTACCTCAACCCGCGCTCAAGGCGGCAGCAGTCACGCCCCCGTCAACGCTTCGCGCGCACAAGAGGGCGGGCGGGTCATGCATAAGACCATCAAGATAGACGGACTCGACATCTTCTACCGCGAGGCCGGATCGCGCGCCAACCCAACCGTGTTGTTGCTGCACGGCTTCCCGACCTCATCGCAGATGTTCCGTAACCTGATGCCCCGACTCGCCGGGCGTTACCACGTCATCGCGCCCGACTACCCCGGCTATGGCAACAGCTCCGCGCCGCCGGTGGACAAGTACGATTACACCTTCGACAACTTCGCGAACGTCGTGGACAAGTTCGCGCAGGCGTTGAAGCTCGAACGCTACAGCCTCTACGTGATGGACTACGGCGCGCCGGTCGGCTACCGCCTCGCAGTCCGCCACCCGGAGCGCGTGCAGGCTCTCATCGTGCAGAAAGGCAACGCCTACGAAGAAGGCTTGCGCGAGTTCTGGATTCCGTTCAGGGCTTACTGGAAAGAGCGCTCGGAGCAGAACGCCGAGCCGCTCAGAAAGCTTTTGATTTACGATGCGACGAAGTGGCAGTACACGAACGGCGTGCGCAACGTCGAGATGCTCAGCCCCGACACGTGGACGACCGACGCCCCGGGCAGTCCCTCGCCATCATCTCTTCGACATTGCGACAGGAAAGTTGATAACGACAGTGGTGAGGATTTACTTCGCTCAGACGATGAATCCCAATCCTAAGGGCGCACCGTGCTGTAGGATGTGTAACCCCGGCTGGCAGGTAGATGTTGTGTGGTTTGGGAGTACTCTGCGGCTTAAAGGCATTGCGCCTTATCATGTGAAGTCGTAGGGTTCTCTTGTTCGCCCATCATTGAACTATAATTCTTAAGGTACATTAAAGGCATCATGGCTAAACCGGCACTATTGACGGTGGACGACGACGCGGAAGTGTTGCGCGCCGTCGAGCGCGACTTGAGGAAAAAGTATTCACACGCTTATCGCGTGCTACGCGCGGATTCGGGTCGGGCGGCGTTGGAAGTGGTGCGCGAGTTGAAGGTGAGGAACAACCCCGTCGCGCTGTTCCTCGTCGATCAGCGGATGCCGGGCATCTCCGGCGTAGAGTTTCTGGAGCAGGCGATCAAACTCTACCCCGATGCGAAGCGCGTGCTCTTGACGGCCTACGCCGACACCGACGCGGCCATCGCTGCGATCAACGAAGCGGGCATCAACCATTATCTTTTGAAGCCCTGGGACCCGCCCGAGGAGAATCTCTACCCGGTGCTGGATGACCTGCTGGAAGATTGGCAGGGGAACTATCGTCCGCCGTTCGAGGGTATACGCGTGCTCGGCAATCGCTGGTCTCCCGCCTCGCACAACATCAAAGACTTTCTCGCACGCAATCACATTCCCTACCAGTGGCTCGATATCGAGGCCGGAGAGCAGGACGCGGAGGTGCGCCGTCTCGTCGAATCGCTCGGCGAAGAGGAAAGGCATCATTTGCCGCTCATCATCTTCGCCGACGGCGCGCGCCTCGCCGAACCCACGCTCTCGGACATGGCCGAGCGGGTCGGGCTGAAAACGCATGCCGCAGAAGAGTTCTACGATCTGGCGATTGTGGGCGGCGGCCCCGCCGGACTCGCTGCCGCCGTTTACGGGGCGTCGGAAGGCTTACGCACCGTGATGATCGAGCGCGAAGCGCCGGGCGGACAGGCCGGAATGTCGAGCCGCATCGAGAACTATCTGGGCTTCCCGTCCGGCCTCTCCGGCGGCGACCTCGCGCGGCGCGCCGTGGTGCAGGCGAAGCGGTTCGGCGTCGAGATTCTTTCGGCGGAAGCGACCGGCTTGAGGCTGGAAGGCCCTTACCGTTTCGTTAAACTGGGAGGCGGAAGCGAGATCAGTTGTCACGCCCTGCTCATCGCCACAGGGGTGCAGTGGCGCAAGCTTGACGTACCCGGCGCGGATCGTTTGACGGGCGCAGGGGTTTATTACGGCGCGGCTCAGACCGAAGCGATGGCGTGCAAGGACGAGGATGTGTACATCGTCGGCGGGGCGAACAGCGCGGGACAGGCAGCGATGCATTTCTCGAATTACGCGCGCCGGGTCGTGATGCTCGTGCGTGGGGAGTCTCTCGCCGCTTCGATGTCCCAATACCTGATCGATCAGATCAAGCGCACCGGGAACGTCCACGTCGAATACAACACGCAGGTAATAGAAGTTCACGGCGAGGATCATCTGGAAGAGGTGAGCATTCATTGCACGGTGAGCGGAGAGACGAACAGGGTTCCCGCCGCTTCGCTCTTCATCTTCATCGGCGCGGTTCCACACACCGACTGGTTGGAAGACACGGTGGCGCGCGACGAGCGCGGCTTCATCCTTTCTGGTGCAGACCTCGTGCGCGACGGCAAACGTCCGCGCGGTTGGACGCTCGACCGCGACCCGGCTCTTCTGGAGACGAACGTGCCCGGCGTCTTCGTCGTCGGCGACGTGCGGAAAGGTTCGGTCAAGCGCGTCGCTTCGGGCGTCGGCGAAGGCTCAATCGCGATCTCATTCGTTCATCAATATCTCAGCAAGGTAGTGTGAGTATGCAGAACTTGAACTTACAGGGCGGCGGTGTGCGCCCCGGCGGAGAGGGCGGGGAGGCAGACGACGTGGCGAAGGCCGCCATGCCGTCCGCTTCGCCTGAGGATTCGGTTGAAGCGCTGCGGCGTGTTCACGTCTTCGCCGAGCTTCCCGAAGAACAACTGAGGTGGTTTGTCGAGAACGCCGTCGAGCGGTGGGTAGAGCCGGGCGAGATCGTCTTTCGCAGGGGCGACCCGGCGGATCGAATGACCGTCTATCTGGAGGGAGAAGCCCACTCTCGACAGGACGAAACCAATCTGGACGGAAACGTCTACATCGCGCAGGCGGGCGATCCGCAGACGGAAGTGAGCGGAAAACTCCCTTACTCGCGGATGAAGGAATTTCCCGCCACGAGTCGCGCCGTCACGCGGGCGAGGCTGCTCTTATTCCACGAACGGTTCTTCCCGGAGATGTTGCAGCGGATGCCGGTGCTCGCCGAGCGGCTCGTCGGCCTGATGAGCGACCGCGTGCGCGAATCGACGAAGATGGATCAGCAGCGCGACAAGCTGATGGCGCTCGGCAAACTCTCCGCCGGACTGGCGCACGAACTCAACAACCCGGCGGCGGCGGCCAAGCGCGGGGCGAACGAAATGCTCGGCGCGCTCGAAGAGTTGCGCGCGGCCGATTTGCGTTTGTGCCGCCACAACCTAACGCCGGTGCAGCGGCAGTTCATCGCGGAGTTTGAAAGCGAAGCCATCGCGCACACGTCTTCTGCGACCACGCCCCTGCGGGCATTGGAGCAGAGCGACCGCGAGGACGAACTCGGCGCGTGGCTCGATGAACAAGGCGTCGCCGAGAGTTGGAAGCTCGCGCCCACACTCTCAGAATCAGGCGTCAACACGGAAGCACTGGAGCGCGTGCTGGACAAAACCGGAAGGGATGCCCTCGGCGACGTTCTGGCGCGCATTGCCGCGCAACTCTCGACCGCGAAACTGATCGGCGACATCAAGACGAGTGTCGGGCGCATCTCGGAACTCGTCGGCGCGATCAAAGAATACTCCTACATGGATCAGGCGTCGGTGCAGGAGGTCGATCTACACAAGGGACTGGACAACACCGTGCTCATTCTCAGATATAAACTGAGGAAGAAGAACATCAATGTGGTGCGCGATTATGCAAATGATCTGCCGCGCGTGACGGCCTACGGCAGCGAACTCAATCAGGTGTGGACGAACCTGATCGACAACGCGGTGGACGCGATGGGCGACGGTGGGCATCTGCAGATACGCACAAAGCTTGAGCCGACGGGCGTGCTCGTGGAAATACGCGACGACGGGCCGGGTATCCCCGTTGACGTGCAGACGCACATCTTCGAGCCTTTCTACACCACGAAGCCGGTCGGCGAAGGAACCGGCCTCGGTCTCGACGCCGTCAGCCGGATCGTGCGCAAGCACAGGGGCAACATACGCTTTCAGTCGAAGCCGGGCGACACCTGTTTTCAAGTTCGCCTGCCGCTGGCGCTGAACCGCGCACCCGTCGAGGAGCCGAAACCCGTGACGGCTCCCTGACAAGAGAAGAAAAGCGGAAAAAAGGAGTCAGCTTAATGAACACTGAAACTAATAGACCGGCAGACGAAGCGGACATCTTGAGCCGACCGGTGAGCGAACGCGACCACGCGCGCGGCGCGGCGACAGCGCCGGTGACTTTGCTGATGTACGGCGCTTATGAATGCCCGCACTGCGTGGAGGCAAACAAAATCGTTAAGGACATCGAGAGCCGGTTGGGCGAACGGCTGCGCTTCGTCTTCCGCCATTTTCCCAGAACGAACGTTCACCCGCACGCCGAAGCAGCCGCCGAGGTGGCGGAAGCCGCCGGCGAGCAGGGCAAGTTCTGGGAGATGCACGACTCACTCTTCGCGCACTTCAATCATCTCGACGGCGAGCACCTTATGCTCTATGCCAAAGAATTAGGACTCGACATGGAGCGGTTTGAGCAGGCGATCAATCATCGCTCGTTCGCAGCGCGGGTGCAGGAAGATTTCAAGAGCGGGGAGGAGTGTGGCGTGCGCGCGACGCCGACATTTTTCATCAACGGCGCACGGCACAAAGGGGCATGGGACGTAGATGCTTTAATGCAGGCGGTTGATACCGGGGATTGAGAGGTCAGGCAGATTCTAACGTCCACCCGTTATCCTTTTTCCTGAAAGTTGCGCAGGTGTCTTGCGTTCAAGGCAACGTTCGTGGCCGATCAATTAATGAATGAAGGGACTTCCAAAGATTACCTGATCCTGTTTGCGCTCTGGCTGCTCGTCTTCTCGGCCAGCAGCCAGATCATGATCGTCTCGCCGATGCTGCCGCAGATCGGCAGGGAGTTGAGCGTCCCGGCGGCGGTGCAGGGCACGCTCGTGAGCGCCTACGCTCTGATGGTCGGCCTCTTCGCGCTCATCATCGGCCCCGTCTCGGACAAAGTGGGAAGGCGGCGCGTGCTGCTGTTAGGCTCCGGTGCGATGTGCGTGACGCTCGCCCTGCACAGCGCGGCGTACGATTACACGTCCCTGCTGCTGGCGCGAACACTGAGCGGCGCGGCGGGCGGCATGTTGAGCGGGGCCGCAGTATCTTACGTGGGCGATTACTTTCCCTACGAGCGGCGGGGCTGGGCGGGCGGTTGGATTATGAGCAGCACTGCCCTCGGTCAGATTCTCGGCGTCCCCGCCGGGACTTTTCTCGCCGCAGGTTACGGCTTCCGCCTACCCTTCCTACTGTTCGCCGGAACGATGGCGGCGGCTTTTTTCCTGATCTGGAAATTCGTCCCGCAGCCGGACGTGGAAAGATTCGCCGGACGCCTCACGATTCGGAGCGCGCTCGGCAAGTACCGAAAGTTACTGGGAAGGGGAGAAGTCAGAGCCGCAGCCCTGGCTTTTTGTCTGATGTTTCTCGGCCTCGCGCTGTATGTCATTTATCAACCGACGTGGCTCCACGCCAGAACCGGGGCGAGCAGCAGCCAGATCGCCTTGCTGTTCCTCGTCGGCGGTGTCGCCAATGCCATGACCGGGCCGCTGGCGGGTAAACTCTCCGACCGCGTCGGGCGCAAAAGCGTGATCATCGCTTCGTGTCTCGGCCTGTCCGTGATGATGCTTGCGACACCGTTGCTCGTGCGCGGCAGCAACACTTTATGGATCGCTTACCCGCTGTTTTTCGTGACGATGATTTTAGTCGCGGCGCGAATGAGTCCCTTTCAGGCGTTGCTCTCCGCGCTGGCGACCGGCGAGGAACGCGGGAGTTTACTGAGCCTGACGGTGGCGCTCGGCCAGGTTGGCTTCGCGCTGGGCGGCGTGATAGCCGGGCCTGCCTACTCCCGGTTCGGATACACAAGCAATACCATCGGCGGGGCGGCATGCATGTTGGTGATGGCGTTTCTCATCTGGCGTTTCCTGCCCGAGCCGGGAAGCAATTCGTCCGCAGGCGCGGAAGACATAGCCGCGTCGCCGCAAGTCCGGGTCGCAGTCAAAGCCGCTTCCTAACCCGACGGGAGGAGAAGGGGAACAAGAATAGGGAGGGATTCATGTCAGAACAATGCGAACACTTAAATCAGATGCGCGAGGTCACGCCGAGCGCCGATGGCTGCGAAGACTGTCTAAAGAGCGGGGATACTTGGATGCACCTGCGCCTGTGTGAAACCTGCGGCCACGTCGGGTGTTGTGATAGCTCAAAGAACAAGCACGCCACGAAACACTTCCACACGACGAGACATCCGATTATTAAATCGTTCGAGCCGGGCGAGGACTGGGGCTGGTGTTACGTCGATGAGATTTTCTTCGAGGCTCTCTGAGCGATCACGAAAACAAGAAAAAATGAGCGCCGGTGAACGCGCGGAAACTAAAATCTAATCGGTGACGAAGCTGTATCTTCTTAAGCTGAAGATAAGTTGAGAGGAACAAAATTATGGTTGCGACGATCACACGCGAAGAACTGAAGGCAAAGATGGATCGGGGTGACAAGTTCATGCTCGTCGAGACACTGGCGGAGATGTACTACCGGCACACGCACCTGCCGGGCGCGATCAATCTGCCGCCCGGCAAAGTCGGCGAGCTTGCGCCGACACTTTTGCCGGACAAGGACGCCGATATAGTCGTTTATTGCGCAAAGCCGACTTGACACGCCTCGGAAGAAGCCGCCCGTGAATTGGCGGCACTCGGCTACGGGAACGTGCGAGATTACGACGGCGGGAAGGAAGACTGGACGGCGGCGGGTCTTCCGGTCGAGAGACGACAGCACCAGAAGTAGCCCCACAATAATGAATGAACGAACTGCTGCGTCAAACGAAAAGATGTTGGGCAGGACACGGCGGCAACTTCCTAAATTTGGTAGCTTTGCAAAAAATATGTTAGCCGCGATACGCAGCGCGTGAGGTGATTCATCTAGCACAATATGTTCTGAGGCATGGAAGTTTTGGCAACACTATTGAACTTCTACGCCTTTGCTCTTTGAGGGTCAGGGCAGCCTAAACCATCATTGCGTAAAATTGAGGGTGCAAATTGTTCCTTGGTAGAGGCCCCTGACTTTCTGAGTACAGTCCGGCCGGGATATTAGACCCGGAATTTGTCAGCTCACGAATGACAGAATTTGTCTCATCTCCGCCGGTTGGCTGTGCCTTATGTGTTTACCATCTATTGATGAAGAACTTAATCTTGTCGCTTTCAACTTCGTAACAGGACTATAAAAGGCGAGAAGCCCGCATGTGACGCGGGCTTCGTGCAGATTTGATTGTTTGATGGGGATGCTCGGCGGGCGGCTGGAGTAGCGGCAGGCCACTCTCAGAGAAGGGATGGCGGCGGGGTCACGGCTGGTATTGCTTATTCCGTGCTAGCCGACGAATAGATAGGCACTCTGCGTGCCACTGAAAATATTTTCCTGGAAGAATGAATGGATTAAATATTTACCTTCGGCCATAACGCGGGTACAGGGCTGATAGCGGCAGGCAGCGGGCGGTAATAATGAATAGGGCGAAAGCCCTTTTTTTATTGTAATGGTAAAAAGAGCCGGCCGTGGCTTCACTCTCGGCCGCGCTCTTTCATTAAAGGCGATTTCTCAAAGTCAGTTGCCCATCAAAAAACTGGGAGTCCTCTGAATTAAAAATATCACGCTGTCGCGCACCCTACCGGCGACGCCTCCTGAGAAATAAAAGCACCGCGATTACGATAACGATGCTGATCAGGCTGCCAGGCCAGAGGTAAAATCCTCCGTCATTGCTATACCCGCCCGCGACGATGCAGGCCGGCTGTGAGAGCACGAGTGCAAAGATGAAGAGTAATATTCGTCGCATACAAACTTTTCCTTTCCCGTGGTTGATTGTTTAGACCTGCTTAGAAAATCGCGCTCAGCAAGTACATCGCCAAACTAAAGACCAGTGACAGAAGGATCATGGACACGAGCGGGGCGTAGACGCGTGTGCGCTGCCCTTCGTAGCGGATGTCTCCGGGCAGCCGCCCGAACCATGTGAGCCTGCGCGAAAATAACAGGAAGCCAATTACCGCGAGAAAGATGAGCGCCAGTACGATAGAGATACCGCCGGATATAAACATAAAGCCCCCTTGTCTGATGAGCATCATTCAAACGCACATGCCCGTACAGGGCCTGACTCATGCGTGTTTTCAATACGAAAGATGTCTAACGGCGAGAGTTCAAGCACAATTCGTGCCAGTTCATCTTCATTTACCTCGACAATATCCTCCGAAGGGTCTTGGTAGGATTAGTGAATTCCGCCGTCAATATTCCAGACGCCGATTGCGTCCGTGTCCAGAGGAATGGAAGAGCCTGCCGCAACCCTGTCAACCTTATGCCTTATCTGATTAAGGGTGGCATATCTTTACGAAATCCTTATAACTTTTATGCAATCCTATGAGCGTCAGGCCGACAAGCGCGATTAATCGTCGGCCTGATCTGTGCGCAGAGGCTCGAAGTGGGTTCGATATTGATCTGTTGGCCTTTGATACTGAGGTCGGGCGCTCCTGTAACGTGGCGGGGCTTCATCATTCTTTTCTCTCAGGATAACTATGGCTGGAACGGCTACGATTGACATTCACACCACCATCACGGACGAGCAGGGACATCCACATACAGCCACGCCGAGCGGCCGCTATCTCGCCATTCTCTCGCTCACCGCGCTCGGCATCGTGTACGGCGACATCGGCACGAGCCCGCTCTACGCGATGCGCGAGTGCTTCCACGGGCCGCACGCCATCGCCCCCACGCCCGATAACATCTTCGGCGTGCTGTCACTCATCTTTTGGTCGCTCGTCATCATTATCTCGATTAAGTATTGCATCTTCGTCCTGCGCGCAGACAACCGGGGCGAAGGCGGCATCCTGGCTCTGACAGCGCTGGCGACTCCGATCAAGATTGTGAGCAAGAGCGAGCGTTGGGTGCTCGTCGTGCTCGGCATCTTCGGGGCGGCACTTCTATATGGGGACGGCATCATCACGCCCGCCATCTCCGTGCTCGGCGCAATCGAAGGCTTGAACGTGGCGACGCCGCTCTTTGCTCCCTACGTCGTTCCCGTCACGATTGCGATCCTCATTGGCCTGTTCCTGATTCAAAGCCGGGGCACGGCGAAAGTCGGGCAGTTGTTCGGCCCCGTCATGCTCGCCTGGTTCGTCGTCATCGCTGCGCTCGGCGTTATGCAGATCGTGCGCCACCCGTCAGTCATCGGCGCATTCAATCCAATTCACGCGTTCAACTTCTTTCTGCGCGAGGGCTGGCACGGATTCCTCGTGCTCGGTACGGTCTTCCTCGTCGTCACGGGCGGCGAAGCGCTCTACGCCGACATGGGACATTTCGGCAAGCGACCGATCCGTCTCGCGTGGTACGTGCTCGTTCTGCCCGCCCTGCTCCTCAACTACCTCGGTCAGGGCGCGCTGCTCATCGGGAACCCGGCGGCGGCGGAGAATCCTTTCTACCGGCTCGCCCCCGCGTGGGCTTTGTACCCGCTGATCGCGCTGGCGAGCGCCGCTGCGATCATCGCCTCGCAGGCTTTGATCTCCGGCGCGTTCTCGCTCACGATGCAGGCCATCCAACTCGGCTTCATGCCGCGCCTGAAGATCGAGCATACCTCTTCGACGGAGAGAGGACAGATTTACATCCCTGCGCTCAACTGGGCTTTGATGAGCGGGTGCATCGCGATTGTGGTCGGCTTCGGCTCGTCGAGTAATCTGGCTGCCGCTTACGGTGTGGCCGTCACCTCGACGATGGTCATTACGACGATCCTGCTCTGCCTAGTAGCGCGCGAGAAGTGGGATTGGAGTTGGCCGCTGGCGCTCGGGTTGTCCGGCTTTTTCCTCGTCATTGATCTCGCCTTCTTCGGCGCGAACATCATTAAGATACCTGCCGGCGGTTGGTTCCCGCTCGTCGCCGGTGCGTTGATCTTCCTGTTGATGACGACGTGGAAGAAGGGTCGCCGCATTCTCGCCGAGCGGTTGCTGTCGCGCGCACATCCCATTGAAGACTTCCTGCGCGACATCGCCAAGACCCCTCAGGTGCGTGTATCCGGTACGGCCGTCTTCATGAACGGCACGGCGAAGGGAACGCCGCCCGCGTTGATGCACAACCTCGTCCACAACAAAGTCCTGCACGAGCGCGTGGTGCTCTTGACCGTCAAGACGAGACAGACGCCGCACGTCGCGCCGGAAGATCGCGTTAAGATTGAGTCGCTCGGTCATGAGTTTTACCGGATGATTATCAATTACGGGTTTATGGAAGACCCGGACATCCCATCAGTGTTAGAGAACTTGCAGCCGCCCGCCCCGACTATCGAGCCGATGAACACGACCTACTTTCTCGGCCGGGAGACCGTGATCGCGAGCAAGCATCCGGGCATGATGCTGTGGCGGGAAAAGTTGTTCGCCCTGATGTCGCGCAACGCGTCGAGTGCGACTGCCTACTTCTGCCTGCCGCCTAACCGGGTCGTCGAACTGGGCGCGCAGGTTGAGATATGACGCGCCGGGCGCGAACTGCATGTCTCGCTCTTGTCATACAATAGAGGGATGAGGCCAAAGGCGTTTGAAAAGAGCGTGACCGGATATGTGATGGCGTTCGCGGGCGTGACCGCCGTCACGGCTGCGTTGCACCTGTTCAGCGGGCACATCAATGCCGTGACCGTCGCGCTGGCGCTGCTGCTCGTCGTGCTCTTCGTCGCCACGTGTTGGGGCGCGCGCCCGGCGGTCATGGCCTCTCTGCTCGGCGTCCTGTGCTTCAACTTCTTCTTCCTGCCGCCGTTCGGCACACTGACGGTTGATGCGTGGGACAACTGGATCGCGCTCGTCGCCTTCCTCATCACCGCCGTCACCGTCGGGCAACTCTCAGGACACGCCAAGCGGCGCACGGAAGAGGCCGACGCCGGGCGGCGTGAGATCGAACGGCTTTACGCAGAGTTGCAGGGAGCCTTCGAGCGTGCGAGTCACGCGGAGGCTCTCAAACAGAGCGAGAAATTGAAATCGGCATTGCTCGACGCCGTCACGCACGACATCCGCACCCCGCTCACCTCCATCAAGGCTTCGGTCAGCACACTGCTGGAAGAACTGCGCGCGAAGACTTTCGACGCAAGGCCCGTGACGCTGGATGTGGAGACGAGGCAGGAGATGCTCGAAGTGATTGACGAGGAGTGCGACCGGCTCAACCGCTTCGTCGAAGGGTTGATCGAACTGGCGCGCATCGAGGCGGGCGAATTGCACCTGCGCCGGAGGTCGGGGGCCATTGACGAGATCGTCACGGCGGCCCTCTCTCGCGCCGGGTCGCTCACACGGCGTCGTGACGTACGGGTCATGATAGAGGACGATATACCCGTCGTGCAGGTTGATCCGCGCGCCGTAGCCGAGGTGCTGTTTACGCTCGTGGATAACGCGGTCAAGTATTCGCCGGAAGAGACGACTATTCTCGTGACGGCCGAGCGCGCAGGCGATGAGATGATCCGGATCGCCGTCGAGGATGAGGGACACGGCGTTCCTGCCGTCCTGCGCGAGCGCGTCTTCGATAAGTTCTTCCGCGCGACGCGCGACGGCGACGCCGGAGACGGCGTCCAGCCGAAGGGGACAGGGATGGGATTGGCGGTCGCCAAAGGAATCGTGGAGGCGCACGGCGGGCGCATCCGGATCGAAGAGGGCAGGGAAGGAAGGGGCACGCGCGTGGTCTTCACTCTTCCGGTGGGCGAGGCTGAAACTATGACTGAATCGTTAGCCGAGATGCACTCGGAGATGACGGCCGCAACCGGCGAGATGAACTGAACAGTGTTGAGCCAACAGCCACAGCAGCAGCACCGCATCCTCGTAGTTGACGACGAGCCGCAGATCGCGCGCGTCCTGCGCACGGGACTAAAGACTCACGGGTACGACGTGCGGGTCGCCGCCGACGGCGTCCTGGCGCTGGAGACCTTTAACGGGTGGCGCCCCGATCTCGTCGTCACCGACCTCGCGATGCCGAATCTGGACGGGCTGGAACTCTGTCGCCGCCTGCGTGCGCTCTCACAGCTTCCGATCATTGTGCTCTCGGTTCGCGGCGAAGAGAAAACCAAGGTCGAGGCGCTCGACGCCGGCGCGGACGACTACGTGACCAAACCTTTCGGGATGGACGAACTGCTGGCGCGTGTCCGCGCCCAACTGCGGCGGGCAGCGACACCCCCGGGCGAAGCATCTTCGCTGGTCTTGGAAGTCGGCGATTTCCACGTCGATCTCGAAGCCCGCAACGTCTTCGTGCGTGAAACGGAAGTTCACCTCACGCCCAAGGAGTACGACCTGCTGGTTCACTTCCTGAGACACGCGGGCAAAGTCCTCACGCACCGTAATCTGCTCGGCGCCGTGTGGGGCGGCAACTACACGGAGCAGGGCGAGTACCTGCGCGTCTTCGTCGGCCAACTGCGGAAAAAGATCGAGCCGAACCCTTCCACTCCCCGCTACATCCTCACAGAGCCGTGGGTCGGCTACCGCTTCAATCCTGATTCGTAAAGACGACCCTTCACCTCTTCCGCCTCATTTCGTCTTTACAAACTTTTTATAAACCCTTTACGCCATCCTTATACGCCGCGCCTTAATATCCACCCGTTGACAATTTGTTTGCCGAAGTTGACCGCCATGTCTGAAGGGACATGCGAGACGGGCAACGCGGGGAACCAACGTCTCGATGGAAACGGGACACGGGGCGCATCGTGCTTCCGCGCCCTCTGTCGTGTGCGCGTGGACAAAGGAAAGAGGATGAGTGGACGAGTCTACATACTGAGTGAGGACGACTTAAGCGGCGAATTCCATCGAAGAATATATCTTCTCATTATCAAGAAGAGGTGTGCGTGGCAATCCCTCGGCGCGGCATTCGGGATCAGCGCGGGGATGCTCTCGATCCTCTTAGCAGTGCTGTTGTGGGCGATAGTTCGATTCCTTGCAACGGGTGGTTCGATCTCCATTCTACACGCATTAGAGATCGTATTCTTCGTGCTGTCGCTTCCACTGCTGGCGCTCGGCGTACACTGCCTTGATCTTTTAGAGAAAGAACCTTCCATCCCTCCGCTACCGGCCAGGTCTCAGAACGCCGCAGCCGGACGCTCACTGCGCCTTCGACCGCCGCACCCGCACAACAACTGATCGCTTTTCTCTCGAAGATGCCGGATTTGAGTTTAACCAGCCGCCGGAGACCAAGCATAATGGGCACGTTAGTCAAAAGTCTCTTCGGGTGCCTGCCGTCGTTATGGCGGCTGGAGAAAGTAGCATCAATGAGCATTCAGCAAGACAGTCATGTGACTTACGCCGTCCGCGGCATCTGCGGTTGCGGGCAGGCGTTACACCTCATCTTCTCCGTTCTCGTTCTCCTGCTACTCGGCAGTTCCTGCTCGACCGCGCGAGCGCAGCAGACGATCTTCAACGTGCCGAGCACGGATGTGCTCGACCGGGGCGATGTCTACGGCGAGTTGGATATTTCGTTCAAGCCGGTAGAACCGAAATTCTCGTCGTTCGTGCCGCGTGTCGTCTTCGGCGTCGGTGGCCGCGTCGAGGTCGGCTTAAACGTCACCGGGAATGTCCAACCGGGCGCAGACACGACCACAATCGTGACCGCAGTTAAATGGAAGCCTTATGACGGAGGCGACAACGGGTGGGCTTTTATCGTCGGCAACAACCTCTTCATCCCCGTCCGCAACCGCTCCTTTAATGTCGGCAACTACGCATACGCCGCATTCAGCAAAACGCTCGCGACGAAAACGCGCCTGACCGCAGGCGGCTACCACTTCACGAGGGATGTGGTCGCTCCGGGCGCGCAGCGCGCGGGCGGGCAGTTCGGCTTCGAGCAACCCGTCACCGGGAAATTAACCGTGCAGGCCGACTGGTTCACGGGCAAACATGCAAACGGTTATTTCACCCCGGGCGTCACTTACAAACCTAGTCCGAAGCTGACCGGATATTTCGGGTACTCGCTCGGCAACAGCAACGTCACGCATGGCAACCACTTCTTCTACGCCGCGGTCGGGGTCAACTTCGACTGATCGGAGGGAACGCTAAAGGAATTAGGTGGTGTTGCAAAAACTTTCTGGCTATACAAGATTTTGAGGCGGTGGCTGACCCTAACGCACAACTAATCTCTTGACGAATGAACTATGACGTGAAGAGTTATTGATACCAAACATGTTGTACTTGCGTGTGGAAGGGAAGCGGCTGTTCCCCCTATTTTTATTGCGACTCTCATTCAGAAACTAAAGCGAACCTGCATCTCACCTAGCTCAATCGAGAATAACTACTCTTTGTCTCTTTAAGAAAATAGAGAGGGTTAGTAAATCCGCCCTCTCTGCGTAGGAGAATATAATGAGGTGACGGAGTTTATACGCCACCCACACTTTGGAGGCACAAGTGGAGAGTGCCATCGTCTTTCAGCGTACCTAATCTTTATAGCACTGATTGGCAGGGCGATTGCAGAAACACTTGGTTCCACAATCCGACTGATCCGCGCATTGAAGTCCCACGCATACCGGCTCTTTCTGGGCCTCCACCGAAATTTGTCCGACTCACACGAAAGAAGCTACCAGCAGTAAGGCGAACAAGACGGCTTCCAAAATTCTTGACGATTTAGTTTTCATGCGGATCCTCCTGGCGTACATTCAGGTTGATGGTCACTCTCGTACCGGTTATTTAGCGACGCACTTGCTTTGATTGCAGATGCACTTACTTCCACAGTCTTGATTACCGTTTCTTAGGTGTATTGGTAATAGAGAGTAAGGAAATAGCTCTCATTAATGGGTAGCCATAAGAACCGAGACTGAAACTGTGGTCGAGGGGCGGGAGAGCAAGGTAAGTAAAAAGAGATACCTGTTCGATGAAGGATGCGTATCACAAGTTAACGAACGGCCTAAATAGTCTCAGGATATTGTTGGAGTCCGATAACTAAAGTTATGTATGTTGAAGCTTAGCCCGACAATACAGAACGGCCAGATCATTTTGAGCCTGATGGTTGGTGGCGTGACAATATGTGGTGGCTAAGAGTTATTTGTTGCGCAAAGCTTTTTTCCACATAATTATCGGACTCTAAAGCCCACATTGAACGACTTTTTGCAACATTCCAATGCCTATCCTGCTCTGCACGTACTTGTCGTTTATGAAGTAATTAGTGACCAGCGTGGAGACAACCAAGACTTCAATTGGGGTTCTTGTTCTCTTCCTGGACAATGACTTTATTAATTCTTCGATTTAATCGGCATCTACGGTCACGAGTGGGATAATAGGCGATGAAGCGTCCAGCACGGTCACTCTCATCAGACTGCGCATGCCGCTACTGCTACTGTTCCGCCCCCGCCTGCTTGAGCAACAGGGCTATTCTACTGTTATATGTGCCGCGTCGCGCGGTGATGATCTCCCAACAACCCTGGCCGACGCTGAATGGGCGGCCCGCTTTGAGGATGTCCAGGGACGTGCGTCCACTGTTGTTTTTAGCATGTGCGTCCGCACCGGCGGCGAGCAGCACGCCGACGGCATCAGCGCTACCCGACATGACTGCGTACATCAGTGCAGTATCGCCGCCATCGCTCCTCGCGTTAACATCAGCGCCAGCCTGCAAAAGCACCTCAATGACTCCGACGTAGCCTGCGGCGGCGGCGCGCATCAGGCTGGTCAGGCCGGCTTTGTCTTTCGCGTCCACGTCGGCCCCGTGTGCTAACAACTCCCGAATCACCTCGATGTGTTTGTTGGACGACGCGGCGAGCAGCGCCGTGTCCCCGAGGATGGCGTTGCGGACATTGACATCGGCGCCGGTCGCAAGCAGTGCTTTCAATGCATCGAGTCGGCCATGTCTGGCCGCGAATACCAGATCGTCAGAATCGAGTTCGCTGACTCGCATTAGTCCCTCCGGGGATGGTCAGGGACAAGCACGTGTTTGCCCCTGATCACCCTGTCTTTAACGTCTACGTAACGTCGCCGTATGCGGTCATGAACACATTGGCCGCATCGGTACGTAATAGTATTTTACGTTACACGTCTGGAAGAAGTATGCGTTGAGTAAGAGCCCGATGCCCTGCATGCCGGGTGCCGCGCCGGGCGCGCATTTAGCCGCCTTCTGACAGATGTTGTTCAACGGGCAGAAGGCCGAATATCCGAAGGGGCCACCGTTCCTGGAGTTGCAGCCGGCATAACCTTCACCAGCGAACTGATACCCCGTGTACTTGATTCTGACGATGAAGGCGAAGTAGCTTCTGCTCACCCAGTAGTAGTAGAACTGCGGCGCAGGCGCGCGCGCTGCGCCAGCCACAGCGAATGCCGCGCGTTGAAAAAGAGGTTGCAATCCACCTGCGCCCGACATGTAGCACGGTTCCGCCGGTCGCTGTATTTGCGGATCCATTTGCTGGTCCCTCGGCTGGGAGCAGTCACCGTAGTTCTCCTGGTAGTAGGTGTGCTCCGAACTGACGTTGTATTCACCCTCGACCGAGGCGTCCAATGATAGCCGCAGTGAGAAGGCGTCAGAGCGCGCGTAGTTGTAGCCGCTCGAATAGTTAGAAATCGTAGCCCCGTTCGGGGCCGTCAGGGTAGTGTAGGTCGAGGTCGAGTAGACACCGCTGTTATAGTCTGCCTCGGAGACGCCGACGCCGACGAGGTCGGACTGCGGCGTGCTGTACTCGTCTGCGTAGACTGTCTCGTCGTCTACCATCCAGGCGTCCGAGTATTCTGATTGGGCAGAGGCCGTCGAGGAGACGCCCGCGAGCGTAACGAACGCCGCTGCGAGGAGCAAGCGCACCCCGTTGAGAGTGACACGAGCCATACCCCGCCGCACGAATTTGGCTTGATGATTTTTCATATTACTTTGTTCCCTTCCGTGCTTTCCAATAATCTCATTCCCCTCTTGCAGAAGAACCGTCCTCCCGGATCGGCTCGCCTTAACCGATGTTGTTGACCTTTGCGCCGGAGTCATTAGCCGAGGGCTTCCTGATCTTCGTTCTGGTCTTGATCCGCCCCTCGACGTGGGCACGCAGCCTGTTCAATCCGCCTGCGCTTAGTCGTTTGGGCAAGGCAGCGACGATCTGGCCGACGATTGCGTCCTTCCGCCGCTGGAGTTGCGTCAGTTGCTCCATGATCTCCGGCGTCCGGTTCGACCAGTGCGCTTTCTTTATCTCGGCGGCCTGCTGGTCGAGGACTGCGACCTGCTGCTCGAACTCGGCGGCGGCGGCGACGAGCGCGTCCACATCAGCATCATTCATCCGCTTGGAACAGTCTGCATCGGCGCAGCCCTTGACGCCCGTACCGATCTGCCTGATGTAAGAGCGCAGGCGCGCCTTCGACTGCGGGTCTCGTCGTCCGGAGATGACGCGGAAGAGTAGCGAATAGGCCACTCTGTCAGGGATCAACTCCGGATTCTTCGCCCCATCAATCATGCCGGATTCGTCCACGGGCGGCTGTTGCTTGTCGACGCCCGAAACGACGGGGACGCGTGGCTCGACGCCACTAGGCTTCGCGCCCGCAATGACGATGGTGACACTTGCCACGACCGCCACGAGAAGCATTAGAGCAATCAATTTCCGTCTCATATCTCTGACTCCTTTTGTCTGTGAAGGTGTTCCTGTACCGAACGGCTACCCGCTACGCCGGACACACCGGCGCGGACGAGATAACGCGCCACAAGGGCGAGCTTCGCCCACATTTCAGGCCGCACTCCGCCACACGCGGCAGCGCGCCTAAATCGTGATAGCGGGATGGCCGCACACTTCTCTGGTCTCGCTGACGTGGAAGCAGCGCGGGCTGCTTCGTGACGCCATCGCGTTGGTGACTGATTGTTCTTGTGTGCCGGCGACGACTGCCGCGGGCAATCCCATTCACCGTGAGGGTAAGCGGGTTGGCGTGAAATTACCTGTCGTGCGGCGCGATGTCTGTCGAGTATTCGACATAACGGAAATTTTTTCCTTCTCCATTCAGGCGGCGAGGAAGGTGACCATCTCCTCGCGGACGAGCCTGTAACACTCGCAGGCCGAAGCCTCCAGCATCCGTCGGTCGAGGATGATGATCCTCCCTCGTTTATAGCGAATGCAGCCGCTCTTCTGGAGAGTGCTGGCAATCATGGTGACACTGGTGCGCGGGACGCCGAGCATGTGTGAGATGAATTCCTGGGTGAGGGCTAGGACATCCAACTGCGCGCAGTCGTGGGTGACCAGCAGCCAACGACAGAGTCGCTCCTCGACCGTGTGGAAGCGGTTGCAGGTGGCGGATTGCGTCACCTGTGAAAGGAGCGTGTGCGTGTAGCGCAGCAGCAGGTCTTGGAGCTTGCCACCGCGATTGAACGCTTCTCTGAGCAAGTCGCCCCTGATACGCATGGCCTGAGACGGAAGTTGTACCATCACCTGATAGGGAGCTTTGTTAACTCTGAGGATAACCGGAATGCCGACGAAGCCTTCGCTGCCGATGGAACCTACCTCTATAGTCCTGCCATCCTGCGTAGTAGAAAGTAGAGAAAGCATCCCGCCCTTCGGAAAGTAAGCGTAGCGCACGGTGTCGCCGGCGTTGTAAAGGATTTTGCCTTGCGCGAGACGAACCACCTCCAGGTCGCGCCGGAGCTGTTCATACTGTGCACTCGGCAACCCTGCCAGAATGCGGTTTTCTGACAGGGCGTGAGATTCTTTTGGGGTGTCCATCAACAGACTCCTTGAGGGTGAGTTAGAGGATAAGGAAGGGGCCGGGGAAGTGCCCAGTCGCGCGAACGATAATTTAATAACGGAGAGTATATCAGACATGTCCGAGGCGGCCCCTCGGTTTGGGTTGCACACACCGGGTCGAGGTACACAAACGCCGTCGTCGCGCGCATCGACGACCAGTTGTGCGTCAAACGCCTCTCCATTGCCGACGACGGCCGCATCTGGCTGCTCTCGGGCCAACGGCCAAGCCATAACCGATCCGAAGCCTGAGCGGTATTAAATTCGACACGTTGGCAATCCGAGCTAGTGGTGTTTACGGCCTAACACCACGGTTAAGATGCTCGACAAGAGCGGAGCGATTGGAGAGCCATCTTCAAACGCTTGTTGTGCGCGGCGTAACCAGGACGGCATTTCCTCTGAGAACTACGCCTGCTGCTTTAAATCTAATTTCATCCCGGAGTGTGACGCTACAAACCCTAGCCGCTCATAAAAGCGATGCGCTTCGGAGCGGGTGTTATTCGTGGTCAACTGTACCAGATGACACTGTTCTTTACGCGCCCTCGTGATCGCCCACTCAAATAGCTTGCCGCCTATACCATGGCTCCGGTATTTCTGGTCAACCCGCACCGCCTCAATCTGCGCCCGTTTGCCTCCTTGATAAGTCAGGTACGGGATGAACGTGAGCTGCAACGTGCCAATCACTTCGCCATTTACCTCGGCAATCACCAACTGGTTATGCGGGTCTTGGTTAATCTCATCGAAGGCATCGTAGTAGGACTGAGGCAAAGGATTCAGATAGTTCTCACGCTGACTGCCGAGCGGGTCGTCCGCCAGCAGACGAACGATCTCAGGCACATCATCACGGGTCGCCCGACGGATAGAGAAGTTAAGTTGTTCCTGGAAGCTGTTCATCTTTTATCTCTCACGACGGAGACTAGCGACAACGCCCGGCATCACCCGCCCGCTATTGACTTAGAGGATGAGAGCCGCGCTGATGAGGATGCACGCCGTTGTTAGGCTCGGCTTACGGCAGAAATCATTCAACTCTTTTTACCTCGCCCAGATAGTCAAACATCTGTTCATCCGACGAACATATGAATTTCAACGCCTCGCTCGCCGGGTCAACGATGATCGTTGAATCGAATGCCTCGCCCGCTCTACCATGCAGCCTACCTTCTTTAATAGCTGTTTTGAACATCGCGGGGATGGCGAGCCACACTTTCAATGAATCATTCTCAATTTTATATCTAATGACCAAGTTTCCCTTTTGCTCTTTCTTTTCTACCCTCCCCGTATAAGCAGCAACGATAAAACTCTTCTCATTACATGAGATGGTATAAAACTCCTTCATCAATTTATCTTTTAGTTTTTCGGAAGTGACGGACGCAATAATCAACTTCCGACCCGATTGTTTAATGTCGATATAGCCCTTTTCATGAAGTGGGCTCTCAGGGATACCCCATTTACCTACGAGGCGTGTATCAACCCTGGCCTCTTTGGGGTCTATCAGAGGGCTGATAAATACGACATCACAGCCTGATAGAAATACAGATGACATTGCAATGAAGAGGGCTTTTAATAAAGTCATGTAAGTGTTCATATCAAATATTTAATGATAAGAGCCTGACGCCGGAACTGAGCCGCGCCGAGTGGCAAGCGTTCAACTTTATCTTTAGGAAAGATCA
>DATCWB010000606.1:0-2649 GCA_036566625.1 Pyrinomonadaceae bacterium
GTATCACGCGCTGACCCGTCCGACGATTGCCGAAGCCGAAGGCGTGCATCGCGCGATTGCGATTGCGGAGATGGCCGAGTCGCCGGTTTACATCGTGCATTTGAGTTGCGCCGACGCGCTCGAACAGGTGCGCGCGGCGCGCGACCGCGGTCTGCCCGCCTTCGCCGAGACGTGCCCGCAGTACCTTTTCCTCTCTTACGACAACTACGAAGAACCGGGGTTCGAGGGGGCGAAGTATGTGATGACGCCGCCGCTCAGGGAGCGTTGGAATCAGGCGGAGTTGTGGAAGGGTTTGAAGACGGACGATTTGCAGGTCATCTCCACAGACCACTGCCCTTTCTGCATGAAGGAGCAGAAGGAACTGGGGCGCGACGATTTCTCCAAAATCCCGAACGGCGCGCCCGGCGTCGAGCACCGCGTGCCGCTCATCTACAACGGCGGCGTGGTGGAAAACAGAATCTCGCTCAATCGCTTCGTCGAACTCACTTCGACCGCCGCCGCGAAGATGTTCGGCCTCTTCCCGCGAAAGGGCACGATTGCCGTCGGGTCGGATGCCGACATAGTGATCTTCGACCCCGAACGCGAACAGGTCATCAGCGCCCAGACGCATCACATGAACGTTGACTACAGCGCGTATGAGGGCAAGCGGATCAAAGGCGTCGTCGAGACCGTGCTGTCGCGCGGGCGCGTCGTGATTGAGCAGGGTGAATACAAGGGCAAGGCGGGCGACGGCCGTTTCATCAAGCGCGGGACATGTGTGACGATGTGATGCGGCGCGCCCCGTCTCGGGGCATTCTCTCAAGCAGGTTTTCTCTCAGGCAGTTCTTACTCTCAAGCGGGAAACTTCAAACCATCGCGCCGGGAGGCTGTTATCCATGAACTCTTTGACCAAAGTTTCGACATGCCTGCTCTGCTCTCTGCTCTTACTCGTCGCCGCCTGCGCCTCTCGCCCGGCGGGCGATAACGGCGCGGGAGCATCGGGTGCGCCCGCCTCTACGGGCAATACGAGCGTTGGCGGCAATACCGGCGGCGCAGCCGCCATCTCCGAAAACGACAAGCCGCTCGACGTGATGACCAGGGCGATGCGCGCCCAACTCGACGCGAAATCCTACCGCGCGCACGTCACCTCCACGCTTGCCGATGCCGCGCCCAACAAGATGGTCATCGAATACGCCGCGCCCGACCGCTATCGCATGATTCGCGAGGGGCAAGGCGGCAGCGGAGAAGAAAACGGCAGAATGGAGTTTGTCGTCGTCGGCGACGCGATGTACATCAAGAAACCGGACGGCGGGTGGGCGCGCGCGCCGGTCAATGCGGGCGAGATGATCAAGTCTTTCCGCGATCCGAAGATGCTGGACGAACTGGCGAAGACGGCGGACGTGAAATTCGTCGGCGCAGACACGCTCGACGGCGCGCCGATGCTCGTCTACCAGTACACGCAGAACAACCCGATGGGCATGAACCTCAAGAGCACATCCAAGACGTGGCTCTCCGTCGCCGACGGGATGCCGCGCAAGACCGAAACCGAGGGCGTGTTCGACGGGAAGAAGACCAACACGACTGTCACGATCTCGGATTACAATGCCGACATCAAGATCGAAACGCCGGCCAAATAAAGGAGACTTTATGCGCCACGCACTGCGAAGAGTTTCGGCCGCCGTCTTCGTCGGCATCTGCCTCGCCCTGCCCTGCCACGCGCAACAGCCGCGCGAGCAGCAACTCATCACCGTGACGGGCGAGGCGGAAGTGCGCGCCGTGCCGGACGAGGTCGTCTTCGACGTGTCGGTGCGAACTACCAACCGCGACTTGAAAATCGCGAAGGCGCAGACCGACGAACGGCTCAGAACGCTGATCGCCTTGGCGCGCAGATACAAAGTCGCGCCGGAAGACATGCAGACCGACTACATCAAACTCGAACCGCGCTACCGTGGCGGCAACGAGACGCGTACGTTCCTCGGCTACTCGGTGCGCAAGGATTTGGTCTTCACCCTGCGCGACATGACGCAGGCCGAAAACCTGCTCTCGGAAGTGATGACCTCGGGCATCACGAGCATCAACAGTATAAATTTCCGCACTTCGCAGATGCGCAGGTACAGGGATCAGGCGCGCGCCATGGCGATCCGCGCGGCGCGCGAGAAGGCCGTCGCCCTGACCGCCGAGATCGGGCAGAAGATCGGCAAGGCTTACTCCATCGAAGAGGTAGTCGCGACGGGCAATCCCGCTTCCCAAAACACGTATAGTGTGAACAGCACCATGTCAGTAGGAGACGACGGTGCGGAGACGGAAGGCACGCTCGCGCTCGGCCAGATCACGGTCAACGCACGCGTCACGGTTCGTTTCATACTCGACTAGACACTTCGGCTTATGGCAACAGCAACCGACGGCACAGACGTTCTCGTCGCGCAGCGAGACTTCGAGGAGTTGCACGAGGACGTGTCCGCAAGCCCCTTGTGGAATCGCGATCTCGCGCCGACGACGATCCACGAGCGCACTTGGACGACGTGGAATATCGCCGCGCTCTGGATCGGGATGAGCGTCGTGATCACGACCTACACGCTCGCCGGGGCGTTCATCGAGGCGGGCATGAACTGGTGGCAGGCGATGGTGACGATCCTGCTCGGCAACACCATCGTCCTCATCCCGATGATC
>DATCWB010000607.1:0-5938 GCA_036566625.1 Pyrinomonadaceae bacterium
CGGCCACCGAGAGGTCGCTGCCCGCGACCGGCCTGTAGGAGGCGAGCCAGCGCGTGCCCTCGGGCGGGACGGTATAGAAATTCGTCCCGCTCTGCCCTGCCTGCATCGCGCGCGTGAAGGCGTCGAAGTAAGGCATGGCAACGCCCGCCGGTTGATACTTGAGCGCGTGTTTGGTGTGGTGGATGATCTGCCCCGTCCGATCCAGAACGAGCAGCAGACGCTCGGAGTGCGCGCTGTTGTCCGCGCGCGCCGGGGATGCGTTCTGGGCGGTGGACGCGGCGGCCTTTGGGTCGCGCGTGGCCGCTTGCAGCAGTGTGTCCAACCTCAGTTCGGCGACGAGCGCGGCGCGCGGGCGGTGTTCGTCTTCGAGAGAGAAGAGGGGCACGGTATAGACGATGGAGGGCGCGCCGTTTGCGCCGCGCGTCACGTTTGAGCGCAGGGGCTTCGGGTCGGAGGTCGTCCAGACGCGCTCGTCGAGGGGCAGTTGGCCGGGCAGCATTTCGCCCGCCGACACGCGCGGCGTGGGGCTGCCCGCGCCGGGCGGTTCGACCCTGATCAACGTGCGTCCCGGCTGCGACGCGCTGACGAGCGTGACGGCGGAGTAGTAATCGGGATTGTGTGAAATGAAATTGTCGATGGCCTCGCGCACAGCTTTCGGCACGCTCGCCTCCGGCGCGGTCGAACTATTATTACCCGTCGCAGCCTCGGGTTCGGCCGCCACACCCGGCACGTAATCGCGCAATGCGCCGGCTCGCGCCAGTGCGCTCAAGTCAACTTCGCGCGCATGCAGAGCGGTCTCCACGTCGCCGGCGACGCGCGCCGCATCCGTCTCGACCTCCTCGCGCAGCATCCCTTCGACGACGCTCAGGCTGTTGCGATAAAACATCAGGCCGACGAGCAACAGCGGTGCGAGGCCGCCGGCGATGAAAAGGATTAAGAGTTTGGCGCGAAGGTTCACGTCGAAATTTTAAGTGGCGCGGTGCGAATGAGGTCGCGCCCGGAGATCGTGCGTGCGGGCGTTGACGGTTGCGCCGCAGATGCTAACGCGGAGCATGCAAACTGTCAAAAATTATCGGCGACTTCAAAGGATAGCGATGAGGGCGGAGCGTTGAATAAGCAGATTTCAGTTGCAGATTTCGGAAGACAAGAGTCGGATTTCAGAAGCCAAGAGTTCCCTGCCCTTCAAAGTCCTGCGCGGGAAGCATGGCGAAAGTAGAACGTCCATGCGCCGGCGTCGAGAGCGCGTCTTTACGGGACGCGCGTGCGTTCGAACTCGTCCAGCAGCGGCGCGAGACGTTCGACGACGAGCGGGTGCGCCGCGCCGTTCGCCGCGACGAGGCCGTTGCGATTCTGCACGTCCTCTGTGTTGTAGCGGAGCGGCTCGCCCCAGAGGTCAGTCAGTCGCCCCCCGGCTTCCGAGAGGATCGCCTCGGGCGCGCAGGTGTCCCAGTGTTTCGTCCGCGAAGAGAGGTGGATATAGAGATCACACTGCCGCTCGGCGATCAGCCCCGTCTTGATGCCGACCGAGCCGCGCCTGATCTCTTCGCTGAGGCCGAGCGCGCGCATCACGGCAGACATGCGCGGGCTGTGGTGATCCCGGCTCGCCGCAAGCCGCATCCGCCGAAACTCGGTCTCGCTTGAGACGCGTAGGAGTTCCGGTTCTGCCCCCGCCCGCGCGACCCACGCGCCCGCGCCGCGCGCCGCATAGTGTAGTAAGCCTGGCACCGGCTGATAGACGACGCCGACGACGGGCGTGTTCTCTTCGACCAAGCCGATCTGCACGGCGAAGTCGCCGTTGCCGTTGATGAAACCCTTCGTGCCGTCGAGCGGGTCAACCATCCAGACGCGCGAGATGCTCAGGCGGCGCACCGTGTCGAGCGTCTCTTCGGACAACAGGCCGTCGGCGGGAAACTCGCGCTGCAAGCCCGCGACGATCACATCGTTGGCCGCGTGGTCGGCCTGCGTCACAGGGTCTTCGTCCTTGCTCTTGTGGACGATGTCGAGCGGCCCGCCGTAATGTTCGAGCGCGGCCGCGCCCGCCGCGCGCGCGAGCGAGATGGCCGCGTCGAGTTCGCGTTTGTAAAGATTGCCGCCTGCGGATTCCATGGGCATCTGCCTGCTCAAAATTCTCGACATCAACAATGGTTGAATTTAGCATTTAACCAATGAAGACGGTTTCGCGCTAGAGGCGCGAAGATGCGAAGCGGGAGGCGCAAAGGCTCCGGTGGCCTTAACAACTTTTGCGCCTTCCTTTGCCTCTTTACGCCTCCGGCGCGAAATGCCTTTCTCAACTCACATTGCGCGCCGCCTCGCGGATAATGTCGAGCGTCGCATCAATATCGCAGCGCGTCGTGCGGAAGTTGACGATGCAGGCGCGCAGGGCGAAGCGACCACGCAGGGAGGCGTTCGAGACGTAAGCCCGCCCGCCGCGCTGCACCGCGCGCAGGATGCGCTCGTTCAACTCGTTGACTTCCCCTTCGACAATCGCTCGCGCTTCACCCACAGCCGAGGCGAGCCGCCGCCGCGCATCCGGCGGCACATAACGAAAACAGCAGATGCTCAACTCGACCGGCGCGAGCAGTTCAAAGTCTTCCGCCGCTTCGACGCGCCCGCCGAAATATGCCGCGAGCGCGTTGTCTTCCGAGATCGCGGCGGCGATGCTCTCCGCGCCGTAGTAGCGCAGCAGCATCCATATTTTCAACGCGCGGAAGCGGCGCGACAACTCCACGCCATAGTCGAAGAAGGCGAACGACTCGTCCTCCGTCTCTTCAAAAATCTTGATATAGTCGGCCTCGCTCCCGGCCCACGCCGCGCGCACCCGCGCCGCGTCGCGAAAGAGCAGGCAGCCGCAATCAACCGGCGTGTAGAGCCACTTGTGCGGGTCGAGCGCGACGGAATCGGCATCGGCCAGCCCCGCAAAGAGAGCGCGCTTTGACGGGTCGGACGCCGCGAGCGCGCCGTATGCTCCGTCAACGTGAAACCAGAGATCGTATTCGCGCGCGACGTGCGCGATCTCCGAGAGCGGATCAACCGCGCCCGTGTTGACCGTGCCCGCGCTCCCGACCACGCAGCACGGCTGAAAACCGTTGCGCCTGTCCTGCTCGATCCTCTCACGCAGACGCCGCGTGTCCATGCGAAAGTTTTCGTCCGACTCGACGACGCGCACCTGTTCGCGCCCGAAGCCCAGAATGTCCGCCGCCTTCGCGATTGACATGTGCGCCTGATCCGAGACGTAAACGGTCGCCGGCCGCGCGGCGTGCCACAGCCCCTTTTGCGACACGTCGAGCGTTTGCCGTGCCGCCGCGTCGTTGCCCTCTGCCCCCGCGGCGCGCGCCTTCGTGCGATGCGCGACGTAGAGCGCGTTCAGGTTCGCCATCGAGCCGCCGCTCGTCAACAACCCGCGCGCGTCTTCCGCGTAACCCACGAGCGCCGCGAGCCAACGGACGACCGTGTGCTCAACGTGCGTCGCCGCCGGGGACGAACGCCACGCGGGGACGTTCTGGTTGAGCGCGGAGGCGATGAGGTCTGCGAACGCGCCGACGGGTGTCGAGGGCGAAGCGACGTAGCCGAAGAAGCGCGGGTGTCCGCTGTGGCGGCTGCCCTCGAAGATGCGGCGGCAATCCGCGAACACTTCGTCGAGCGTGTCGGGCGCACGGGGCAGCGGCGCGTCGAACTGCGCGGCGAGTTCGACCGCGCCCGTGTGCGTCATGACCGGCGAGGCGGAGACGCCACGGAAGTAGTCTGAGACAAGTTCGACGGCGCGCGCGGCGAGTTCGCCAAACGCCTCGCCCGTGATGTCGAGCGACGAGGCGCGCGCCCCGTCGTCGCCGCCATCACGCGTCCGCATCTCGTCGAGACTTCCCTTTTCCGGTGTGTTGCTCATGTAACTAAAACCATTCAACAGGGGGCGCAGAGAACACAGAGGGGGCGTGGAGGAAGGCAATAGACAATTTCAAATTTGAAATTGTAGAAACCATCTCGAATTTGAAATTGTCTGATGCCTTCCTCCGCGCGCTCTGTGTCTGCGATGGTGAACGCTTTTTCCATTTTCGTAGAATCAATATTGAGAGTCCAGACCCTAGCACACCTCCCGCGCTTCCCTGAAATATTCTTGCCGCGCCGCGCCCACAACGCTTATAGTTCGTCCACGTTCCAAACAAACCGGAGGTTCAAACTATGCCCATCACAGGCCACGCCACGACCGAAGGGACGACGCGCTACCGCGAGCGTCTCCAGCGGGAGACGATTGCCGCGAACCATTTCCGGCTCGAACAAAACCTCTGGCTCTCTTCGCTCGGCATCGGCACGTATCTCGGCAAGCCCGACGCGGAAACGGATGCGCGCTACACGGAGACGGTCGCGCGCGCCGTCGAACTCGGCGCGAACGTTGTGGACACGGCGGCCAACTATCGTTTTCAGCGCAGCGAGCGTTCAATCGGGGCGGCCTTGCAGGCGTTGGTCGAAAGCGGGCGCGCCGCGCGCGACGAGATCGTCATCTGCACGAAGGGCGGCTACATTCCTTTCGACACAGACCCGCCCGCCGGGCAAGAGGGCGTGCGCCGCTACATCGAGGAAACTTTCGTTCGGACGGGCGTCGCCGCCTCGTCCGACATCGCGGCGGGCAGCCATTGCATGACGCCGAAATATCTCTCGCACCAGATCGAACAATCGCTCCGCAACATGCGCCTCGACGCCATTGACGTGTATTACATCCACAACCCGGAGACGCAACTCGGCGTTGTCTCGCCCGCCGAATTCGAGACGCGCCTGCGCGCGGCCTTCGAGCAACTGGAGCGCAGCGTCGGCGAGGGGAAGATCAAAACCTACGGCGTGGCGACATGGAACGGCTTCCGCGTCGCACCCTCAGAGCGCGGCTATCACTCGCTCGAACGCATGCTTGAACTCGCGCGCGAGGCTGGCGGAGACGGGCATCACTTCCGCTTCATCCAACTCCCCTTCAACCTCGCCATGCCCGAAGCCCTCACCCAGTCGAACCAAACTTTTCAGGGCGCGCAGGTGTCTCTGCTCGAAGCTGCGCGCGCGCTCGGCGTGACGGTCGTGGCGAGCGCGAGCATCTTGCAGGGCAAGGTGGCGCGCGGGCTCTCCGAAGACATACGCGAGCCGCTCGGTTCGCTCGCTTCCGACGCGCTCACCGCGATCCAGTTCACGCGCTCCACGCCGGGCATCACGACCGCCCTCGTCGGCATGAGCCGCCGCGCGCACGTCGAGGAGAATCTCCAACTCGCGCGCCTCGACCCCGCGCGCGCCGATCAATATCAACGCCTGTTTTCGACCGGAGGGGAATGAATGCTTTAGAGTTTTGGAGCGACGATATGAATCATTGCCGGTTGACCATTTGTTCCCTGCTACTAGCTCTGGCTTGGGGCAGCACATCTCTGGCTCAAGGCGGCGCGGGCGATGTGCCTCCGCCCAGCAGCATGTTCGAAGCGTTCGACCAATACGGCAATATCTCTTGGGAAGATGAGCAAGCGCGCCTCGACAACTTTGCCATATCCCTGGGGATGACTCCGAATTGGATCGCAGACATTATCGTTTACGCCGGGCGTCGGGCGTGCACCGGTGAGGGGCAACGAAGGGCGATGCGCATGAAGGAGTACCTTGTGAAGCACCGTGGTGTCGATTGGGGCAGAGTGATGTGGAGAGATGCCGGGCATCTTGAAAATACTTATGTCCAGCTTGCGCTCATGCCGCGCGGTCTGCTCGCCCCGTTGCCTGTTCCACTCTCCCGGACTTTAACTGCGAAGCAGATACGGATCATCAACTGCAAATCTAAAAAACAAAGGCGCAGGGAGCGATGACCAAACCGGAGATGAAATCTTTCGCGGACTTCTGGCCGCACTACCTAGCCGAACACAGCCGCGCGGGCACGCGCCGCCTGCACGCGGCGGGAACGCTCGCAAGCACCGCTCTGGCCGTC
>DATCWB010000608.1:0-4877 GCA_036566625.1 Pyrinomonadaceae bacterium
AGCGCGCCGTCCGCGTCGACCACGGCGGCCGTCTCGATGCTCGCCAGCAGCGCGTCCGTGACGCGGCTCATCGCGGAGACGACGACGACCGGACTCTCGGCGCGGCGCGCCCGGACGATCCCCGCCACGCGCGCAAACGCACGCGCGTCCTCGACCGACGTGCCGCCGAACTTCATCACGGTTGGTTGCTCAGCCACTAACTCTCACCCACCCGGCGCGCGCCTACAGAGAACATGTGCGCCGGAAGACGACCTGAAATTTTATCTCGGTGTGACGGGGGCGAGGCATTATAAGGCATGAGGCGCGTTGTCTGATACGCGCGGCGGCCTCCGGAGGTAAAAATCCCCGGCAAAAATTATAAAGGCCGGACAACGCGTCCGGCCTTCGTATGATTTCTGGGAGACAGGGACTCGAACCCCGAAAGCCTGATCCAGAGTCAGGTGTGATACCATTTCACCATCTCCCAACATGACGGCGATGAAAGAAATTAACGTGCGGGCGCGGGTGTTGTCAACCGCGCCTTTGACGCCTCGCCGGCCTCGTCCGCGCTCCGTGTTTATCGCGGCGGCGCGACGGCTACGGTCGCGTCGCTGCTTACCGACATTTCAAAACGTTTGCCCGCCGGAATAAACGCGTTCTCCCCGCGCTTGAAGCCGTGCAGGAGCGCGACGGGGGCGATGAGCGGCATCAGCGCGCCCGTCAGTATCATTTTAGTTGCTACCTTAGCGCCTTTGCTGTCGCCCACGATCCGCCCCGCAGACGCGAGCGGGATGCGCGTACCGTCCACAGCCGTCACGTCCTGCATCGTCCAGGCGATGCGACCGGCGCGCCCCCAATGCCCACCCCTGCTTGATTTCACGACGCGCCCCGTCGCCGTCGCGCCCACGGCGATGACTACGACTCCGTCCACCAAAACGGGGTTGACCACGCGAAAGCTGATCAACTCGCCCGCCCGCACCTCCTGCGAACTGATCGTGTAAGCCATCTCGACATCGAGCGGCGTGCCCTTTGGAATCTTCACCCGGAGAGGCTGCGACGGCGGCGCGGCGACGGGCGGCGAAGCCGTGTCCGCCGAAACCGCTGCGCCGGGCGTATTGAGCATGGCGAGGATCACGGAATCGGGCACGCCTTCAGCCTTCAGTCGCTCAAGGGCGGCGGGCGTCGTCTCAAACTTACAGGCCGACGATTTAATTTTGCTGATAATGACATCGGGCGCGAGGGCGGCTTTAACCAGTGCCAGCACGTCAGCGTTGTCGAGCGGCCGGGCGGCGGTTTCTTGCGACGGTTGGATAATTTTTGCTGCCTCCTGCGCGCGGGCAGTGGACGGTATCGCCGACGCCTGATGCACTATGAGCAGCGATAAAATGAGTGAAATGGAAAGATTCTTCATGCAACATGCTCCTGAAAAAGTGTGCGGACGCGAAAACGCGTGGCAAACGAGATGCCACGCATCCTGACACGGATTCACGCAGCCCTCGCGGGCGATTAGGACACTTTTTATCGGCGTCGCATATAGGAAGCGAGCTTTGTGTGTTTGCGGAGCGAGTTAATGAGGGGCGGGATTAAACCTGAATGGCGGCGTTCACGCGGGCGTGCGCCTCACCGCAAGTGAGGGACGCGCCCGCGTGAAGTTACACCGCCACTTCTTCCTCTTCTTCGACGGGGTCAGGCGACACTTTGACGGGTCGCCCGCCCGAATCTTCGGCGAGGATGGCCTGCACGATGGGGAGCGAGAGCGAGTGCTTCTTGGGGATGCCGGGCGCTTCCTTGCCCTTGGCGTAGACGGCGTGGCGTCCGTTCTCCTCGTACCACCCGGCCAGTCCCGCTACTTTTTATCGCTGCCCTCATAAATCGTGACGAGCGTGCGATTCTTGACCTTGTCGGCCCCGAGCAGTTTCAGCTTTTTGACCTCGAACGCCCCCTGTTCGGCTTGCATCAGGGTGAGCCGCCCGCGTCCCTTCCAGAAACCGGCCTCGATTGAGATGCGTCCGTAGTAGTCCTGCCCGGCCTTCATGTCGAGTTCAAACCCGGTCTGTTTATCGCCCATCCGGCAAGTGTGCTTGCCGGGGTCGAGCCTGACGCCGAAGTAGCGGCCGTTGTCCATGCGCGCCAGTTCTTTGTCATCACAGTAGATGGAAGGTTCGAGCGCCCCACCGGTGAACTGCTTGGTGCGATAAAAGTAGATCGTCGCTTTGGCCTCCTGCGGCGCAGCCTGTTCGCCGCCGGCGACGGCCGGCGAGTTGCCGGCGGGCGTCGCCGACTGTTGTGGCGACGGCTCCGGCTTCGCAGTCGGCTCGGGAGTCGGGGTCTGGGCATAATTGAGAGATGCCGACGCGAGCGTGAGCATCACCAGGAACATAAGTCTAGTGAGGGCTTTCATAGGATTACCTTTCTTAGGTTGGTTTGTATTTTCGGAAAATCTCTCAGGCGCAAAAGTCTTCAAGGGAAAAATCTTTGCCTGCCGAGAGGGAATCAGGATGCTGATTTGGTACTGCTGCTGCTGCTGTCGTGGAGCTGCGGAAGTCGGGGACTAACCTGAGTCGGGAAATTTTCGTGCATGCCCGCATCGAATGATACGGGCATGCACGAACAAACAAATTACACCGCCACCTCTTCGTCTTCTTCGACGAGGTAGGGCGACACTTTGACGGGTCGCTCGCCCGAGTCTTCGTCGAGAATGGCTTGGACGATGGGGAGCGAGAGCGAGTGCTTCTTGGGGATGCCGGGCACTTCCTTGCCTTTGGCGTAGACGGCGTGGCGTCCGTTCTCTTCGTACCATTCGGCGAGTCCGGCGGTCTTGTGCATGTTCTCGATGATCTGCCGCCAGCCGACGCCCGTGTTGTAGGCGCAGAAACTGATCTCGCCTTCCTGCGTGCCGTAAGGGATGACGCACATCTCGGTGCGACGGAAGTCGTAGTTGAACAAATCCTGAAACCACATGCCCTCGACGCAGAGCACGCGCCACGCGTCATTCGGGTCTTGCGAGCCGTGCTGCGTCTTCATGCGGTCGTTGCGATCCGAATTGGAGTTGGTCGAAGACGGCTTGAAGAGATTGATGATCTGCGAGATGGGGAAGCCCTCGGGGGCGCGCTTGGCGTCGAAGTTGCGCATGATGGTCATGCCGAGTTGCGCCATGGAGAGCTTCGCGCCGCGCGCCGTGTCGGTGATGACGGCCACGTCGCGCATGAACTGCTCGTAGTTGAAGAACTTGAAGAGCGGCGTCCACTCGCCCGTGTGGCGGTTGACGACCATCAGCGTGAAGACACCGCAGTTCGGGTGGCAGTTGCAACTCGACCAGCCCCACGGCGCGTCAGCGCCCTGCAGCATGTCCATCACGGAGGTGAAAGCCGAGTAGGACGAGAGCGGGAACCAGTCGCGCTGCGCCTTCAACTCGCCGCCGAGTTGCTTCTCCAGATCGGTCGCCATGTCGGCCAGCGTGTAACGCTGCTGGATGCGCACGTCGTCCGGCACGTCCTCGTCGCGCCCCGTGAAGGAGACGGGCTGGAAGGCGATGGTCTGAATCTTGTCTATGTTCTTCGCCGCGAACTCGACGATCTGGCCGATGGCGTCGTTGTTAATCGTGTTGACGATGGTCGTGACTAACGTGACCTTGATGCCGACCTCGGCCAGGTTCTCGATGGCCTTCTGCTTCACGTCGAAGAGATTGCCGACGCCACGGTGCTTGTTCTTCTCCTCCGAGACGCCGTCGAATTGCAAATAGACGCCGTGCTGCCCGGCCTCTTTCGCCTGACGGCAGAACTCTATGTCTTCGGCGAAGCGGATGCCGTTCGTGGCGGCAAGTATCCGGTAGAAGCCGATCTTTTTGGCATAGGCGACGGCTTCGAGGTAGTAGGGCGAGAGCGTCGGCTCGCCGCCGGAAAAGAGGATGATGACCTGACGACGCGGTTTGAAAGAGACGGCGCGGTCGAGTATGGCTTTCGTGTCTTCGAACGTCGGCTCGTGGACGTAGCCGACCTGGTTGGCGTCCATGAAGCACGGATTGCACATCATGTTGCAGCGGTTCGTAAGGTCAACCGTCAACACCGCGCCGCGCCCGAACTTGATGTCGGACGTGCCGTGACGATGGACGTGCGCGTCTTCCGCCGCGCGAAAATCGCGCCCGTAGAAAAGCGACTCGATGCGCCGCAAAAACTCGGGGCTCGTCGCCATCACGTCTACGAACTCGCCGTGCTTCGCGCAGGTCTTGCGCATCAGGATGCGCCCGTCCTCTTCGACGATCTGCGCCTTGATTTCGCCCGGATGCTCGTGCATCAAAGTCTCTAAAGGCGTCTGGCCGGAGATCACGGCCTCGCGCACTTCCTTGACGCAGGTCGGGCACAGGGAGTCGGTCTCGCGTGGGAAGCCGAGCGGCGGCGCGCTCTTTTCGTAAGATTTCAGGAGCGGCCCCGGCGCCCACTGCGGGCGAATCGCCTCACCTTCCGGCAGAGCGCGGTTGACGGACTGAAACACCTTCCACGCCGCGTTCGATAAATTCGAAAGCAGCGTCGAACTGCGCACCCCGCTGAATTTGCCCCTCACCGATTCGTTACGGCGAAATTGATCGCTAAACACTAGACTTTCGTCCTCCGAGAGTTAATTTCCCGACCCGCTTTAGATGCTTGAAGTTTGGGAAAATCGCCGGACATTTTAACGCCCGGCCGGCCTGCAAGAGCGTCGCCTGTTCCAACCAACCGTGTGGCACGAGGCAGGCTACAGGCGACGCGCTATGATAAAGGCATACTCTCGTAAACACAAGACAGTGGAGACACTTCGGGGCGGCGGCGAGGGGCGCGCTAAACGCGTGCGGCGACGGGCGCGCAACTTACGGCGGGCGGGGGCGCACGGCTGACGGGCGCGCGGTGAAAACGAAGGCCGCC
>DATCWB010000609.1:0-2486 GCA_036566625.1 Pyrinomonadaceae bacterium
CGGTCGTGCGCGCTGCCCGGGTCGTTCACGGCGTCGGCGCGCTCGCGCGCTAAAGTCGAGACGGAAACTTTGCTCGCCCGCAGGGAAACTTCGCAGCGCGAGTTTGCGGCGCGGGCGGGTTGGAAGATCGTCGTCAACGCGGATACGGCCGCGCCGTTCTGGCCGCAGGACTTCGATCCTTTGAACATCCGCCGTCTCGGCGGAGCGAACGTGCTCCACACGCGCCACCTCAAAATCGGCAACGACGCGGGCGCGATTGAGAGTTTCCACCCATACATGCTGACCACCGGCGCGGGCGCGCATCCGCTCTTTAACGGCGTGCGCCAACTGACCCTCGCCGGCCTCGCCGCCGAACCCTCCGTGCGCGATGCGGAAGGCAAACTCACGCTCGAAGCGGCGGGCGTCAAGGCCGAGTTTCGCGGCGCGCGCGTCGAACGCGCGGGGCAGACGCTGACCGTCAACCTGCGGGCGGGGCAAAAATAGATCGCCCCCGCGCAAACGCTCTCCTTTGCGCTACAATCTGCCGCCAAAGGAGAGAAACCGAATGAAGATTGCTATCGGCGCAGACCACGGCGGATACCCGCTCAACGAACACATCATCGAAATACTCAACGGCGCGGGACACGAGATCGTGGACTTCGGCACGCACGACGGCACGCAGCCGGACGACTATCCGGACTATGCCGTGCGTGTGGGCGAGGCCGTGCGTGGCCGTGCCGCCGAGTGCGGCATCATCATCTGCGGGAGCGGCGTCGGGGCGGCGGTGGCGGCGAACAAACTGCGCGGCGTGCGCGCAGCCCTGTGCGGCGACACCTACTCGGCGCGCCAGTCGCGCGAGCACGACGACTGCAACGTCCTCTGTCTCGGGGCGCGCGTCGTCGGCATCGAAGTGGCGACCGAGATCGTGCGCGCCTTCGTCGCCGCACGCTTCAACGGAGCAGAACGCCACCGACGCCGCCTCGACAAAGTGCTCGACATCGAACGCCGCGAGATGACACTCGGCGAGTCATAATTCTCTTCAAGGCCGAGGTTTCAAGTTCCGGTTTCAAATTTCAAGTTTCAAGTCTGAATGTCCTTCATTCTTTAACCTGAACCCTGAACCCTGAAACTTCTCAGTAAACCACCCTGAGCGCGCCGGGGATGACGCGGAACTCAAGCGGCGTGTGGCCGCGCACGTCGCCGTCGGCTTCGACCGCGAGCGCGTCCTCCGGCGTCAGGTGTTCGATGCGGACGCGCTCTCCGCGCGAGATACACACGCGCGGATTCCTGACGTGGCCGCCGCTGTGGATGCGCGTCATCTCGCGTATGAGCGAGCGACGCGTGAGGCGGCAGGCGGTGACGACATCGAGCAAGCCGTCGTCCGTGCGCGCTTCGGGCGAGAACATCATGCCGCCGCCCGCGTAAGGGCTGTTGGCGACCGCGACCAGATTCGTCGCACACTCGAACGCCTCCCCTTCGTCCACGCGCACCGAGACGCGGCGCGCACGCCAGCGCGCCAGGGCTTGCACGGCCGCGAGCGCGAAACGCGCCTCGCCCGGAAATTGCCGCAACAGATGCCCCTGCGACGCGACGCGCCCCGCCACCTCCGCCCCGATGCCGAGCGTCGCCGCGTTCAGACAGAAGAACGGGCGTGCGTCGTCTCCGATTGTGCCGCGCAGCACGTCAACGGCGCGCGTGGTCTCCTGCGCGCGGGCATCGCGGCGGCTGTGTTTGATCAAACGTTCGACCCAGCGTTCGAGCGTGGCGCGTTCGCCTGCGAGACCGCGCGCGAAATCGTTGCCCGTGCCCGCGGGCAGGACGGCGAGCGCGGCTTCCCCGTTGATGTGCCCGGGAATCCTTGCCGCCGCCCCCGCCGGAGAGACGCCTTCGCCTTCCGCTTCAAAAAATCCCGTCACCACTTCGCCGAGCGTGCCGTCGCCGCCGACGACGGCGATTGTCCGGTAGCCCGCGCGCAGAGCCTCGCGCGCCGAAGTTTGCGCGTCGCCCGCTTCCCTCGCCTCGTGCACGTCGAAGCGCACGCCGCCCTCCGCGAGCACGCGCCCCACTTGCGCCCATGCGGCGCGCGCGCGGGCGGCATTGTAGTTGACGACGACGAATGTCTCGGCCTGAACAGTCATGCGGGGCAGAACATTAACTCGTAAATCGTGAATCGTAAATCGCTCAAGAGCCGTCAAGCGTGAATCGTAAATCGTGAATAGATTAAAGCAGGTTTCTTTCTATTTACGATTTACGATTCACGATTTACTGGTTACGATTCATCCATGCGCGCGATCAGGATCGTTTCTCACGGCGGGGTTGAAGGGCTGGAAGTGGCGGAGGTCGAACGGCCGGAGGCGACTGGCGACCGCGTGCGCGTGCGTGTGCGCGCGGCGTCCTTAAATCGCGCCGACCTGTTGCAGCGGCGCGGCGTTTACCCTGCGCCGCCGGGCGTGCCCTCAGATATTCCGGGTTTGGAGTTTGCGGGCGAGGTCGAGTCGCTCGATGAA